>JBKPSF010000352.1:0-2473 GCA_046734875.1 Actinomycetota bacterium | reverse complement strand
CGGATCTGAGCCGGCCTGGCGCAGTGCGTCCGTGAGTCCTTCTGGCGTGGAGGTCGGCAGGACCCCGCCTAAAGTGTCGTCGGCAGGGGCGATCACTCCCTCGATGGGCACTACGACCACCTTGTCCGGCCCGTCGCCCGAGACGTACTCCTCGTCGTAGAGGGCAGGGGCCGTCGGCCCGCTCGTCGATACCAGGATCAGGACCACCGCAAACACGACGAGCCCGACCAGGCCGAGTGCTACGAGCCCGCCGACCACGAATGGCCACCGGCGCCGTCTCCTCGGCTCTCCCAGATGCGTCTCGGGCTGACGAGACGGCCCGCCAGAAGAAGTGTCCATACCGCTCCCTTCGTCGCTCTGCGTATTCGTGGGACCGACGAGCAGCATTGCCCACGCCGAGCACCACGGAAATTATAGAGAGGTTCCCGGCAGGACAGGCCCTTCGCGGTCTTACAGCGGTACTCATAATGTCGTGAGGGAGCTGGTGATGTTCGAGGACATTCGTTCCGAGAGGCAACTCATGCGGGCGCTCGCGAGAGAGAACCTTTGGAGGGTTGCGCGTGGATGAGGGCCGCGCTAACGTTTAACGCGTCGGCTTGACAACGGGGAAGAGGTCGCGGACGAGCTCTCCCCAAATACGGGAGAGGAGAAAGTGTAGATGCGGAAGCTGATGATAGTTGTGGCCCTGGTGGTGGTGCTGGTGCCCCTGGTAGGCGCAGCTGCCTTCGCGGCGAACCAGATCATCCAGTGCAAGAGCATACCCTGCTTCGGAGGCGGCAACGACGATAAGATCCTCGAACGCATCGGCAGAGGCGTGCCTGACAGGATCATCGCGAGGGGCGGCCGCGACCTCATCCTCGCCAACAAGTACGGTAACGACACCGACATCGTCAAAAGCGGCAAGGGCTTCGACAAGATCAACGTCCGCGACGGCGACCCCCGCGACAGGATCCGCGCCGGAAAGGGAGCGCACGACTGGTGCATCGTGGACGCCAACTCGGAGTTGGCCGGCGGCTGCGAGAGGATAAATTAGACCAGGAGGAAGGCGACGCTCTCGGGGTGTAGGGCGTACCCACTCGCAAGAAGTGTGAACGGGAGGGGGCCGGCTCCCAATGCTCCGGCCCTCGCTGCTCAGTCTCGGCTTCAAGGGATGTCATTGTTTACCCTTATTGGTCGCCTTGCGAGGCCTCTTCTTGCCTGATGGCTGCGATGTCTGTTGACCTCCATGTACCCACCCAACGACTCGGCCTCGATCTCGACTGGTTTCACAAACGCGGGGAGCCCGACCGACCCGGTCTTGGCGAAGACCTTGCCTTTGGCGGGACAGTCCTCGCAGACGTTGGCGATGCTCCCGTTGACGCCAAGCACGGGCAGCATCTCGCGAACCGCTCTAAGGTTTCGTGGCGATGGGCCGATAACCCCTCCTATGGTCGTTGGTTCCGAAGAGCGCCGGGGCGCCAGGGAGAGGCTCGGACCGGCACGGGTGCGTTTGCTCGCGCCGCTAGTGCTGCTGATCCTGACAATGATCGTGCCCGCCTGCGCGGAACTGGAGCTGCTCTTGGAAGGCTCCGGGCCCGGTCCGCCGCCTTCTGGGTCTCTGTCCGTCGGCTTCATAGACGTCGGGCAGGGCGACGGCGTGCTCGTGCAAGCCGGCGGGGAGAGCTACCTGATCGACGCGGGGCGACCGGAGGAGGGACCGAACGTTGTGGACTTCCTGCGCAGCAGGGGCGTGGAGTCGCTGGACGGCATCGTTGGTACGAACCCCCGAAGTTGACAGAACGCCCGCGCTTGGCTTCCGTGCCTTGCTGACCGAAGGCAGTGACCCAAAAGTGCAACTTCACAGAGCCTGAAGTTCGTCCTCGGTGCATTTTGCGAACTTCACCTGTACTGTGTTTTCCGAAGTTCGGCATAGCCCTGGTCTCATGCTGAGCAGCATTCTTATTTACATGGCGGGGAGTTTGCCACCTTACGTAAACGTAAGAACCCGAGAAGACCCCTTGAACGGCGTCCCCCTTATAGCAGCGTCGCCTGACCAATAGGACCGGGGCGCTATGCGGCTTGCGCTAGAATGGGGGCATGGAATACCGAAACCCCTTCGAGTGGACCCCGCAAAGCGAAGCATGGGTGGAAGCCGCTAGTTGGATCGCCGAGGAAAAGAGGGCGAGGCTCAGCAACGACCCCACAGAGGAAGCCTTCGCCCGCCTCGCCTTCCAACTGTGCATGCAACAGACTCAAGAAACCGACGATAACTAGGACTGGCGCTTACTGCAGTTGGGGGGTCCCGACCCTATAAGACTGGAACAACAGGCTATTCGACGAAGTGCGTGTTATGTGATTCTGCGAACTTCGCGGGTACGGCGTTCTAAGAAGTTCTCGTCAAGCTTCGGCTTGTGTCATCATCCTTGCGTTGTAAAGAGTTAGTACACGCTTCGGCTAAAGCGCGTCGGGAAGGAGGACGAAGGATGGAGAGGAC
>JBKPSF010000351.1:0-9147 GCA_046734875.1 Actinomycetota bacterium | reverse complement strand
GGAGCCGGAAGCGTATGGCACGCTCTTGCACCACTTCACGGGCGGGCAGGCCCACAACATCGCGCTGCGCGAGCGGGCCGTCAAGATGGGCATAAACATCTCCGAGTACGGCCTGGCCGAGATCGGCACGGGCGACTACCGGCCCGTCGCCACGGAGGAGGACCTCTACTCGCGGCTCGACCTCGAGTATATTCCCCCTGAGCTGCGCGAGGACACGGGCGAGATCGAAGCCGCAGACAAGGGAACCCTGCCCGACCTCGTCTCGGTCGATGACGTCCGGGGCGACCTGCACGTCCATACAGATTACTCGGACGGCAAGGGCACCATCGAAAGCATGGCCGAGGCCGCCATAGAGCTAGGCTACGAGTACCTGGTGTTCTGCGACCATTCCCAGAGCCTCAGGGTTGCCAACGGCCTCTCGCCCGAACGCCTGGAGCAGAAGCTGAAGGCCGTCAGGGAGGCGGACGAGAAGTACGACGAGATCAAGCTCTTCTGCGGCTCCGAGGTGGACATCCTCAGGGACGGCACGCTCGACTACGAGGACGATGTGCTCGCGACGCTGGATTTCGTGGTGGCGAGCGTGCACACCTCCTTCGGGTTGGACGAAGAGGCGATGACGGAGCGCATAGTGCGTGCGATTCACAACCCCCACGTAAGGACCATCGGCCATCCAACGGGCCGCATTTTGAACCGCAGGGAGCCTTACGCGGTTGACGTTTCGCGTCTCATCAGGGAGGCCGAGGCCACGAACACGGCCCTCGAGCTCAACTCCTACGTCGACCGTCTCGACCTCTCCGTTCCTTTCGTCAGGGAGGCCGTGGGGGCGGGGATCAGGATCACGATCGACACAGACGCCCACGACGAGAGGGCCCTGGGTTACATGAAATACGGCGTCTCGCAGGCGAGGCGGGCGTGGGTCGAGAAGGGGAGCGTGATCAACTGCCTCCCCCTCCCAGATTTCGAGAAGTATTTGAAGGAAGGCAAGTAGCAGCCACCGTGAAGGACCCCTTCGCCGGCCTGGCAGCGGGCTACAACTCTTCGGGCGGGACCCTGCGCCGGGTGGTCCGCCACGAACTCGTGGACCATGGCCTCTCCGAACACCTACCCGGATTGCCGGCCCGCATCATCGACGTGGGAGGCGGCGCCGGCCAGCAGTCGATTCGACTAGCCCGGCGAGGCTACGAGGTCACCATCCTCGACCCTTCCGCAGAGATGCTCGACGAAGCGCGCCGCAGGCTTGCCCACGAAGACGTTCGCGGGCGGATGCGTCTCGTCAGGGGCACGGGCGAGCGGGCGTCCGAGGTGCTCGGTGGGGAGACGTTCGACGCGGTACTCTGCCACGGGGTGCTGATGTATCTCGACGATGCGCGAATCATGATCCAGGCCCTCTCTGCGCTGGCTCGTTCCGAGGGCATCGTCTCCGTCCTGACCAAGAACGCCTCCGCCCTGGCCGCCCGACCCGCCCTCGAAGGCCGTTACAGGGACGCGCTCTCGGCGCTAGAGACGGACAGGGACCGCGGGCGGCTCGGGGTGATGACGCGCGGCGACACAGTCGAAGGACTATCCGAAGCGTTCGCGGAAGCAGGCCTCATAGTGGAGTGCTGGTACGGGGTGCGGGTCTTCTCGGACCACCTTGGTGACGGTACTCCCGGTAAGGACTTACCCGAGATACTGGAGCTGGAGTGGGAAGCCGGGAAGAGGGAGCCTTACAGATCCGTGGCGCGCCTCATCCACGTGGTGGGACGCAAGAGGGCCGTTTAAGTATCTCCGCCAGAACCGCTGTCGTTGCCCGTCAGGCTTGACCAGGCCAGGCGCACCTGCGTCCCTCGACGAAGCGAGTTGGGGATCTCGGCGATTTCGTCGACCTCATCGACGAGGGCCCGGAGCCGTTCTTCCGGGGCGTCGCCCTCTACCTCGACCTCGTAGAGGATCTCGTCCGAGACCGCGGGCTCGCCAACGAAATCTCCGCCAACCTTGACCCTGACACTACCCAGTTCGATGCCGGCCGTCCTGGCCTCGCGGAAGAGATCGTTCGAGATACACCCGGCGACCGCGAGGTACAGCAGTTGCCCGCCGTTGAAGCCCAATCCTCCGCCTCCGCCCTCCGTGGGACGATCGACAACCAGCGTGAACTGCCCGGCCGTACCGAGTGATGTGACCCCGCCATCTACGTTCCTGGTTTCGACTTCGATCCGCATGTGCCCCCTTCGCGGCTTCGTCCTTACCATGACCTGGCGGCCACATGATAGCCAAGCCACTTCGAGGCCGGGAAGATGCACGTCGAGGAGCACGAACTCGGGGATGGGGGCGGTCTCTCGTTCGCCGGGGGAGCCTTCGCCGAGGAGGTGGTCTATAGCCTCTTCACCGCTCTGCGCCACCACAACATCGTCGACCTCGGCTACGATGCCATGCTTGCGCAGGGCGCGCATGGCGAGGACGACCTGATCCCGGTCATCCTCGACGAGCAAAAAGGTCTTCCGACTCACCACATCCCCCTGTCGGCGGCGCATTATACCCGCCACGCTCCGCCGGCGCACAGAAAGGCGCCCCCGACGTCTTCTCGGGGGCGCTCTTTTATCGGGACGGGTTTGCGGGGGCGGGTTTGAAACCCGCCCCTACAGGTTCGCCACGTCCTTTTCGGCGGTCCACACGGCGGGGTCTTCGGCCTCTGTGGCCTCGCCCTGCTCCTCGAGCCAACGCTCGCTGTCGATGGCGGCGCGGCAACCGTCGCCCGCCGCTGTGACGGCCTGCCTATAGCGCGTGTCAGAGACGTCGCCGGCGGAGAACACGCCGGGGACGCTGGTCATGGTGTTCTCCTTCTGCGGTATGTAGCCACCCTCGTCCATCTCGAGTTGCCCCTCGAACAGGGAGGTCGCTGGGGCGTGGCCGATGGCGGCGAAGAAGCCGCTCACCTCTACCGTCTGCTCCTCGCCGGTCTTCGTGTTCCTCACGCGCACGCCTTCAACGGCGTCTTCGCCCAGGATCTCCTCCACCACTGTGTCGGTCATGAACGTGATCTTGGGGTTGTCCAGCGCCCTCTGGAGCATGATCTTGGACGCCCTGAACTCGTCGCGGCGGTGGATGAGAACTACCTCGTCGGCGAACTTGGCGAGGACCCCCGCCTCCTCCATCGCTGTGTCTCCCCCACCGACGACGGCGACCTTCTTGCCCCTGTAGAAGAAGGCGTCGCAGGTGGCACAACCGCTTACGCCCTTGCCCATGAGCTGCTGCTCGCTCTCGAGCCCGAGCCACTTGGCTTTGGCGCCGGTAGCGATGATGACGGCCCTGGCGAGCGTAGGCTCCTCTTCGTCCTCGGCCCACACCTTGAAAGGGCGCTCCGAGAAGTCCACCCGCTCGACGTTGTCGGGGCGCATCTCGGCCCCGAAACGCGCTGCCTGGGCCTCGAAGTCGTCCATCATCTCGGGACCCATCACGCCGTCCCTGTAGCCGGGATAGTTCTCCACGTCGGATGTCAGCATGAGCTGACCGCCACTCTCGAAACCCTGGAAAACAAGCACCCTCATGCTCGCCCTGGCCGC
Source organism: Actinomycetota bacterium (assembly GCA_046734875.1). Taxonomy (GTDB): domain Bacteria; phylum Actinomycetota; class Rubrobacteria; order Rubrobacterales; family Rubrobacteraceae; genus Rubrobacter_D. The sequence goes on along the minus strand of JBKPSF010000351.1, from coordinate 5,608 downwards.
GTAGAGGGCAGCCGTATACCCGGCAGGACCAGAACCTATTATCACGACGTCGTACGCGCGTTGTGCCATCTAAGATGCTCCTCCAAAATACAAGATTTCCAGTGCCCATAGTTTAATACATCTTGCAAGCCGTATGGTGTGAGCTTTACGTCGCCGCGGAGGCTAAGCTCTCCCTTATGCCGTAGGCCCAGTCTATCCTGTATCCCGCCTCGTTTGTGGTGCTGTTCCTGGTTTGTGCCACCTTCCTCTGGCCCCTCGGTGGTGGGCGTGTCTCCGCCGTCGAGATGCCTGATCTCCGCTCCGCCCCGGAGCCCTACGTGGCAGTAAGCAACACATACGTGGCCCCCGACCCCCCGACATCAGCATCGGCGGCTTCGACCGCCCCAAAGGCGTACCCGACTACGAGATCCTGCAGACCGAAAGGAGCGAGCGCAACGGTGCCCGCGGGGTCACCTGGTCGTGGACACCAAGGCGACCACCGAGCAGGACCTCACGCTCATCGCGCGCGACATAAAGGCGCGCTACGCCAACCTCGACTCCGTCTCCGTAAGTTCATCGACTCCGAGGACTTCCTGGACTACAGGGGCGGCGCCCTCATCTTCAACACCGCCGCAGGCGCCTACTTCCAGGGCTTCGCCTACGGCCCACCAAACAACAAGGGCTACCTGGTCAGAGCAGCAGAATAGAAGCACTTCAGCATTTCAGCCGGTCAACATCTCAGATTATCGGAGGCGTGGATCTTCGACCTTACCCCAGCCCGCCGTACCCCATGATCCTCAGCGCGATAGAGCCAGCCACGAGCAAGACTACCAGGACGATGATCGTTGCGTCAGCACGGCCCATCGCGGTGTGCAGGAGGAACGTGCGCCTTGGTCCGGCCCCGAAACCCCTGGATGCTTGAGCCATGGAGAAGACGTTGGTCGAGCGAAGAGTGGTCGCGAAGGCCGGCGCCAGGAGGGGCAAGCGTTTGCGGGTTCGGTTGATAATGTTGCCCGAGTCGGGGTCGAGGCCCCTTGCCTTCTGGGCCTGGCGTATGGTCGTGTCTGCCGCGACCATCGTCGGGATGAGCCGCAGCGCGTTCGAGACGGCGAAGGCGGAGCGGTAAGGGATTCCGAGCCGGACCAGCCCCACGGATATCTCTTCGTTGCGGGTGGTGGAGAGGAAGATCACGCACGCTAGGATCGCGGCGTCGAGGCGCAAAGCAACGCCTATACCGTACACGAACGCCTCCCGCTCCACGAAGAGGAAGAACTGGGTATCTCCACCACCGAATATGGACCACAGAACTATGCCCGAGACGGAGACGGAGATCAGAACAAACCAGATGCTCCCGACGTTGGCCAGAGACCGCGACAGATAGCCGAACGACAGGATCACCGCGAGCACCGCGAGCAAATAAAGCGGGTCGGCGAACACGAACGCCAGCACCAACATACCAAGCAACAAGAACATCCTGGTCCTGGGGTCGAGGCGGTGTACTGACGTGTCCCTGTTCAGGTAGAGCGACGGGTCCATCTCTAGGCCTTCTCCTCGGTAATCTCGACCAGCTCCTCCACGGACAACACCGGGTGGCCGAGCGCGTTGCCGAGCGAGACGATGGGCGGGGGCCGGAGCGCGGCGTCGAGTAGCTCGTCCTCTCCAGCAAACACTTCCCTGACCGTTCCTTGCAGGGAGATTCCACCGTCCCTCATGACCACGGCCCTGTGGGCGTACTCGGCGACGACCCACATGATTTGGGTAACGACGATGATCGTGGAGCCCGCCTCGTTCAGGCACTTCAGCATGTCCATCATGGCGCGTTGCCCGTCGTAGTCGAGGCCCGTCGTCGGCTCGTCCAGGATCAGTACCTCCGGGCGCACGGCCAGAACAGATGCCACCGCAACCCGCTGGCGCTCGCCCCTGGTTAGCCCGGACGGGTTCTCGCCACCGTGGCCCTCCAGTCCCACGGCGGCGAGGGCTTCCCGTACCCGCTCCCCGGTCTCCTGCTCGTCCAGGCCCCTGATCTTCGGCCCGAAAGCTACCTCCTCGGAGACGGTGTCGGAGAAGATCTGGTGGTCAGGGTTCTGGAAGGCGTACCCAACGGCCTTGCCGGCCTGGTCCGACCCCTGGTTCTCGTTCTCCTCCACTTTGACCGTGCCCGCGGTTGGCTTCAAGAGCCCGTCGAAGAGCTTGACGAGCGTGGTCTTTCCCGACCCGTTCTGCCCGAGCACGGCCAGGAACTCGCCCCTCCGAACGGTGAGATCCACCCCCTCCAGCGCGACGACCCCGTTCGGGTAGCGGTGCGTGAGCCCCTCTACCTCGATGACGGGCTCACCGTAAACTGCCTCCCGCTTCGCATCCGCCTCGACGAGACGCCTGTGGCGGTCCGGGTTCACCCGCCACCCCCGCCGCCCGAACTCCGCGATTCCTTCCTGTGGCGTAAGCGGCAACTGGCCCTGCCACAGCCCCATCTCGTGGAAAAAGCGGGCAACCTGCGGCGGCATGACGCTCGATTCTTCCAGCAACTCCACGTCCCGCAGGACTTCTCTTGCCGGCCTGTCGGCGACGATCTCGCCGTCCCGAAGGACGATGATGCGGTCGGCTTCGATGGTCTCTTCGGTCTCGTTTTCGACGACGATGAGGGTAACGCCGTCGCGGTCTTTGAAGTCTTCGGCGAGCTCGAAGATGCCGAGCTTCCCTGCGGGATCGAGATCCGTTGTCGGCTCGTCCAGGCACAAGATGCGCTGCCCTGTAGCGAGCACCGAGGCTACGGCGAGGCGCTGTTTCTCGCCGCCGGATAGGGTCGTTGGCGCGCGTTCCTCGAAGCCCTCCAGGCGTACCTGCCCGAGCACCCTCTCGACGCGTTCGACCATCTCCCCCCGCCCTACGCCGAAGTTCTCGGGACCGAAGGCGACCTCCAGGGCAACATTGGTCGAGAAGAGTTGGGCCTCGAAGTCCTGGAATACGAGGCCGACCTCCCGGGCGAGCTCCCCTACCTTGCCCTCGCGAGTGGAGCTGCCCCCGACGCGCACTTCTCCCTCCATCTCGCCTCGGAAGAAGTGGGGGATCAAACCGTTGAGGGACGCGCAGAGCGTGCTCTTCCCCGCCCCCGAAGGCCCCATCACTACGACGTATCCCCCCCCGGCCACCTCCAGGTCGATGCCCTTCAGCGCGGGCTTCTGTTGTCCCCCGTAACGGTAACCGAGCCCCTCGACGCTAACTGCCGGTTCCATCTAGATTATGCACCTCCCCATAGGCGAAGAATATGATAGAGGGGCACCCAGCGCTACCCCTCCAACGCGTACGCGCGGGGACAAGAGAGTGAACGAAGTAGAAGCTGGAATAAACTTGTTGGGCCAGTGCGGTCGGTTGCTCAACTAGTCTTCACAAAACGGACTTCGCCTCCAGAGCAGGTATGATCTCATCCCCATAAGCATCTAGCGTCTCGTCCATGGCGTCGTGCATGAGGTAGACGTTGAACTGATCCACGCCGAGATCCTTGAGCTCGTTTAGCTTCTTTACGTGATCCTCGACGGTGCCGAGGACGCAGAAGCGGTCGACGATGCTGTCGGGGACGAAGTCGGTGGAGCGGTTGTCAGCCCTGCCGTGGTGGCTGTAGTCGTAGCCCTCGCGCGCCTTTATGTAGTCGGTGAGGGCGTGCGGCACCTCGCTGTCTTCGCCATAGCGGGCGACGAGGTCGGCTACGTGGTTTCCGACCATGCCCCCGAACCAGCGGCACTGCTCGCGCTGGTGGGCGAGGTCGTCGCCAACATAGGCTGGGGCCGCTACGCAGACTTTGACTTCCTTCGGGTCGCGGTCTGCTTCTCTTGCCGCGTCGTGGACGTGCTTCATGGTCCACTCCAGGATCACGGGGTCAGCGAGCTGCAGGATAAAGCCGTCGGCCTTGCGCCCCGTGAGGCTGAGCGCCTTCGGCCCATAACCGGCCATCCACACTTCGAGTTTTCCGTCCCTGATCCAGGGTATCTTCACTTCTACTCCGGAAAAATCGACGGCGCGTCCCTCGGCAAGCTCTTTTATGACGTGCATGGCCTCTTCGAGTTGCCGGAGCGTCGTGGGCTTGCGTCCGAGGACGCGTACCACGGAGTCGCCGCGCCCGATGCCGCAGATGGTGCGGTTGCCAAACGTGTCGTTGAGGGTGGCGAAGGTGGAGGCCGTAACGGAGGGGTCGCGGCTCACGGGGTTGGTGACGAAGGGACCGACCGTGATCCTCTCCGTCGCCGAGAGCATCTGCGAGTGGATGACGTAGGGCTCCTGCCAGAGGATGTGCGAGTCGAAGGTCCAGGCGTGCGAAAAACCGAGGTCCTCGGCCTTTCTGGTAAGTTCGACGACCCGGCTCGCCGGCGGGTTCGTCTGGAGTGTAACGCCGAAGTCCATGCCTTCCTCCTAATCCTTGCCCGAGATCGCGGCCACGGCGCCTAAAGCTACGTAGATTCCGCCCGTGACGTAGCGCCCGGCCCGCCGCAGGCCTCCGCCACGTTTCCTGATCCAACCTCCCGCCGTGCCACCGAGAAGCGCGTACAGGCCGTCCGTGAACAACCCCAGAAATGCGAGCGTGGCGCCGAGCACGACGATCTGGGTCCAGGCCGCTCCCCTCGAAGAATCTACGAACTGCGGCAAAAAGGCCAGGAAAAACAGCGCGCCCTTGGGGTTCAAGATCTGCACGAGCACGCTCTGGTAGAAGACGCGCAAGCGGCTCTCTCCGCCCCCGGACACCTCCGTCTCGCCGTCGCCGCGTCCGAAGATCTGTTTCAGCCCGATCCAGATGAGGTAGGCCGCGCCGAGCCACTTCACGACGGAGAAAGCGACGACCGAGGAAGCGACTATCGCCGAGAGACCGGCAGCGGCGAAGAGGACGTGTGTGAGGGTTCCAAGCTCGATGCCGAGCACGGAGACGAGCCCGGTGAGACGGCCCCCGCTCACGCTGCGGGCCACGACGTAGACGACGGCAGGACCCGGCACTAGCAAGAGCGCCAGCGCCGCTGCGACGAAGAGGGCGTAAGTGGAGGTGTCAGGCACTGCCTACCCCTTACGTAGCCTCGGGTTCGCGGGCGGGTTCGGCTGCCCGGCCTCCGATCATGGAGAGCGCCAGGTAGGCTATCCCGGCGACGCCGAAGGTGAAGAACAGGCCGTAGTTGTACAGGCTCTCGATAAACGTAGGGTTCGCGAAGACGCCGGCGAAACCGGGGGTCGTGGCCGCCTTCAGGAAACCGGGAACGACGGGTATCACGCTTATGAATACCGCCGCGATAGCCTTCCAGTTCCAGCCGCCCGCGTAGGCGTAGATGCCATCGTGCTTGTAGAGGTCGGGGAGGCTCAGCTGCCTCTTTCGCACGATCCAGTAGTCCACGATCATGACCGCCCCGATCGCCCCCAGCAGGCTACCATAGCCGACGAGCCAGGTGAAGATGTAAGCGCCCACGCTCTCGAGCAGGACCCAGGGGAACGAGAGGACGCCGATGAGGGCGGTGATCATGCCGCCCGTGCGAAACGAGATGTACTTCGGCGCCAGGTTCGAGAAGTCGAACGACGGCGAGACCACGTTCGCGGCCATGTTCGTCGAGATCTGGGCCAGCACGATGACGATCATGGCGATGATGAGCAGTGCCGG
>JBKPSF010000350.1:0-7881 GCA_046734875.1 Actinomycetota bacterium | reverse complement strand
TCTCGTGGGCTCGGAGATGTGTATAAGAGACAGGGTCAGCACGGCAAGAAAACTGAAAAGGCCCGAAGGGCCGTGCTGACAAGGCGCGAAGCGCCGTGCTGACAAGCGGAGCCCGAAGGGCGTAGCGCGCTGCTCAGCCTCGGATGAGGCTGAGCAACTCGTCGCGGTGGTGCTCCATAGTTACTTTGTCTGAGGCTTCTACGTTGAGGCGCAGGAGGGGTTCGGTGTTGGAGGGGCGGAGGTTGAACCACCAGTCGCCTAGGTCCACGGTAAGGCCGTCGAGGTGGTCTTTCTGCGCATCTTCGTCTTCGGAGAAGCGGTCTTCCACCTCTTTCAGGGTCGCCTCCTGGTCTTCTACTTCGGAGTTGATCTCGCCCGAGCGGATGTAGGGGTCGATGGGGGCGAGTAGCTCGGAGATGGGGGCTTCCTGCCTGCCGACGAGCTCGGCGATGGTGAGCATGGCTATGATGCCGGAGTCTGCGAAGTAGTTGTCCCTGAAGTAGAAGTGCGCGGAGTGCTCACCGCCGAAGGCCGCGTCGTTATTGCGCATCTGCGGCTTGATGATGGAGTGGCCGGCTTTGGTTCTTATGGCCTTGCCGCCCTCGCGCTCGACGAGCTCGGGGAAGGCCTTGGAGCACACGGCGCTGTAGAGGATCGTCGCGCCGGGCTCCTTCTCGAGCACGTTCTTGGCGATTAGCGCCGCCGCCAGGTCGCCGGAGATGGTCGTGCCCTTCTCGTCGATGATAAAGCAGCGGTCTGCGTCGCCGTCGAAGGCGACCCCGAAATCCGCGCCCTCGGAGACCACCCGTTCTTGCAACTCTTCCACGTTTTCGGGCTCTATCGGGTTGGGCGGATGGTTCGGGAAGGAGCCGTCGAGCTCGAAGTACATCGGGACGTACTCGAAAGGGAGATGCTCGAAGATGGGCGGGACCATCTTGCCGGCCATCCCGTTGCCGGCGTCGATGACGATCTTGAGCGGCCTCAAGCCCTCAGTGTTTATGAAGCCGAGGCAGTGCTTGGCGTAGTCTTTCGCTATGTCGGTCTCCTCGACGGAACCGGGATATTCTGCCTGCGCCGGGAGGTTTCCCTCGACGATGAGGTCACGGATCTCGCCCAGTCCCGCGTCGCCCGAGAGGGCGATGGCGTCCTCCCTGCAGAGCTTGAAGCCGTTGTAGTTCTTGGGGTTGTGCGAGGCGGTTACCATGGCCCCCCCTGGCTCCCCGAGGTGACCGACGGCGAAGTAGAGCGCGTCGGTCGAGACGAGCCCGAGGTCGAGCACGTCGGCGCCCGCCTCCGTGACGCCCTCGATAAATGCACCCTCCAGCGCCTCGCCCGAGAGGCGCATGTCGCGCGCCACGACGACCCTGGAGCCCGCGAGATCTAGCTGTTTGACGAACGCGCGCCCGATGTCACGGGCCACGTCCTCATCCAAATTATCAGGATACACGCCACGGATGTCGTAGGCCTTGAATATGGACTCGTCGAGCATCTCCTACCTCCGGACTCTCTGCGACCTCGAGTTTTTTGGCATCCGGTACGATACCGGGTTATCGACCGTCGTGCTGATCACACGAAAAACCTGTTCCGAGCTGCGGGGGTCTCGCATCCGGCGGCGGGGTTGCGGGAAGGTCGTGATCTTGCGCCGCCGGTCCGCTCGTGCCTCGGTTAGAATGGCCGATTATGGATTCCCATGCGGACCGGACAGAGCCAGGCTCGCGATGAGCCCGCGCTTCGTCAGGTTCGCCGCCCTGTTTTACGGGTCGCTCACGGTGGTCGCGGCCGTGTGGTGCGGCCTCAGGGGCTTCGAGGTGTCGCTGTTGGGCGAGAGCCTCCTCTGGAGTTTGCTCACAGGCGTTCTGACCGCGGTGTGCACGATCTCTTTGGGGCTTCTTGCTCACCGGTTCCTCCCCGCGCTTCGCCGCATCTCGGAGGAGCTCGCCCCTCGTCTGGTAGATGGGGCGCGCGCGGGGGATCTCGTGCTCATCTCCGTATTCTCGGGTGTAGGTGAAGAGGCGTTCTTCCGCGGCGCCGTCTTGCAGGAGTTCGGGCTCGTAATCTCCTCGCTCCTGTTCGGCCTCGCCCACATCGGTCCCGACAGGCGTTACCTGGTGTGGACCGGGTGGGCTGTCCTGGCCGGCTTCGTGTTCGGCACGATCTTCGAGGTAAGCGGCGGCCTGTTGGCCCCGATCGTCGCCCATGCCGGGCACAACGCCGCGATGCTCCTGCTCTGGAGGCGATCCCGAACAATCCAGGGGAAGGCCGGCTCCTCCTGAAAGCGTTCCCCGACACCACAACGGGCAAAGGCCCAGAGCGCCCGACCCGTGTACAGGTCCTCGCCGCTGTGGGCTTCGGGGTGGTGTTGCTGGCGGCGGTCTTCTGGTTGTGGCCCGACAACTTCTCGCCCGGGGAATCCCTGCCCTCGTCCGGGGTGCGGGATATCGCCGTGAGCCGCAAGGACACGACTTACCCGAACTCCGACGCCCTCCGTTTCGACGGGCGGCCCGAGGTCGTCTTCGTCTACCTCAGGGTCGAGGACCTGGACGACGCGGGTTTCGAGGCGTGGGTAGGACGGTCGGCCAGAGATTCCGTCCTCGGGCGCCTGATAGGCGAGGGCGGGCTGCGGGTCGTCGACCGGAGCGAGGAGCCGCTCGGCCTGTCTGGCAACGGGGTCTCAGGCGTGCTCAAGTTCGCGGTCCTTCCCGCATCGGGGGGACGCCTGCCCGCCGGAAACTACACGGTGGAAGTCTATAATGGTCAGGAAGGGGCCAGAAGCGGTGGCCCGGTGGCCGCGAAATACTTCGTGGTGGGCAACTAGCAAGGCTAGTAGTGGGCCGCATTTGGGATACAATGGGTTGCGATCGAGGCCAGGGTCCGCGGGACCGCGTAGGGAGGGAACGATAGAACGCTTCACCGAAACGGTTCTCAACTTGTTGAGCCTGCTCCTCGTGGGGGTGGGCATCGCCGTAACGGCCTCCTTCTTCGTCGGCCCCCAGCCGCACGACGCGCGGGCCGAGGTCGCTTCCGCCGAGAAGGTCAGCACGGCCAGCAAACAGCCCGACGTCCCCGTCGCAGCTGACAAAATAGACAAGGCCATAGAGCGGCAGCACAGGAAAGAGTCCCAACACAACGTCGCGCACAAACCCGCGGTCGAGAAGGTTGTTCCGCGCGGGCCCGAGAACAAGACGCTGCGCATGACGGTCCCCAAGATGGCCCAGATACACAACGACACGGTGCCCTACAGCGAGAGCGACGACAAAGACGCCTTCCACGACCACGCCGCCGTGCACCTGCGCGGGACCGGACACCCCTGGGACAGGCACGCCAACGTCTACATCGCCGGCCACAGGCTGGGCTTCCCCGGCACCGACAGCTGGCTAGCGTTCTGGGATCTCAACGTGCTCCACAAGGGAGATATGATCTACCTGAAGGACGCGGCGGGCGACCGCTACGCCTACAAGGTCTTCAGGAGGTTCATAGTCGGGCCCAATCAGGTGTCGGTCACCGGGCCGCTACCTGGCAGGAACATCGTCTCTCTCCAGACGTGCACCCTGCCGGATTACTCGGAGCGTTTGATCGTCCAGGCCGAGAAGGTCTCGAGCGAGAAGGGCTCGAAACAGTAGTGCCCGCTACTCCGGTGGGGGGGAGGTAGAGGTTGCTCCGGTTGCCGGTGCCAAGGAGGCAGAAGCAGGCGAACCCCGCGAAGAAGCGCGTGGAGAAGCCGCCGATGACCAAGGGCAACATGCAGGTGCGGGTAGTCACCCTGGCCGTGTTCATAGCGGCAGTGTTCCTCGTCCTCGGTGCGAGGCTCTGGTATCTGCAGGTTCTCACGGGTCAGGACTACACCCTCGCCGCCAGGGCCACGCAGCAAACCAACATCAAGATCCCCGCCCAGCGAGGTGTGATCTACGACCGCAACGGCAAGGTCCTCGCCAACAACGTGCCAGGCCTCAACGTTACGGTGATCCCGAACGAGATCTCCCGCGACAGGGTGAAGGAGCTGGCCGCCGCGGTCGAGGCCGACACGAGATCGGTGCTGGACCGCTACGACGCCGCCATAGAGACTGGTAGCCAGTACAGCCCCATCCTCGTCAAGGAGAACGCGAGCCGTGACGCGGTGACGTACGTGAGCGAGCGCACCGGCGAGTTTAAAGGCGTCGCGGTGAACGACGACTGGGTGCGTAGCTACCCCGAGGGCAGGCTCGCCGCCCACGTTCTCGGGTACACGGGGGCCGTGACCCAGGACGAGTTGAAAGTGCCAACCTTCGAGGGCCTCGACGCGGACTCCATCGTCGGCAAGAGCGGGGTCGAGCTCTCCTACGAGGAGGCCCTGCGCGGCAAGGCGGGCCAGAGGACCTACAACGTGGACGCCCTCGGGCGCATAGTCCCCGAGGGGAGCAGGGTGGACTCCATGGGCAGGTTCGTGGACGCGGACGGCGATCCCATAAACGTCAACCCGAGCCAGGAGCTGCCGGACCACGTGACCGAGCCCGTGCCCGGCGACAACCTCACCCTCACCATCGACATGGACCTGCAGAAGGTCGCCGAGCAAGAGCTCGACGGCGCCCTCCACCGCACCAGGAAGGCCGGCTACGAGGGAAGGGGCGGGGCGGTCGTGGCGATAAACCCGGAGAACGGGGAGATCCTGGCCCTGGCAAGCCGCCCGAACTTCGACCCGCAGCTCTTCGTCGGCGGCATCTCCGGCGACGAGGAGCTCGCGAAGTACAACTATTGGATGTCCAAGAAGGCGAACTACCCGTTCACCGACCGGGCCGTCGTCGGCGGCCAGCCCGGCGCCTCGACGTTCAAGATCTTCACTGGTCTCGCCGGCATGGCCTCAGGCGTTATCGACGCTACCACGATAGTCAACGACAACGCCGTACTGAACAGCGCGGGTTGCTGGGTGCCTTCGAGCGTCACCGTAAGCCCCTGCTACAGGTCCTGGCGGCAGAACAGCCCCAACTATGGGTTCCTCGGAAACCACGGCCCCCAGAGCTTCTCCGAGGCCATCTCCGACTCCAACGACATCTTTTTCTACCAGGTGGCAGATTGGATCTGGAACCAGACCAGGGACAAGGACTGGCTGCCACACTACTACGAGAGGTGGGGCTTCGGGCATCTCACCGGCATAGACCTCGGCGGCGAGACGGCGGGCCGAATCCCCACCGAGCAGGGCGAGAAGGACCTCTTCAAGGCGCTGCACGGCACCGAGGAGGGGGCCTACTGGAGCGTGGGCGATTGGATCAACCTCGCCATCGGCCAGGGAGACCTGCTCGTCTCGCCGATGCAGATGGCCGTGGCCTACTCTGCTCTCTACAACGGCGGGACGCTCGTAACCCCCCACATCGGCAAAAAGATAACAGACCAGAACGGAAAGAAGATCGAGGAGATATCTCCCAAGCCCAAGGGCCGGGTACAGACGAACCAGTACCAGATAGACACCGTGATCGAGGGCCTCAGGGGCGTTACGGAGAAGAAGGGGACGGCGGGCCCTGTCTTCATTGGCTCGAAGCTGCCGACCGTCGGCAAGAGCGGCACGGGCGAGCTGCCCTGCAACGACTCGACCTGCGACTTCGTGAACTGGTTTGTGGGCTGGGCGGAGGGTGAGCAGCAGAAGCCGGTGGTGGTGGTGACGATGATAGAGGGCGGCGGCGCCTTCGAGGAGGGCTCGGAGATGACGGCAGGCCCGGCCGTCCGCCACATCCTGGAAGCCTACTACGGCGTAGAGCAATCCAAGAAGGACCCTCACCCGACCGACACCCAGCCCATCGGGGTGACGCCGGAGAAGGCCAGGGCCGGCACACAGAGCGAGGCCCGCACGCCGGCGGAGAGGCCCCGCGCCGCGGCGGCGAAAAAGGCTCCCCGCGTCCGGGCACGGTAGGGTAGTGACCCCGATCCTCGCCTCTTTGCCTAGCCCGCCTTCTCCCGTTATATTCGAGGTGGGACCGTTCGCGTTGCGCTACTACGGCCTGTTCATCGCGATCGGTATCATCGCGGCGACCTGGCTCACCGGTAGGGAGCTCGACCGCAAGGGCATGGACGGCACCCTGGCCCTCGACTCGCTTTTCTTTATAGTCCCCCTTGGCTTCGTGGGGGCGAGGGCCTACCACGTCGCCACCGACTACGAGCTCTACGCCGGTGATCCCTTCCCCGGCGTCTTCGAGGTCTGGAACGGGGGACTCGGCATCTACGGCGGTGTCATCGGGGGGTTCATAGGGATCCTGATCTTCGCGCGCATTCGGAACATAAGCCCGTGGGCGTTCGCCGACGCGCTGGCGCCCGGACTGGTCCTGGCCCAGGCGATAGGCCGCTGGGGCAACTACTTCAACCAGGAACTCTTCGGAAGGCCCTCCGACCTGCCGTGGGCCATCCGCATCGCGCCTGAGAACAGGCCCGTAGGATACGCGGAGGCCACATCTTTCCACCCCACGTTCCTTTACGAGTCGATATGGGACCTCGCGGTCTGCCTTATTTTGCTCTGGGTGGCGCGACGCTTCGCGGACAGCCTGAAGAACGGCGACGTGGCCATGCTCTACGTGAGCCTCTACTCCTTCGGACGCTTCTTCGTGGAAGCGCTCCGCGTCGACCCCGCCTTCCTCATCGGCGGAACGATCCGCGGGAACCTCCTCGTGAGCAGCATCCTGGCCTTGGGCTTCGCCATGATACTGCTCCTAAGACACTCCGGCACCCGACGCAAACCCCCGGAGACCGGCTGAAGCAGCCGGTCAGCACTTCAGCAAGTCAGCAAAGTGAGGCGGCGCTCTCCCAGGGGGCGCCGCTTTTCGTGCGCGGGGTTTGTCTAGAACCGAAGCGCCGCGCACGAACTATCGGCCTGAAATGCTGACCGGCTGCTTCAGCCGGGCTTGCCGCCCTGCTCGTAGGTCGCGTTGACCCTGGAGTACCACTCGAGCACCTGCAGGCGCTTTTTCTTTAGCTCGGCGTCGCTCAGATGGTCTGCGATGTCGTGGCGTTCGTAGGGGTCTTTGGAGAGGTCGTAGACTTCATCGGGCTGGTTGCCGAAGAAGTAGATGTACTTTTCGTCGCCTTTTATGCTGGCCAGGCAACGGTAGTCGTCAAAGCAACTGAAGAACAGGGTACGGTCTTTGTCGGGCGGGGCGAGGAGGGAGCTTCCGGGATACTCCCCGCCTTTGACCTTGTAGCCTAGTAGATCCAGGACCGTGGGAAGGATGTCTACCTGGTCGGTGAGGGTATCGACGCGCTTCCCGTTCTGGAACCGTCCCGGCTCGTGGATGATGAGCGGTACCTTGAGGCCCTCCTGGTAGATGGTGTTGTCGTGCTGGTAGAGGTCGTGTGCCCCGAAGCCCTCGCCGTGGTCGCCGTAGATCACGAATATCGTGTCGTCGTAGAGGCCGAGGTCCTTGTACTGATCTATAACGTTCTTTACGAAGAAGTCCAGGTAGCGGACCTCGTTCTGGTAGTGGTCGAGCGCGGAGTCTTTGGAATACTCCTCCTGCCCGTAGCGGTAGATGGGGCGGTAGTCGTGGTGGCCCGTTACACCGAGATAGGTGGCAACGAAGGGCTTGCCTTTGTGCTGCTCCAACCACTGCTTGCTTGGCTCTAGCATGATGTCGTCCTCGTAGCCGAAGTAGTTGGACTTCTGGAAGCCCGTCGTGTCCATCGTCTCGACGGGTTGGAAGTCCTCGTAGCCGAAGTTTTTGACGATTTGCGCGCGATCCTCGAACTTCGCCGTCGCTGAGGAGAACCATACGGAGTCGTAGCCCTGCTCGTCCAGGAGCTCGGGCAGGCAAGTGGCGGGGATGCCGTTCGGCTCGGCCTCGGTTATGTCCCTGATCAGGTGCGGGTCTACCCCGCAGTTTACGGCGGTTATGGCCTTGGAGGTGTGGGGCACGATGGTGTACGCCC
>JBKPSF010000349.1:0-3510 GCA_046734875.1 Actinomycetota bacterium | reverse complement strand
GTGCGCGGGCTTGATGCCAGGACCAACATCGGCTACGCGGTCGAGGCCGGTGCCGCGAGCGCCAGCGAGCCCGAAGTCCACGAGGACTATGTCAGCGCCTACGACCTCGGGCGGTTCGCGGAGTCTGCGCGGTTCGTGCGGCATTACCCCGAGCAGAACCCGGTGTTGCGCGAGCTGCTGCCGACGATCAGCACGCCGACCCAGATCGTGGCCGGGCGCGACGATGACCTCGTGCCGTGGTCGAACAATGAGTACCTCGACGAGCTCCTCCCCAACAGTGAGATCCACCCCCTCGACGCGGGTCACTTCGCGTGGGAGCAAGCAGCGGAGGAATACGGCAGCCTCGTCGTCGACTGGGTGATGGGCGGGTACCGGCGCGTTGGAGCGGGCTAAACTCAGCGTTCCGCGGTCGGGGAGGCACGAATAAGGAGGCATCTCCCGATGGAACCGATCCTAACCTTAGTGATCGCGCTCGGCGGCATCGCCACAGGCAGCGGCGCTATCTGGACAGCGGTTGTCACGAGGCACCTGGCGCGTGCGACTGAACGCAGTGTCGTCCAATCCGAAAAGAGTCTAGCTGAGCAAAGCCAACACCTCCGTGAACAGAACGAGCGTGGGCGTATCAACCTGGAGGTCGACTTGATGTACAGGCTGGTAGAACTCTTCAACAGCCCACGCTATCAGAACTACAGGAAGCGAAGCCTCACCCACGTCATAGAGAACTACTTCGCAGACGACAACATACTAGAAGTGCAGCACTTGGACCCCGCTTCGGAAGCCATATTCAGCTTCTACGAGGACATAGGGTACTTGACGAGGATCGGGGTGTTACGAATCGAAAGGGTGTGGCGCCAATTCGGGGGCATCCTATATGCTTGGCCGCTGTGGGAACCCGCCGTAAAGAAGGTGCGCGAAGAATTCCAGGATCCGCTCGCATTCGAAGAACTCGAGTATCTCTACCGTCAGATGGTCGACTACGATATCCAAAGAGGCGGCACGGGTGCACCACCCACGCAAGAGGAGCTACGCCAGTTTGTTGAAACAAACCTGCGCAGTGCCACTTTGGACGACGAAGATGCTACCGAGGAATGACGCGACCCGATTAGGCGCAGTGCGAACGTCGGAGATCGCCGTTTACTGATCTGTGCGGAGATTGCTAAACGCTCTCTGGTAGTATCTCTGCTCATGGACAACTCACTTTCAAGAGAAACCACCGACTGGCGCGAGGGAAGGCGTCTTAGGGCCTTCGAACTCAAGCAACAAGGATGGTCTCAGCAACGGATAGCCGAGGCTCTGGGTGTGAGCAAGGGGGCGGTTAGCCAGTGGACGAAGCGCGCTCGCGATGGCGGAGGAGCGCAGGCCCTAAAGCGCCGACCCGCTCCTGGAGCACGGCCGCGCCTGAGCGAGCAGCAGCGGATGAAACTACCCGAGCTTCTGGAGCGGGGAGCCGAGGCCCACGGCTTTAGGGGAGAGGTATGGACCTGCGAGAGGGTAGCTATAGTGATCCGCAAAGAGTTCGGGGTCAGCTACCATCCTGCTCACGTGAGTCGTTTGCTCAAGGCCTTGAGGCAGAGCCTGCAGAAACCACAGCGCCGGGCGAATCAGAGGGACGAGGAGGCCATCGAACACTGGAAAGAAACGAAGTGGCCCTCTCTCAAAAAAGGGCACTGACGGAGGGCAGGACCATCGTGTTCTGTGATCAGTCGGGCTTTTACTTGCTACCCATGGTGGTTCGCACTTTCCTCCGGTAGGAAAGACGCCCATCCTCAAGGAGAACCTCACCCGAGATCACCTTTCGGCGATGAGTGGCATAACCCTCGATGGCAAGCTTTACATGTCCTTTCAGGATAGGGCCTTCAAGGGAGAGGACGCGGTACGCTTCCTAAAGCACCTCATGCGCCAGATCCCTGGCAAGCTGCTCGTCATATGGGACGGCTCTCCGATACATCGCTCTCGGGCAGTGAAGGATTTCCTTGCTAGCGGGGCAGCCTCTCGGATTAAACTGGAGCAACTGCCCGGCTACGCGCCCGATCTCAACCCCGACGAGGGTATCTGGAAGCACCTCAAGTGCGTTGAGCTGAAGAACCTCTGCTGCGAGAGCCTGGCGCAGTTGAAGGTCGAGCTACGCAAGGCCAAGGAGCGCCTCAGACACAAGAGGGACGTCATCCTTGGTTGCATCAGGCAGCCAGGGTTTGAGGTTTAGGTATCAGTGCTGAGGTCAGTAGGCGAAGTTCGCAAAAGACTACTTCTCTAAGCACCCGGGTGAATAGGGGTGGAGCGGAAGGGTGAGCCCAGGGGACACCCACGTGCGACTCGGGAAAGGAGAAGGAGCCGCTCGCCAGGGATAGACCCACCCCGCCGATAGCGTAGCCGGTGACGATGAATCCTAGGTGAACTTCCGGGGAACCGAAGGCTTCCCTAGCCCTCTACGTGTGGCGAACTTCGGAAAATAATCCTTCTACGCACTCCGGTGAACGGGTGGCACGGGGGCAGCGGGTATGCTTATATCGATACAAGTCCGTTGGGGAAAACGGAGAAAGGGTGGAGATAAATGGCTGAGGCGAAGGCTTCCGGGAATGGTGGCGCCCCCACCATCGTCCTCGTGCACGGCGGTTTCGCGGACGGCTCCGGATGGCGGGGCGTTTACGACCTCTTGAAGGACACCTACAGCGTCAGGATCGTCCAGGAACCCAACCTCTCGCACCGGGGCGACGTCGAGGCGACCGAAGTGATCGTCCTCCCGCAGAGCGGACCCGTCGTCCTCGTCGGCCATTCCTACGGCGGAGCGGTGATCACCGGGGCGGGCAACCTTCCAAACGTGGCGGCGCTCGTCTACGTCGCCGCCTTCGTGCCCGACGAGGGCGAGTCGGTGGAAACGATCCTGGGGACCTTCCCGCCCGGCGAGCCGAACGCCGGAGACGCCATCCTGCCGCCCCAGGACGGCTTCCTGTTCCTGGAGCGGGAGAAGTTCCACGAGCAGTTCGCGGGCGACTTGGGCGCCGATGAGGCGGCGTTCATGGCCGACTCGCAGGTGCCCTGGGGCGTCGAAGCCCTGGGCGGCACGATCGGCGAGGCGGCATGGCGGAGTAAGCCGAGCTGGTACCTGGTGGCCACCGAGGACCGGATGATCCCCCCGGCCACCCAGCGCTCGATGTCCGAGCGGGCGGGATCGACCGTGGAGGAGGCCGAGGGCAGCCACGCGATCTACGTCTCGCGGCCGGACGTAGTCGCCGGACTCATCGAGAGGGCCGCTTCCGAAGTAGTAGTGGGCTAAGCTTCGCGCCACGTTCGGTGCCGAGCGTGGCGCGGGCTGTTCACCGGAGTGCGCGGAAGGGGCATTCTCGGACCTTCGCCCAGAAACGGCGATCCCGGAGGTCCACGCCGACCCTCCTCGAGTGGCATCACGGTAGCTCCCAGGAGTCGCGGAAAACCCGACCAGCGAGAAAGGAGATCCACCGTGTCGGAAGGCCAAAAACCATCGGAGCAACTGGATGAGCAGCTCAGGGTTTT
>JBKPSF010000348.1:0-8215 GCA_046734875.1 Actinomycetota bacterium | reverse complement strand
GCACAGGGCCTTCAACGCTGCGGCCCGCCTCCTCGGTCCCTCGCGCGGGCTCGTCGGCGTCGACCTGCGTGGCCGCGGCGACTCGGACAAGCCCGACTCCGGCTACGGCCTGGAGACGCACGCCTCCGACGTGATCCGTGTCCTCGACCACCTCGGCCTCGAAGATGCCGTACTGCTGGGCCACTCCATGGGCGCCTTCGTCGCCCTGAAGACCGCGCTCGCCTATCCAGACCGCGTGCGCGCCCTCGCCCTACTCGACGGCGGCTGGCCCCGCGTGGAGAGCTCGCCGGAGGAAATGACCGAGGAGGAAAAGGAAGAGGCAGCGGCACTCGCAGAAGGCCTCGCGCGTGCCTTCCGGCGCCTCGATATGATCTTCGAGAGCCCCGAGGCCTACCTCGACTTCTGGTTCCCCAACCGGGGCTTGACCATGGACGACCTGCCGCCCGACCTCGCAGACTACTACCTCTACGACCTTCGGGAGGTCGAGGGCGGCTACAACCCCAAGGCCTCCCGGGCGGCCGCGGAAGAGGACTCGCCTTCGGTGTCCTCCACAAGCCCGACCGCCGAAGAGATGCGCGCCGTGTCCTGCCCCGTCGCGCTGGTCAGGGCCTCGCAGGGCTTCTTCCCCGGCAGCGACCCGCTCATCTCGGATGAGGCCCGCGACGTGATGGCTGGATCGCTCGACATCCGCGAAGAAGTACTCGTCGAAGGCGCGAACCATTACACGATGCTGTGGCCTGAAAACATGCAGGTATGGGCCGACAAGATTTTCGATCCGCCTTTCTGGGAGCGGTCAACCGGAGGTTGAGCTGGCTTGGCCGGGCGTTGGCCGCGGGAGACGATCGCGAAGAGGGCTTGCTGTTTGGGCGTCTAAAAAGGGTGAGTAGCTAGTCTCGATCCGACCCGGGCAGACCGCTTTCGGTTGCCCAGGTGGCGATCCGGGTCCGCGAGTTCAGGCCCAGCTTGCGGAGGATCTTCGCGACGTGGTTGCCTGCGGTTCTCTCTGAGATAGAGAGCTCGGTCGAGATCTGGCGGTTGGTGAGGCCGCTGGCGACGAGCACGGCCACCTCCCGTTCCCGGTGGCTGAGGTTGTCCGCGGATTCGCCGGCTATGGGTTCTTCCGGCGTTGGAGCGGTGTGCGGTACGTTCTCCTGTTCGAGGGCGTACTCGGCGGCCTCGTCGAGCGACATCGCCCGCCCCTCGACCACAGCTTCCTCCCACACCGCCTCTCCCAGCTTCGAGCGGGCCGAGGACAGGTACGGTTTGTGCAGTGCCAGGTCTCCCGGCGGCAGGGCGATACTGGTTGCCTCGCGTCCCGCCTCCGCGGCTCCCCACAGTCGCGCCGCTCGTGGCGCTTCTCCGAGGGCCCCGGCCAGGCTGGCCATGCCTTCCAAGGCGTCCAGGAGGGGCGCCTTTTTGCCTGACGTCTGGTTAATAGCCAGGGCTCTTTCGAAGGAGGAGATCGCCCGCCCGTAGTCACCCAGGCCCAGCGCCGCAAGGCCCAGGTTGACCAACGTTCCCTCGACGATCTGATCGCTCGCATCCTCGTGTTCGTCGGCGTACGCCAGGGCCTCTTCGCAGAGCGCCGTCGCCCGCTCGTTGTCACCTTGCATCACGGCCGCGAAGCCCAGGACGCAAAGGCTTGTGCCGATACGCAACGCGTCCCCCATCTCCCGCGCCAGCGCCAGGCTCTCTCTCCACAGGACCGACGCCCGCGCGGGATCCCCATCCTCGTTGAGCGCCAACAACCCCAGCAGGTTGAACGCGTGATGTCTCTCCGACGTCGCTTCGATTCCTTCTTCCTCCAGCCGCTCTAGCACCGAGAGGTTCTCCTCCAGGTACCGCTTCGCTTGCGCGTTATCCCCCGTCGACGCGGCCAGCGTCCCCAGGCTGTTGAGGGCGGTCGCGACGTTGCCTCCGTCGCCCAACTCCCGGGATAGCTTCAGCATCTCTTTGTAGGTTGCTCTCGCCCTCTCGACATCGCCCTGCTTCTGTGCCAGCCACCCCATCCCCTCCAGCGCGCCCAGGCGCGCCGCTGCCGGCCCGCGGCACGCGAGCACTCGCCCCATCCACCCGATCCCCTCGCCCAGGTATTTCCGGGTGTACCAGAATCGCCACAGCGCCCCGCCGAAGCGAAGCCCCAGCTCGCCCTCTTCCCGCTCGAGGATCCACGAGAGTGCCGCCCGCAAATTGTCGTACTCCCTCTCCAGACGCTCTGCCCAGGGTTCCTGCTGCGATCCCTCTAGCTCCGGCCCGGCCTCTTCGACCAGATCGAGGAAGAACGCGGCGTGTCGCCCGTGCGTCCTCTCGGCTTCCCCGTTTTCTTCTAGCTTCTCCGCGGCGTACTGGCGGATGATCTCCAGCATCCTGTAGCGCATGGCACCGTCCGCGCCTGTCCTGGCTACCACCAGCGACTTGCCCACCAGCGCGCCGAGTAGATCCAGAACCTCGTCCCGATCTACGCCCTCGCCGGGACACACAGCTTCGGCCGCCTCCAGGGTCCATCCTCCCGCGAAGACCGAGAGCCTGGCGAACAGCCCCTTCTCCGGCTCGCTCAGTAGCGCGTGGCTCCAGTCGAGCGAATCCCTGAGCGTCCGCTGCCTGGACGTGAGCGTACGTCCGCCGCCGGTGAGGACCTTGAGGGAGGCAGAGAGCCGCTCGGAGATCTGCTCCACAGCCAGCACCCCCACCCTCGCCGCCGCGAGCTCGATGGCCAGTGGGATGCCTTCGAGCTGCCTGCAGACCTCGGCCACCGCCCCGGCGTTCTCGGGCGTGAGCGCAAAGGCTGTGGGACGGTAGAGCGCCCGCTCCACGAACAGCCGCGCCGCGCCGTAGCCTTCGAGCTCTTCGACCGTCGTGGGACGGCCCGGATCGGGCAGGGAGAGAGGTTGCACCAGCCGGTTGATCTCGCCTGGCACACCCAGCGCCTCGCGGCTCGTGGCGAGTAGCCGCAGGTCAGGGCACGAACGTAGGAGTTTATCCACCAGACGCGCCACGCCGCCCACCAGATGCTCGCAGTTGTCCAGGACGAGCAAGGTTCGCCTGGACCGCAAGTCATCGACCAGCGTGTCGAGAAGCGTCTCTCCGGAACGCTCCTGTACCTCCAGAACTCCGGCCACCTCCTGAACCACCAGGCCAGGCTCGGCGAGCGGCGCGAGCTCCACCAGCCACACGCCGTCGGGGTAAGCGCCGATCAGGTCCCCGCCAACCTCCAGCGCCAGCCGGGTCTTGCCCGAACCGCCCGGGCCCGTGAGCGTCAGGAGCCGCGTCATGGCCAGCTCCCTCTTTACCTCCACCATCTCGCGCTCGCGGCCCACGAAACTGGTCGTGGGGATGGGCAGGTTGTGGTTGCCAGGAGTATCCTCCGGCGCAGGAGCGGTTGCCCGTACCTGCGGAAACCCGCCGGCGGCTATGCTTTCGCGGAGCCGCCTGGTCTGTGCGGAGGGCTCCGCGTCCAGCCGCCTGGAGAGAACCTCCCTGAGCCGTTCGTACTGTGCGAGGGCTTCTCCCTGCCGGCCCGAGTTGGCGTGTAGGCGCATCAAGGAGGCGTGCGCACCTTCCTCGGCCGGCTCCTCCGCCACGACGTTCTGGAGCGCTTCGGCGGCCCGGTCGTACTCCTCGCGCTCCTCGTAGAGCCCGGCCAGTTCGGTGAGTAGCGCGAGATACAACCGTCGTAGATCCGCCCGCCGCTCCTCCGCCCAATCCTCGAAGCGATCCCCCGGCAAGAGTTCCCCCGCGTAGAGGTCTAGAGCCGCCCGGTAGGCCGCCGGGATGCGGGAACGCCGGGCGGTGAGCCTGGCATCCTCGAACGCCTCCGCGTCGACCCAGAGTTCTCCTTCCGGACACAGCAGTAGCGTACCGTTGTCGGAGACGAGGTGGCCCGAGCCTTCCGTGCCCAGGGCCCTGCGGGCGGCGTGGACGGCTCCCCGCAGGTTGTTGGCGGCGGTCCTCCTGCCGGAGCCGGGCCAGAGGAGTTCCATTGCCCGCTCCCGGTGCATGCGGTGTTGCGGCGCCAGGGCGAGTAGCTTGACGAGGCCTGACGCCTTCCTCAGGCGCCAGGAGTCCTCCTCGATGGTCCTGCCGCCTACAGAGACGCGAAAACCACCGAGCAGCCAGACCCTTACGGCGCCGGTTTCTTCGACTGTCTTGCCAGAAGGCTTCTGCATTGTCTCCGTACTACGGCGCCGCGCCATCCCCGTGCCCATCCCGACAAAAGCATGCAACCGACACATCATAACTGCTGGAGGTGGGCCATGCACCTGGCCACGGCGCACGCTGGCGTGATGTACGATACTCTCTCAGTATCTGGTACCGTATGTTTGCGCGACGGAGAGGAAGGTTTTGGGGTCGGAGGTCTGGCAGTTCCTGATCGCTATCTTGGGATTCTTCGTGGTCGCCGTATCGTGGCTCTTTATCGTCTATCTGCCTGGACGCACCCTGGAGCGGTGGGAGGACCAGCGTCCCGGTCGCAGCAAAGCCGGTCCGGGTAGCCAAGATGGGCCCTTAGAGCCGGAATCGTAGCCGCCGGTTCCCGAGCGCCGTGCTGACCCGGCTCGACCACCTGGTGATCCTCGTCCGCGACCTGGAGATTGCCTCGGCCGACTACCAGCGCCTCGGTTTCGCGGTGACGCCCGGCGGCGAGCACGCCGACGGCCTGACGCGCAACGCCCTCGTGCCTTTCGAGGATGGAACCTATTTGGAACTCGTCTCCTTCCTCGATCCCGAAGATCCCACGGACAACGTATGGGGCTGGCGGGGGTTCTACCCCCAGGAAGGCCTCATCGATTACTGCGCGGCCTCCGACGACCTAGACGGCGACCTGGGGAGGCTGAAGTCCCTGGGCTTCGAGGTGGACGGTCCCGACGAAGGCGGACGAAGGCTTCCGGATGCCACGGAGATACGCTGGCGCGTTACCAGGATACGCCAGGAAGGCAGGATCTTGCCGTTCCTGATCGAAGACCTCACCCCCCGCGACCTCCGCGTCCCAGGCGATCCCGCGACCAGGCACCCGAACGGCGCGACCGGCGTCTGGGTGCTCGACATCTCCGCCCCCGACCCGGAAGAAACAACAGCCTCGCTAGCCGCGCTGACCGACACCAGGACCCCCATCAGGCTCGGTGCCTGCGTGATGAGAGCGCTGGAAAGAACAACGAAGCGACCAGGCCCGTCGGCTGTGGAGCTGGTCGGTGGAGATTCGGAGACCTCGCTGGACCCCGTTCTTGCGCACGGGGCCCGCATCCGGCTGCGGGCTAGAGCCGGGTAGCGCCATCGGTTAAGCTTGAGAGCGGCTTTCGCCGTCAGGAGGATGTTGGTGGTCTCGTCGCGGGGTAGGGGGGATGGATTCCACTAACGACTCTCTCTTGAAGAACGCGCGCTTCCTGCGGCTCTGGATCGGCCAGGGCACCTCTTTCCTGGGGGATGCGGTCTCCATGGTGGCGCTCGTGGTGCTCGTGGTCCAGGTCACGGGGACCGCCTCGGCCGTGGGGGGTGCGCTCATCGCCCGCCTGTTGCCCACGCTGGCCAGCCCGCTCGCTGGCGTCTTCGCGGACCGCCTCGACCGCAGGCTCGTCCTGGTGGCGAGCGACCTCGCACGGGCGGTTCTCGTCCTCGGGCTGGTCTTCGCCAGGGACCTCCCAACCATCTACGTCCTCGTCTTCTTTATGGGCCTAGCACGTACGATCTTCAACCCTGCCGTCCGGGCAGCCTTCCCGAGCGTGGTGGGCGCGGGGGACCTCACCCGAGCCAACGCCCTCATAGGCGGCACTTTCAGCGTCTCGGAGACGGTCGGTCCGGCCCTCGGCGGCCTGCTGGTCGCCACCACCGGCGTCGAAGCCGCCTTCGTGCTCGACGCGGCGACGTACGTGATCTCGGCTGCCCTCCTCTCGCTCGTACCCATGTCCCGGCCCCGTAGGGAGGAAGAAGACGCCAGTTTCGGGGAAGATTTGAGGTCGGGGTTCGCCTACCTTGCCAGCTCGCGCGTGCCCCTCGCGATAGTCCTCGGGGCTTTCCTCACCGTGCTGACGGTCAACTTCACGATCCCGGCCGAGATCTTCCTCGCCAGGAGGACCTTCGACGCCGGCAACGCCGGTTACGGTCTCCTCGTCGGCCTGTACGGCGGCGGTATGGTGCTCGGCTCGGTCCTGATGGTAGCACTCGGGGACCGCGTCAAGCTGCTTCCCCTCTACTTCATCGCGGTCTTCTCGATGGCGCTGGCGTTGGTCGGAACGGGCCTCGCTCCCACTTTCACCCTCGCGCTGGGCACGCTGATGGTGGTCGGCCTCGCAAACGGCATCGAGAACGTGACAACCGATACTATCCTCCAGAATATGGTTCCCGACGCCTTCCTGGGTCGCGTTTTCTCCGTAAGGTTCCTCGGGTTCAGCGTCGGGGAGATCCTCGCCTATGGCATGGGAGGCGCGATCGTGGACACCTCGGGAGCACCCTTCGTGTACCTCTTGGCGGGCGTCGCGACCGCCGCCGCAGGCCTCATAATCCTCGGCTTTTTGGGAGGTGTCAGGATGTGAGACCAAAGGGCGTAGAGCAACACAGGGCGCAAGTACTAGCACTTTATTGTCCCGGCTGCTTACGGGGGGGCGCAAGTTCAGGTAGTATCCAGGTATCACAAGGAACGATAGTAGAACGAGGAGACCATGGGCAAACGGACTTGGTAGAGGCGTAGGGCCAGATCGGGGCCTTGTAACGAGCCTGTTAATTGTGCAAGAATACTGTGCACGACAGAGACAGGCTCCAGTACGGGGTGCCGTAATTTGGGCGAGGCCCATGTCAGAATCTATACAGGAGCGCTAGCGGCTTTCGCCGTAGCGCTCGCCGTTGCCTGGAGCTACAAGTACGGGCTGAAGGTCGAGGCCCAGCTGGTGGTGGGCGCGGTCATCCTCGGTTGCTTTATCTTGCTGGGAGACGTTTTCTCCATACGGGTAAGCGAGCGCACCGCCATCGGCGTCTGGAACATTCCCGTCGTAGTAGCCGTCGTCATGCTCGGCCCCACCTGGGCCGCGTTGGCGATGATTCCTTCTGCTTTGTACGTGGGAAGAAGGAACTTGCTGCGGACGATCTACGAGTTGAGCCACGGCGTCATCATCGTCTACCTGGCAGGCATAGTATACTACTTCGCGTCTCAACAACCTCTGCTGATAGACGATAACGGACCCCTTGCCACCATCCTGTACGGCACCCTCGTGGCTGGCATAGTCGAGGTGTTCGCCAGCGAAGTAATCGCAGGCGTCCTTCTCAAGGTCAAGTACGGGCAATCGGTGCACGAGATCTGGAGCGAGACCCTACAGCCGTACCTGATCTCGGAGGCCGTAAACGTGCTGACGGCGGGGATGGCCGTCCTGACTTTGGTTGTTTACGGGCCACCGGCGGCGATAGTGGTGGTGGCGGGCTCCGTCGGGAGCCTCGCGTTGATGTACCGCTCTCGGGAGCAGGTCAAGGAGAACGATAGATTACGGACGCGGGTGGGGTCGCTCGAGGAAGCCCTCGCCACGTCCAACATGTCGTTCGGGACCATGATCATCCGCGATCTTGGTCAGAAGGATGGGTACACCCACAGGCACGCGGCGGCCACGGCGACGTACGCGGCTGACCTCGCCCGCGAGATGAAGCTGGATGACACCCATACCGAGCGGCTGCGGATGGCCGGGCTTTTGCACAACATCGGGTTGTTCGGGTTACCACACGAGATGCTTCTGGCCACCGGCAGGCCCAACTCCGTCGCCAGGAGCCGTCTCGACGAGCATCCCGGGCGGGGCGAAGAGGCGTTGGCCGCGGTCTCTGAGTTCGGGGAGATGGCCCGGTGGGTCCGCTGGCACCACGAGCGGCCCGACGGCAGGGGATACCCGGACAAGCTGCGCGGTCCGTGGATACCGTTGGAGGCCAGGATACTCTCGGTGGCCCAGGCCTACGCCGGCATGATCCTGGACCAGCCCAGGCGCCCCGGCATGACCCCCGCGCAGGCGCGCGAGAAGTTGAGCGCGGGCATAGACACGGAGTTCGACGGGGTGGTCGTGCGGGCGCTCTTGAGGCTCCTCGACACCGAGTCGGAGGGGTACAGGATGGCTGACGATCACCGGTTCGTCTTTCCCTCCCTCGATGGCGGGACAAGGCCTCGCCACGGCGAAGACCTCGGTAGAAGCCTTACCCGGTAGCGTCCGGTATCCCGTAGTGGGCAGATGAGGTAGGAGAATGCGCCAGACCA
>JBKPSF010000347.1:0-11899 GCA_046734875.1 Actinomycetota bacterium | reverse complement strand
GCGCGCACGCGGCGCCTGCTCGTCCGCTACCACAAGCACGGCGACCAGAACGCCAGGGAGCGGGTGATCCAGGAACAGCTCCCCCTGGCAGAGTTCCTCGCCCGAAAGTTCGCGGGGCGCGGGGAGCCCCTGGACGACCTCGTGCAGGTTGCTTCCGTCGGCCTTATAAAGGCCGTCGACCGCTTCGACGTGGACCGGAAGATAGAGTTCTCGACCTACGCGACCCCGAATATTCTGGGGGAGATCAAACGCTATTTCCGCGACAAGGGATGGGCGATGCGAGTCCCCCGCGGCCTGCAGGAGCTACGCCAGTCGGCCAAAGAGGTGATCCGGGACGAGACCGTTAGGACGGGACACTCGCCTTCTCTGCAGGAGCTGGCAGAGGCCCTCGACGCAGACGTGGAAGGCGTCGCCGAGGCCCTGACCCTGGGCAGGGCCTACAACACCGCGAGCCTCGACGCGCCGGTGAGCCAGGACGAGCCCGAGGGGGATACGATAATCGACCTCCAGGCGGACGACCGGTCCCAGATCGAGGGCCTCGAAGACAAGCTCTTGCTCCAGGAGGCCATCGACAGCCTCAAGGGACAGCAGCAGCAGATCCTCAGGCTGCGCTTCAACGAGGGCAAGACGCAGACCGAGATCGCCGACCACATAGGCGTGAGCCAGATGCACGTCTCCCGCCTTCTGAGGAGGGCCATCGAAGACCTTCGGGTGGAGCTCGAGCACCTCGAACACGATCGCGAAGAGACCACGCTAACCCCGGACGGCGCCCATGCAGAGTAACGAGATCAGAAGTCGGTTCCTAGACTTTTTCGAGAAGCGTGGCCACAGGCCCTACCCTAGCGCCTCCCTGATCCCACACAACGACCCCACGGTCCTTCTGACGACGGCCGGGATGCAGCAGTTCATAACCTACTTCACGGGCCAGGACAGGCCCCCGACCCCGCGCGCCACCAGCGCCCAGAAGTGCTTCCGCACCCAGGACATCGAGGAGGTCGGCGACGAGAGCCACCTGACGTTCTTCGAGATGCTCGGGAACTTCTCCTTCGGCGACTACTTCAAGAAGGAGGCCATCGACTGGGCCTGGGAGTTTTGCACCCGTGACCTCGGGCTACCCCCCGAACGGCTCTGGATCACCATCTTCGAGGGCGATGAGGACGCCCCGGAAGACCTCGAGGCCAAGAACCTCTGGATGGACGTCGGCGTGCCTGAGCACAAGATCTTCGGCCTCCCCAAGAGCGAGAACTGGTGGGGACCCCCGGGAGAATCCGGTCCCTGCGGCCCTTGCTCGGAGATCTACTACGACTTCGGCGAGGAGTACGCCCACGGCGACCCGGTCGAAGACCCGAAATACGGTCCGGGAGGCGACCAGGGAGACCCCCGCTTCCTGGAGATCTGGAACCTCGTCTTCAACCAGTACGAGCAGCGTAAGGACGGGACGCTGACGCCGCTGGCCAAGACCGGCATAGACACCGGCCTCGGCCTGGAACGGACTACACAGGCCGTGCAACACGCCATCTTCATCTACGACACCGACGTGTACGCGCCGATCTTCGAAAGGATCACGCAGTACACCGGCATAGTCCTTGGTGCCGATGATCTCACCGACCGCGCCATGCGCATCGTCGCCGACCACGCTCGGGGAATAGCCTTCCTCATCGCCGACGGCGTAAGGCCCGGCAACCAGCGCCGCGAGTACGTTCTTCGCCGCATGATCCGGAGGGCCATGTTGCAGGCCCACTCGCGCCTGGGTATGAACCCCGAGCAACTCGCCGGCCTATGCGACGTCGTAGTCGAATACATGGGCGACTTCTACGAGGAGTTGCGCCTGGCTAGAGAGGACATCAGGCGCGTTGTCACGGGCGAGGCGGCGAGGTTCGTGGAGATCTACGAGTCCGGGATGTCCCTGCTCGTCGCCGAGATAGAGCGTCTTGGTGGCGGGAACTTCCCCGGCGACGTGGCGTTCATGTTGCACGACACGTACGGGTTCCCGGTCGAGGTGACGCGGGAGGTACTGGCCGAGAGGGGCATCTCGCTCGACGAGGCGGGGTTCCAGGCCGCGATGGAGGCGCAGAGGGAGCGGGCCAGGGAGGCCATGCAGGGTTACGAGCGGGTCGTCGCCGCCTTCAGGGATCATGACATCAGGAGCCGCTTCGTCGGCTACGAGCGCGAGCAGGTCGAGACCACCGTCGTCGCCATCGAACCCGTTCCCGACGCCGAGGGCGAGGTGTTCGTGGTGCTGGCGCAGAACCCGTTCTACGCTGCCGGTGGCGGGCAGGTCGCCGATGAGGGTTGGATCACTTCTGCCGAAGGACAACTCGAGGTCTTGGATGCCATACCGGCCGGCGACTACCAGGTGCTCAGGGCCAGGGTCGAGCGCGGAAGTTTCGAGGTCGGAGAGGCGGTGACCGCCTCTATAAACCGGGTGCGTCGCCAGCAGATAGAGGCGAACCACACGGCCACGCACATCCTGCACTGGGCCCTGAGGGCCGTTCTCGGGCAGGACGTGGTGCAGGCCGGAAGCTACGTCGGGCCGGACAGGCTCCGGTTCGACTACCGTTACACGGGCAAGGTCACGGAAGAGGAGCTCCGGCGAGTACAGGAGATCTCGCTGCAGAAGATCACCGAGAACCAGCCGGTCAGGTACTTCACGACGACGCTGGAAGAAGCGCGCAACCTCGGCGCGATGATGCTCTTCGGCGAGAAGTACGCGGATCTGGTGCGGGTCGTGGAGGTCGACGGTTTCTCGCGCGAGCTGTGCGGCGGCACGCACGTGCGCGGCAGCGCGGAGATCGGGGCCTTCAAGATCCTCTCCAACCGCAAGCACGGCGCCGACCTGTACCGCATCGAGGTGCTTACGGGCCGCGAGGCGCTCCGCTACCTGACCGACGCCACCGAGAAGGCGGAAGAGCTCTCGGATACGTTGAAGGTCGAGATAGAGGACCTTCCCGAAGCCGTGGGGCGCCTGCGCAGGGAGGTTCGGGAATCCCGCGAGGCGGCCAGGGAGGAGACCCTCAAGCGGGGCCTCGAGGACGTTGGCGAGCTAGTGGAGGGCGCCCGGCAGGTCAACGGCACCAGGGTGGTGACGGGCCAGGTCGTCGCCGCGGACGTGAGGGGCTTGCGCCAGATCTCCGACGACATCAAGAACCGTCTCGGCAGCCCTTCGGCCGTCGTACTGGCCGCGGACCTGGACGGCAAGGCCGTGCTCGTGGCCAATTTGCATCCCGAGGTCTCGCGGAAGGTCGAGGCCGGGGAGATCGTGCGCGAGGTCTCCGGCGTGCTCGGCGGCGGCGGAGGCGGGGGCGCGACCATGGCCCAGGCCGGCGGCGGTAACCTCGGGGCCATCCCGGACGCCCTCGCCAGGGTCCGCGAGATCCTCGAAGGTCGCCTCTCGGAGTAGTAGGCCCTGCCAGCCGCAAACCGCGGGCGCGTTGCCGCCCTGGACCTGGGAGAGGTACGCACAGGCGTCGCCATCTCGGATCCCGAGGGCGTGATCGCAAGCCCCCTCGAAGTCGTGCCGAGCGGGGATCTTCCGTCCTACCTGCGCCGGCTCGTGGACGAACGCGACGTGCGCGAGGTCGTCGTCGGGGTGCCGAAGACGCTCGGGGGAGAGGTCGGTTTCCAGGCACGCAGGATTTTGGCTACACTAGACGACTTGCGACGAGAGCTACCCGAAATACGGTTCGTGGAGTGGGACGAGCGGCTTACCACCCGCATCGCCGCCACGGCAAACAGGAGGGGTAAAAGGAAGCCAGTAAGGTTGGACCACCTGGCGGCCGCCGGCATGCTGCAGGAGTACCTAGAAGCCGGAAGGAACGCGTGAGGCGCTACGACAAGCGAAAGCGAAGCGACCGGGCCGAGCTCGACGCCAGGCTCGACGCGCTCGGTAGCGCTCGCCCGAGCAGGTTGCGCCGCAAACGACGCTCGAACGCCGGGCCGGCCTTGCTCGGCGTCCTCCTCGTGCTCGTCGTTCTCTGCGCCATATACCTGATCTACTCGGCAGCGGTTCGTGGCGACGACGTTCCGGCCCAGGAGGGGCCCGTCAAGGTCGAGGTGGTAAAGGGCGACACGCTCTCCGACGTCGCGGGCAAGCTCGAGGCCGCCGGGGTAATAAAGAGCGCTTTCGTCTTCCGGCTGCAGGCCCGCTACGAGGGGTACGGGACCCAGATCCAGACGGGACGCTACACCTTCGAGCGGGGCCAGGACGCGGACGTGATCTTCCACAAACTCGCCGCCGGCAAGGCCGCGCCAACTATCTCCGTCACGATCCCCGAGGGCCTCACGCTGGAAGAGACGGCGAAGACCGTCGCCAAGGAAGGCGGAGTCCCCGCTGCGAAATTCCAGCAGGCCGCGCGTAGTACGGACTACGATTACGCCTTTCTCGAGCATCCGAAAATACAGACAACGGAAGGCTACCTGTTCCCCGCCAGGTACGACTTCGAACAGGGCGTAACAGCACCCCAGATTGTGGACAGGCTGCTCGGCCAGTACCTCATCGAGACCCAGAACCTCGATATCGCCGGTGCAGAAGAGCGTCTCGGCCTGACCGAGCACCAGCTCGTTACCGTGGCCTCGCTCATCGAGAAAGAGGCAGCGACCCCCGAAGAAAAGCCGCTCGTGGCGTCGGTGATCTACAACCGCCTGGACCGCCACATGCCGCTCCAGATCGACGCCACCATCCAGTACGCCCTGAAGCGACCGAAGGCGCACCTCTCCCTCCGGGACCTGGAGGTAAACTCCCCGTACAACACCTACGAAAACAAGGGCCTACCGCCCGGCCCCATCTGCAGCCCGAGCCGGGAGTCGCTAGAGGCCGCCCTGAACCCCGAAAGGACCACCTACCTCTACTATGTTCTGAAGGCCGACGGCCAGACCCACTTCTTTACCAGCAGCTACGAGGACTTTCTCCGGGCGAAGGCTAAGGCCGGCCGCTAGAGAACGGTTTGCCCGGCCAGGCGCGGGCGTTGCGGCACCCACGTGCGCTCAAGTTTCGGACGGGCGCGCCGATAACCTTTTCGTGCGAAACGTCTGCCGTGACATTGGCCTGGTGTCGCCCTGTGCGGTCCCGTAGGGGTGCGCCTGTCGGTGGGGCGTCGCGGGGGATCGGAGAGATCCTGGTCTCCGAAGGCGTGATCACGGGCCGGCAGTTGGAGGAGGCTTACCGGCTCGGTAGGCAGCAGCGCCAGGGGGTTGGCAGGACCCTGCTCTCGCTTGGCTACGTGGGACAGGCTGACCTGGCCAGGGCCCTGGCCCGCAGGTTGCGGCTCGACTTTATGGAATTGAACGTGGACGACGTAGACCCCGACGTGGCCTCCCTGGTCGACAATAAGCTCTTGCGTCGGTACGGTATGCTGCCGCTCCGCGTGGAGGACGGGCGGCTGGTTGTGGCGATGAAAGACCCGGCCAACCTGCACGCTCTGGAGGACCTGAGGATGCTCTCCGGGTACGCCATAAGCCCTGTGGTCGTGGCCGCTGGCGATTTGCGGCGGGTCTTCGAACGGC
Organism: Actinomycetota bacterium; assembly: GCA_046734875.1. GTDB lineage: Bacteria > Actinomycetota > Rubrobacteria > Rubrobacterales > Rubrobacteraceae > Rubrobacter_D. The sequence goes on along the minus strand of JBKPSF010000347.1, from coordinate 6,397 downwards.
TGTTTGGCGACGGCGACGGGGTCGCCGAGCTTCTCGAAGAGGCAGCCACCGAGAAACCGAAAGAAGAACGCCCGGACGTGGAGTTGCGCGAGCACCGGGAGGCCCCGGGTGCGCCGACCGTCAGGCTGGTCGGTTCCATCCTGCGCCGGGCGGCCGGTGAAGGCGCCTCCGACATCCACCTCGAGCCCCGCGGCGCGGAGCTGGCCGTGCGTTTCAGGGTGGACGGGGTGTTGCGCGAGGTCATGAGCGTGCCATCCGCCCTGCAGGGCGGCGTCGTGGCGCGCCTCAAGGTACTCGCAAGCCTGGACATAGCCGAACGGCGCCTGCCGCAGGACGGCCGTTTCTCTGCGACCCTGGACGATGGCAAGATGGACCTCAGGGTCTCTACCCTCCCTACCACCTTCGGAGAGAAGGTAGTGTTGCGCCTGCTCGACAACGCCGACCTACGCACTGACCTGCTGGGGCTCGGGTTCTCCCGGACGATGCTACAGAGTTATGAGGCGGTCTTCAGGCGGCCTTACGGGACAGTACTCGTCACCGGGCCGACCGGGTCGGGCAAATCCACGACGCTTTATGCGACCCTCGGCGAGCTCGACGCGATCGAGAAAAACATAGTCACCGTCGAGGACCCGGTGGAGTACACGATACGCGGCATCAACCAGGTCCAGGTCAACCCCAGGATCGGGCTGACCTTCCCCCGTGGGCTGAGGAGCATCCTGCGCTCGGACCCTGACGTGGTGATGATTGGGGAGATAAGGGACCGCGAGACCGCCAAGACCAGCGTGGAGGCGGCGCTGACCGGCCACCTCGTTCTGGCCACCCTCCACACCAACAACGCCCCCGCCGCCGTCACGCGCCTTACCGACATGGGGGTCGAGCCCTTCCTCACGGCCTCCGCCGTTGACTGCGTAATCGCCCAGAGGCTCGCCAGGAGGCTCTGCGAGCGATGCAAGCGGCCCGCCGGGATGGACGAGAAGGCCCTCCGTGAGCTCGGCCTGCAAGGGCGGCGCTTCGCCGGAGCGAAGGAGAACTTCCACGCGGCCGTAGGTTGTGAGCGGTGTGCCGGGACCGGTTACGCGGGGCGGATCGGGGTGTACGAGATCATGCTCGTCGACGAGACAATGCGGCGTCTGATCCTGCAGGGCGCCTCCGCCGACGATATAGAGGCGGCCGCGAGGAAAGCCGGTATGATACCCCTGAGAGAGGACGGGCTCGCCAAGGCTGCCCTGGGCATCACCACGATCGAAGAGGTCCTGCTGACCGTACTCTGATCCAGCACTTGAGCAATTCAGCCTGACAGCTTTCGTCCTGGCGGGTCGCCTTGCAAATCGGCGGGATTTCGTGGAAGATCACCGGGGTTGTTCGGGGCCGCCGGGTTGCCCAACGGATTGGATTCTGTCGGAGAGCGAAAGAATTCTGGGGCTTGCGGTCGCGCACGGCGAGGACGGGCAGACGAGAGGACGGAATTGGCAGAGAATCGGGCTAGAAACGGGAGGTTTGGGGGGAGGATCACGCGCCGAAGGTTTCTCGGGGCGCTCTCGGCGGCCGGGATCGTGCTTATGGACGCGCCGGGTTGCGAGCTGGGCTCGCGCACCCGGGCTTCGACCTCGTCTGGTGGACCGGGTCAGGCGAGTACGTACCGCACGCGCCCCGACCTGCGCCCGCCCGCCATCGAGGTGAACACCAGCTCCCCCGGGGCCTCTTCCGGCTTTATCTTCGTCGCCCCCAAGAAAGAGCCTGGTGGCCTGGCCCCGAGCCAGGATGCGCCCCTGATAGTCGATGGGAAGGGCGAGCCGGTCTGGTTCCATCCGCTGCGCGACCCTGAGGTTGACGCTTTCAACTTCGAGGTCCAGACGTACAAGGGCGAGGCGGTGCTCACCTGGTGGGTCGGCCACCACTCGGGCTACGGCCAGGGCGAGTACGTAATAGCCGACCGTTCCTACAACGAGATAGCCAGGGTCAGGGCGGGCAACGGATACGAGGGGGACCACCACGAGTTCCTCATAACGCCCGAGAGCACCGCGTTGCTAACCGTTTACAGCGAGGTGCCGATGGACCTCTCGTTTGCGGGGGGCCCCGTGGACGCGATGGTGCTCGACGGCATAGCCCAGGAGCTGGATATCGAGACCGGCGAGGTCCTCTTCGAATGGCACAGCCTGGACCACGTAGGCGTCGAAGAGTCGTACTTCCATCCGACGCCGGACATGAAGCGGGCGTTCGACTACTTCCACATCAACTCCATAGATCCCTATCCCGAAGGGTACCTGACCATCTCCGCCCGCAGGACCTCCGCCGTCTACAAGGTCGACCGCAGGACGGGAGAGGTCGTGTGGCGCCTGGGCGGCAAGAAGAGCGACTTCGAGATGGGCTCGGGCACGCGCACCGCCTGGCAGCATGACGCCCGCCGCCACCCCGACGGCACCATCACGATCTTCGACAACAGCAGTGCCGGGGAAGAAGGGCAGTCGCGCGGTATCGTGGTCGAGGTCGATGAGGACGCCATGAAGGCCACCCTGGTCGGCGAGTACAGGCATCCCGACGAGATTCTGGCCGCCACCCAGGGCAACGTACAGGTGCTCCCGAACGGCAACGTTTTCGTCGGATGGGGTAGCGAGCCGCACTTCTCCGAGTTTTCCCACGATGGAGAGTTGTTCTTCGACGCCACCTTCCCGCCGGCGGTGGAGTCCTACAGGGCCTTTCGTTTCCCCTGGAGAGGCGTACCTCAAACCAGGCCTGCGATCGTCGCCGAATCCGGAGACGGCGGCGAAGTGACGGTATACGCCAGTTGGAACGGCGCCACGGAGGTTGCCGCCTGGCAGGTGCTCGCCGGTCCCAAACCCGGCAAACTAGAGCCCGTCGCCTCGGCCCCGCGCAAAGGCTTCGAGACCGCCGTAACTCTGCAGACGGATGAGCCTTACCTCGCCGTAAAGGCCAGGGACGGATCCGGCAACGACCTTGCCACCTCAAGGGCCGTCAACCCGCAAGATGGGGCCTCCGGCCCGACGGGCCAGAAGCGGGCCTAGGGCAAGAAGTGGGTAAAGGGCGATTCACCGTCCGGTGGTTGGAGGCAGTGGTCGTGCTCGCGGCGATCCTGGCTTTCGTCGTTCTCTTCCCGTTGCGGCAGACCTTCTCTTCGGCGCCGGGCGCCATGCTGGTGGCCACGCTGGTTCTGTTCTCGACGCCCGGCGTGCTGCTGGTGCGGTGGTTCTACGGCGAGTACTTCTCGGGCGTCGCGCTCGTCCCTGCGGCTTTCGTCGCGAGCGTGGGGCTCTTCGCGCTCATGGGCGTGCCCATGCTCTTCGCCGAGAGCACGCTGGAGGCCTACCTGTGGGCCTGCGGCGCGATCGTCGTCGGGTTCCTGGTGGCCGCGGTAGTAATGGCCCTCCGTCCCGAGCGCGAGGTTGACGAGGAGACCGACTTCGCGGTCTCCGCAAGCGGAGGGTTCCTGTGGTCACTGTTCGCAGGTCTCGTCGCGGCGATGGCGTACGTCGCGAGGACGACAGCGCCGAGCATCTTCGGCGACATTTGGATCTACCTCTCCTGGGTAAGGGAATACCTCGGCGGGGACAGGCTCGCCTCCGTAGAGCCCTTCTTCGGCAGCGATGTCGGCCTCTCACGAGCCAAGATCAACGGCTGGCTGCTGGAGCAGGCCGCGGTCTCTAGGGTATCAGGCGTCGACCCCATCCATCTGGTCTTCTCCTACCTGAACCCCGTGCTCGTGGTCGTTGCTCTCCTGGTATTCTTCGCCCTCGCGCGCATCCTGTTCAAGAGCGAGAAGGCGGCCCTATTTTCGGGCTGTCTCTACGTGCTCTTCTTCCTCATGCACCTCAGCCAGACGCGCCTGGCATGGGGCGGCGAGTTCGTCCAGCGCCTGCCCGAGGACAAGATTGCCGCCAAGTTCCTCTTCTTCCCCCTGGCCCTAGCCTGCGCGTTCGCCTTCCTCGAAAGCGGAAGAAGAAGGTACTTCTTGGGCTTCGCGTTCCTCTGCAGCGCCGTCATGGCGATCCATCCGATAGGGCTGGCGATCATCGGGGTCTCCCTGGCAGGGTTCGCCGTCTTGCAGCTGGCGGACGACCCGCGCAGTCGCGACGCGTGGACCAGAATCTCGGCGATGGGCCTGGCTGGCGTCGCGATCATCGCCATTCCCGCGGCTATCGTCTCGCTCTTGACCGACGAACCGCTATCAGCCGTGCTGGCCGACTCGGACATCAACTCCGGCGATCCCGACGTGCTGAGGAATATGATCTTCGTGAGCCCGGAGAGGAACCGTATCTACGAGCTGGCGGACGGCTCGTACATCATGCATCCGTCGCTCCTCCTCGACTACACGATCGCCGCCGCCTTTCTGATCGGACTTCCCTTCCTGCTCTGGCGCCTGAGGAGCAGCCTCACGGCGCGACTGCTGCTCGGGACCCTCTACGCGACGCTGGTGGTGGTCTATGTACCCCCGATCACGACGTTCTTCGGGGACTACGTCGTGCTACCGGGTCAGATCTGGCGCCTCGCCTGGCCGATTCAACTGGCAGCAGTACTCACCCTGGGCTGGATCCTCTGGACGGGGGTCGAGTACGCAACGGGATGGTTGCAAGAATTTCTCCCCGCACGGATAGTCGCCGGTGCCCTGCCGGTATTGCTGGTGATCGTCCTTACGGCCGCCACCATGCCGCAGGCTCGCCAGGCCATGCAGTCAACGATGGCTCACAAAGAGGCGAGTCGGGAGGCAGGATACTACCCCTCGGATCCCATCTTCCCGTGGTTCCGCGACGAGATTCGCTCACCGGTGGTCGTGATGGCGCCCGATCTCCAGAACGCCCGCATCCCCGCGTACTCGGCGGAGACGAACGTCATCAGCCGCAGGGGCAGCCTGGTCTTGCGGGCTCTCCCCGAGTTGGAAGAGAGGGTTAGGGGCGAGATCGACGTGCCCCAGGGCTCGCTCGACGTCAGGAACTTCTTCTACGACTCTACGCTGGAGAAAAGGATGGAGATCCTGCGCCGCAACAAGGTGGACTACGTGATGCTCCCCGAGGCCTCTCCGCTGGTTGATGCGCTAGGGCAACAGCCGGGCTTCACCACGGTCCATACGCCGGGCGAGAGGTACGTCCTACTTGCCGTCGACCGCGACAAGATACCCGCTTAGGGGAGGCTCGTCGGCACGAACCGACCCATTCTGTAGAATGCTCTTTTCTGCAACCGTGCTCTAGGAGGAAGATCACTTGACGTATTTCGGAGAGTTGGGTGACAGGGTGGTCGGGGCGCCCTCCATACTCGCGGCCGACTTCGCGAACCTCGCGGAGGAGGTGCGGCGGGCGCAGAGGGGTGGTGCCGACCTCGTCCACTTCGATGTGATGGACAACCACTTCGTGCCCAACCTGACCGTGGGACCGATGGTCGCGGCCTCGCTCGCGGCGGCCATAGACCTCCCCATCGACGCCCACCTGCAGATGACCAACCCGGACAACCTGATCCCTTCCTTCATCGAAGCCGGGGTCGCCGGCATCTCCGTCCAACCCGAGGTCGTCACGCACCTTCATCGCACCCTCCAAATCATCCGGGCCGGCGGCTGCGAGGCCGGCGTCGCCCTGAACCCGACGAGCCCACCCGAGCTCATCCAGTGGGCCCTGCCGTTCGTCGACTACATAAACGTAATGAGCGTCAACCCCGGCTTCGGAGGGCAGGACTTCATCCCCGAGATGGTCGAAAAGGTACGCCGCCTCAAAGAGATGACCGACGTCCCCATAGAAGTGGACGGCGGCATCACCGTAGACACAGCCCCCCTTATGGTCGAAGCGGGAGCCCAAATCCTAATCGCCGGCTCCGCAGTCTTCAAAGGCGATCCCGCAACCGAGATGCGACGGATCATAGAAGCCGGCCAGCGCGCCGGATAGCACGCCTGCTGCGCAGGCTTGTCAGCACGCTTGGCTTCGCCTTCGCTTGTCAGGAAGTCGCCTCGGGGCGACGCCGCGAGCGTAAGACCCATCGTATCGGGCGGCGTTTCGCCGTGCGATGTCGGGCAAGGCCACAACTGGAAAACCTGACAAGGCGGCGGAGCCGCCGTGCTGACAAGCGAGGGCGCTAGCCCGAGCGTGCTGACAAGGCGCGACAAGCGCCGTGCTGACAAGCGGAGCCCGAAGGGCGCAGCGTGCGGAATCGCGAAGCGATTCCTTGTTGAAAACACGCCGGTGTGATAGCGTCTCCTTGCTAACTTTCGGGGGCGGGTGAAATTCCCGCACCGGCGGTGAGCCCGGGCGGTTTGTTAGGCCGTTCGGGGAGCCCGCGAGCCCCTTTTGGGGTTGAGCCGGTGAAGGTTCGCTTTCGAGCCGTAGTCCGGCGCCGACGGTCAGAGTCCGGATGGGAGAAAGGAAAACGTGCTGCGGGATTCGATGATGGATCTTGCCCG
>JBKPSF010000346.1:0-21776 GCA_046734875.1 Actinomycetota bacterium | reverse complement strand
GGGGATCACGGCCCGCGGCGCCTGGGAGTCGGTGAGCCGTCACTTCAGGGGGCTCGGCAAGGACATACAGAACGAGGACTTCAGCGTGGTCGGCATCGGGGACATGTCGGGCGACGTGTTCGGCAACGGCATGCTCCTCTCCCGCCACATAAAGCTCCTCGGCGCCTTCAACCACATGCACATCTTCCTCGACCCCGACCCCGACCCGGAAAAGAGCTACGGGGAGCGCGAGCGCCTTTTCAACCTACCCCGCTCCTCATGGACGGACTACGACGAGAAGCTCATCTCCGAGGGCGGCGGCGTCTACCCGCGCACGGCCAAGTCCATCCCCCTCACGGAGCAGGTGCGTGAGATGCTCGACGTCGAGGAAGACTCGCTGACCCCCACGGAGCTCATAAGCGCGATGCTCGAGGCCGAGGTGGACCTACTCTGGAACGGCGGCATAGGCACCTACGTCAAGGCCAGCTCCGAGAGCAACGCCGAAGTAGGTGACAGGGCCAATGACGTATTGCGCGTAAACGGCGACGAGCTCAGGTGCAGGGTCGTCGGGGAGGGTGGCAACCTCGGGTTCACGCAGATGGGTCGCATAGAGTACGCGCTGCGCGGAGGCAAGATCTACATGGACGCCATAGACAACTCGGCCGGGGTGGACTGCTCCGACCACGAGGTCAACATCAAGATTCTGCTCGACGCCATAGTCGAGGCCGGCGACATGACCGAGAAGCAGCGCAACGAGCTCCTGGCTAGCATGACCGACGAGGTCGGGGACCTGGTGCTCCGCGACAACTACCAGCAGACCCAGGCCATAAACCAGGCCCTCGCGCTCGCGCACCCCATGGTGGACGTTCACGCCCGCTATATCCATTCTTTGGAGCACGAAGGAAGGCTAGATCGGGGCCTGGAGTTCTTGCCGGGAGATGAGGAGCTCGGCGAGCGGCGCTCGGACAACAGGGGGCTCACCGCGCCCGAGCTCGCCATACTGTTGTCGTACAGCAAGATCACGACCTACCAGGACCTGCTCGACTCGGACGCGCCCGAAGACCCCCACCTCTCGCGCGAGCTCGAGAGGTACTTCCCGACACCCCTACGGGACCGCTTCAGGGAGCAGATCCACGAGCACAGGCTGCACCGCCAGATCACGGCCACCCACGTCACGAACAGCCTGGTGAACCGCAACGGCCCTTCCTTCGTCTACCGGCTGGGCGAGGAGACGGGGGCAGAGGCGCCTGACATCGCCCGCACCTACATGGCGGCGCGCGAGATCTTCTCGATGCGCGACCTCTGGGACGGTATCGAGGCCCTTGACAACCGGGTGGACGCAGGCGTGCAGACACAGATAATGCTCGACGCTCGCAAGCTCGTCGAGCGCGCGACCCGCTGGCTGCTCCGCTACCGCCGCATGCCGCTGGACGTCGGGGCGACGGTTTCGCACTTCTCCGAAGGGGCGAACGAGCTGGCCGAGAGCATCCCCGAGATCCTGGTAGACGGAGACCGCGAGGCCGTCGAGAACGCGGCAGGGCGCCTCATCGACGCGGGCGTGCCGAGGGATCTCGCCGAGCGCGCAGCTGCCCTCGGGCCGATGTTCCCCGCGCTCGACATAACCGACGTGGCGAACGCCAACGGGGAGGCCCTCGACGCGACGGCGGCAGTCTACTTCGCGCTCGGCGACCGGCTGAAGCTGCACTGGCTGCGCCGCCACATCGAGGCCCTGCCCCGCGACAACCGCTGGCGCACCCTGGCGCGCTCGGCTTTACGCGACGACATCTTCAACCAGCAGGCTGCCCTCACCGCCGAGGTAATCCGCAACACCCCGCAAGACGAATCGGCCGAAGAGCGCATAGAGGCCTGGGCCAAAACCAACGAAGGACCAGTCCACCGCACCATGCAGGTCCTCGCCGACATCAACTCCAGCGGCACGTTCGACCTCTCAACCCTCTCGGTTGCGCTGCGGGAGATTAGGAACCTCATAACTACTCCGGAAGCGTCGTCCGAGGAGGTAGCAGCGAACACCAGGTGATGGGAGCTGTCAGCCGTCGGCTTTCAGCTTTTCGTTTTTGGCTGATCGCTGGCTGCTGATCCCTGAAAACCGCTGTAGCGAGGTTCACCCAGAGCCTCCCGGTGGGCCGCGGCGCGCTCGACGTACCCGCTTGCGCCCCGCCCGATGTCCGAGGCCTGCTCCCCGCTTACGTCGCCGAGGCGTTTGGCGGGGATGCCTACTATGAGGCTGCGCGGTGGGAACTCGCGGCCCTCGGGGACGACGGCGCCCGCGGCGACGATGGAGCCGGCTCCTATCTTCGCGCCGTTCAGGATCGTGGCGCCCATGCCGACGAGGCAGTTGTCCTTTATCTCGCATCCGTGCACGACCGCGTTGTGGCCGAGGACGCAGCCCTCGCCGACGACTGCGGGGTAACCGGGGTCGGTGTGCAGGATGCATCCGTCCTGCACGTTGGTCCTGGCCCCGATGCGGATGGGCTCCGTGTCGCCGCGCAGCACGGCACCGTACCACACGCTCGACTCCTCGCCCAGAGATACGTCCCCGATAACGAAGGCCCCGGGCGCAACCCAGGCTGATTCGGCGACATGCGGGGAGGCGTCGCCGTACGGGAGCAGGTTTTCCCTCGCGCTCAGATCCAACGCCGCACCTTCTCTTTGTATTGCAGGTACTCGTCGCCGAACTTGCGTTCCAGGTAGCGCTCCTCGCGCTCGATGACGCCACGACGCATCAACTGCTGGACCACGGGAAGCAGCAGTACGGGCGGCAGCGCGTTGAAGAGGGCCGAGATGCCCGCGTACATCAGCGTGAACCCTACGTACATCGGGTTGCGGGTGAAGCGATAGGGGCCTCCGGTGACGACCGCCGTCGCTGGCTCGTACGGGTCCACGTTCGTCCCGGCCCGGTGCATCTCGCGAACTCCCAGAAGCCCGACCACGAAGCCGCAGGCGACCAGGAGAGACCCGAGCGGGCGGGCGAGCCGGCGCGGCAGGAAGGGAAGCCGAAAGCGGGGGTTCGCCAGCAGGCCGGCTGCGAGGGCTCCGGCGTAGATCAAGGGCGGAGGCATGATGACCCCCGGATTGTCCGCGTTGTTGTTACCTTCGTCGGCCATCTGCACCACTCCCCTCTCCCGAACCGCCCCTACACCTCGACCAACACGGCGTCGCCCTGGCCGCCGCCGGAGCAGATGGCCGCGAGGCCCTTGCCCCCGCCCCTGCGCCGTAGCTCGTAGAGGAGGGTTGTCAGAATCCTTGCGCCGGAGGCGCCGATGGGATGGCCGAGCGCGAGGGCGCCGCCGTTGACGTTGACTATGTCGGGGTCGACGCCGAGGATGCGGGTGGAGTGGATGGCGACCCCCGCGAACGCCTCGTTTATCTCCACGAGATCCAGGTCGCCCGCGCTCCACCCCGCTTTCTCCAGCGCGAGCTTCCCAGAATTGCCGGGCACGGTGAGCAGGTTCGGCGGCTCCTCCGCTACCTTGGCGTGGGCGACGATGGTGCCCAGGGGTTCGAGGCCTCGCCTCTCGGCGAAGCTCTCGCTTGCGAGCACGAGGGCGCCGGCGCCGTCGGTGACGCCTGGTGCGTTTCCTGCGGTCACGGTGCCACCCTCGTCTATCGGCGGCAGCTTGGCGAGCTGCTCGATGGTGGTGTCGCGCCTTATGGGCTCGTCGGTGTCGACGTAGTCCGTCTGTCCCTTCTTGCCGGAAACCTTTACGCCTACTATCTCTTCGGCGAGTTTTCCTTCGTCTGTGGCCCCGGCGGCCCTCTGGTGGCTGCGGAGCGCCCATTCGTCCTGCTCTTCGCGGGAGATGTCGAACTTTTTCGCGCCGTCGGTGCCGAACCGGATCATGTTGACGTGCTCGAAGGCGTCTAGCAGCCCGTCGTGCATCATGGAGTCGACAGCCTGCGTGTCGCCCATGCGCGCGCCCCAGCGGGCTTTCGGCAACATATAAGGCGCGTTGGACATGCTCTCCATGCCGCCGGCCAGGATCACTTCGTGGTCGCCGGCCCGGATCAGGGTCTCAGCCAGCGTCGCGCTCCTCAAGCCCGAGGCACACACCTGGTTGAGGGTCTCGGTGGTGAGGGAGAAGGGCAGGCCGGCGTGGAAGTTCGCCTGTCGGGAGGGGATCTGGCCCACCCCCGCCTGCACCACGATGCCGAAGATGGAGTGCTCGAGCTCTCCGTCCTCGACGCCCGAGCGGTCTATAGCCTCCCGGATCGCCGCCCCCCCGAGCTCGGGCGCGTTCGAGGGCGACAGCGCGCCGCCGAACTTGCCGAAGGGCGTCCGGGCCGCCCCGAGGACTACCGTACGTTCCACTGTTATCCCTCCATATCTCGTAGCAACGACCATAGTCTAAGCCTTAGGGAGCCAGAACGCGCGGTTTACGGGCAGGGGCGAACCACCGGGGCACCCGAACCCGTATAACCATACGTGCTATCTTCTCCCCGAAGAACGGTCTAGTAAGGAGAAACCATGCAGGTAAAGATGTTGGATCACATAGCCCTCTACATGAACGATAGGGATGAAGCCGCCAAATTTCTGACCACGCACCTCGGCTTCCACATCGTGGACCACACGGAGCGTTACACCCTGGTGGGAGCCGGCGGCAGGCTGGGCAAGCTGACCTTGTTCGACGCCCCGGATGGCACCGCGCCTTCTCCGGGAGAGATCGGGCGCATAACCATCCGCGTCGCCGACCCGGAAGCCGCCGCGTCCGAGCTTCCGCCCGAGGCCCATGCCGAACCTTTCGACGGCGGATACGCCTTCACGGGGCCGGAAGGGCTACCGTTCGCCCTCGTTCCAGGCGAGGGGGAGTTCGCTGACTACGACCTGGAGAGCTTCACCCTGCTCTCAGGCTCGCCCGAAAAGTCCGCGCGCACGCTTGTGGAGATGGGCTTCGCCCCCTCGGACGGTGCCACCACGGTAACGGCGGGCGAGTACCTGGTGCGCTTCGCCGACACGGCACCCGGCGGGGGAACGCCGCATGGCGGCATGCTCTTTCACATCGGTTGCCTCGTAGACTCCGCCGAAGACCACCGCAGAGAAGCCGAAGAGCGTGGCCTCGAGGTCACCGACTTCGTCGAGGGACCCAACACCCTCGCGGCCTTCGTCCGCGGCCCCGAGGGCGTAAGCGTGGAGTACGTCGAACACAAGCCTACCTTCTCGCTGACCTAGAGGGTGCGCGTAGCCGTCGCCGGCGGCGGGCTTGCCGGCCTTACCGCGGCCCTCAGGGCTGCGGAACTCGGTGCTCGCGTCGTTTTGCTGGAGAAGGGCGACCGTCCCGGGGGATCCTTCCTACTCTCCAGCGGCTACGTCTGGTCGTACAGGGACATGCCGACCTTCCGCGGGGAGGCGTCCGGCGGAAACGCCACCCTACAGAAGCTCATCCTCGACCGTCTGGGCCCCGGCCTCGACTGGCTACAGAGCGCGGGCGGCACGCTCCTCTCTCGCGAGACCGGCAACCCTCTCACGTTTGGCGCCCGCTTCGAGCCGGAAAGCACGGTCGCTGCGCTGGTAGAGCGGATTCGGGCTTCGGGAGGTGAGATCCTCACGAATACGGCGCTCGAAGCGCTGACGGGGGATGCGGGAAGCATAGCAGGGGTGCGGGCGACCGGAGATGACGAGTTCACGGCCGATGCCGTGATCCTCGCCTCTGGTGGCTTTGCGGCAAACCCCGAGCTGGTCGGGCTCCACATCATCCGGGGACCCGGCAGGGTGCCGGTGCGGGCGCACCCGCGGAGCACGGGCGACGGTTTTCTCGCGGCGCTCGCAAAGGGAGCACTCGCGAGCAACGGCTTAGATGAGTTCTACGGCCGCAACCTGCCCGCTCCTCCGGCCGAATTTCCTCCCGAGCGGTTCGTCGAGGTCTCCCAACTCTACGGCCGCTACGCCATCGCGGTCAACGCCCGCGGCGAGCGCTACGCCGACGAGGGCGCGGACTGGTCCGAGACGGCACTCACGAGGGCCACGGTCAGCCAGCCCGGTCTCTACGCCTGGTACGTCCTCGACGCCGCCGGGCTTCGAGCCCGGGTGCGTGAGCGAACCGCGGGACAGATGGTGGAAACTGCCAGGGGCACGGGCGGGACCGTCGTCGAGGCGGCGAGCCTCGACGAGCTGGCCGAAGAGCTCGGAGAACTGGGCATGCCCCGGGATAACTTCCTGCGCACGGTAGAGGGATACAACGCGGCCGTCGCATCGGGTGCAGAGGTGTTCCCGCCGAGGACCGGGCCGGTCAGGCCCTTGCGCGAACCGCCCTTCGTGGCGGTCAAGGTCGCGCCGTACATAACGCACACGGTAGGCGGGCTCGCCGTGGACGCCGGTTGCAGGGTATTGCGTGGGGTGGATGAGAAGCCGATCCCGGGCCTCTACGCGGCCGGAGTGGACGTCGGCGGGGTCTCCACCGGCGGGTACACCAGCGGCCTCGCCTCGGCCCTAGTCTTCGGCAGGGTCGCCGCGGAGTCGGGGGTCGCAGACAAGTAGGAGCACGTCAGCACTTCAGCAGGTGAGCTGGCTGTAGACGGCCGTCCCCAACCTGCTTTAGTAGAATGCCCTTCTGGAGAGCTACCTCTGGGGAAGGGTGAGTATCGTGGCCAACATTGGGGACTACGAGAAGACGTACGCGGGCTTCGACTGGGAGACGCCCGAGCGGTTCAACTTCGGGCGCGACGTGGTGGACCGGTGGGCGTCGCAGGACCGTGCGGCTATGGTTTGGCTCGGGACGGGCGGCGAGGAACGCCGCTTCGACTTCGCCCAGTTCTCCGTGCTCTCGAACAGGTTTGCCAACGTGGGGCGCGAGATGGGCGTGGCCCGCGGCGACAGGGTGATGGTGCTCCTCGGCAAGGTGCCCGAGTGGCACGTTGTCCTCACCGGCCTCCTGAAGCTCGGGGCCATAGCTATCCCGTGCGCCCCCCAGCTCAGGGCCGGCGACCTGAAGTTCAGGGCCGAGCACTCCGGCTCCGTGGCCATCGTCTCAGGCCCCGAGGGAGTCGAAGAGGTCGAGAAGATGCGCGGCGAGGTACCCAACCTAGAGCACTTCGTCTTCCTCGGCGAAGAGCGCGACGGCTGGGATACCTACGAGGTGCTCATGGACGGGGCTTCCCAGGAATTTACGGTCGAGGACACAGCGGCTGACGATGGCGCGTTCATGCTCTATACCTCGGGAACGACAAGTCATCCCAAAGGCGTCCTGCACACCCACGGCTACACGCATGCCGCATGGATGCAGGCCAGATACTGGTTGGATCTCCAGGAAGGCGACAGGCTGTGGTGCACCTCCGGCACCGGATGGGCCAAGAGCATCTGGAACGTCTTCCTCGGGCCGTGGAGCCAGGGGACGGAGATCTTCTTCCACGAAGGCGGCTTCGACCCCGCGGAGCGCCTGGATCTGATCGAACGCTACGACATCTCCGTGCTCTGCCAGGCCCCGACCGAGTACCGTCTCCTGGCCAAGTCCCCCGAACTGGAACGCGCCGACCTCTCCACCATCAGGCACGCCGTCTCCGCCGGAGAACCGCTCAACGCTCCGGTCATCGAACGCTGGGAAGATCTGCACGGCATTACGATCTACGACGGCTACGGGCAGACGGAGAACACCCTGCTCGTCGGCAACTACCCAGGCCTCGAGGTGAGACCGGGCGCCATGGGCAAACCGTCTCCCGGCTGCGACATGAGGGTCATAGGCCCGGATGGCGACGAGTGCGAGCCGGACGAGCCTGGCGACATCGCCCTCTCCGGGCGCATACCCGCGCTGCTCAAGGAGTACTGGGAACAGCCCGACGCTACCGAGGCCGTCTTCCGCGACGGTTACTACCTGACCGGTGACAGGGCCTACCGGGACGCCGACGGCTACCTGTGGTTCGTGGGCCGCTCGGACGATGTCATACTCTCGGCCGGGTACCGAATCGGGCCCTTCGAGGTAGAGAGCGTCCTCATCGAGCACCCTGCCGTCGTCGAGAGCGCCGTAGTGCCCGCGCCCGACGAGGACCGCGGAAGCGTCGTCAAGGCTTTCGTCGTCATCGGAGGGGACTACGAGCCATCGGATGAGTTGGCCAGAGAGATTCAGGACTACTGTAAGGCGCAGACGGCCCCCTACAAGTACCCGCGCCAGATAGAGTTCATCGAAGAGCTGCCCAAGACGACGAGCGGCAAGATCCGGCGCGTCGAGCTACGACGGTGAAGGTTTCAGGCAGCAATCATCAGGCATCAGGTAAGGATCTCTCGCGTTACGGCTGCGTCCGGAACGGACCAGAGGCCTGTGGCCTGAAACCTGTAGCCTCTTATGCCTGACCTTCGAGTGCTCGCGGACGAGGACTTCTGTTACCTGACGACGACGGGCCGCGTAACGGGGAGGCCGCACGAGATCGAGATCTGGTTTTCCCTCGTGCCAGAGACAGAGACGCTCTACATGCTCTCGGGCGGCGGCGACCGCTCGGACTGGGTGAAGAACCTCCGCCGCAACCCCGACGTGACGGTCCGCATAGCGAGACGGGAGTTTAGCGGGCGTGCCCGCGGGGCCCGCGATGCGGAGGAAGACGAACTCGCGCGAGGGTTGCTGGTCGGGAAGTACGAGAGCAGGGCCGGAAGCCTTACGAACTGGCGGCGCACCTCGCTGCCTGTGGCCGTGGACCTCTCGGCGTAGAAGCGAGCATACGGTCGTGCGCCACAGAGCGGCAAGCCCGAAAGACGCCGAAGCCATAGCCCGCATCTACAACGAGGGCCTCGAGGAGCGCATCGCGACCTTCGAGACCCGTCCGCGAACGGCCGAGGAGGTACGAGGCTGGTTTGACGAGGAGTATCCCATCGTCGTCGTGGAGGAGGGAGGAAGCGTGATCTCCTTTGCCAGCGCCTCCGCCTACAGCCCCCGCGAATGCTACTCAGGCGTCGCCGAGTTCTCAGTCTACACGGCCGGAGAGGCCAGGGGCCGTGGGGCGGGCACCCTGGCGATGGAATCCCTGATCTCCGCGGTGGAGAACGCCGGCTTTTGGAAGCTTCTCTCCCGCGTTTTCGTCGAGAACGAACCGAGCCGGAAGCTCCTGCTCTCCCTGGATTTCCGCGAGGTCGGGGTACACGAGAAGCACGCCAGGCTCGACGGGGTGTGGCGCGACGTTGTCGTCGTCGAGCGGCTCATACCGGCCAACCTGTGATCGCCCCCTCGTGCGGCGTGTTATCCTGGCGCGATCCGGTAGTCCCCCGTACGAACGGAGGCAGGGGTGGGTGACTTCACGCCAGTAAGCGGCCTTGTCGGCGGGCTCTTGATCGGGCTTGCCGTCGCGCTGATGTTGCTGCTCAACGGACGCATAGCAGGTGTTAGCGGCATCGTCGGCGGCCTGGTGAACCCGAAGGGAGGAGACACCGCCTGGCGCCTGGCCTTCGTCGCGGGACTCCTGTTTGGAGCCCTCGCGTACATCCTCCTGGTGGGAGGCACTTCTCCCGTGGACGTGCTCGCATCCCAGCCGGCCATCTTGATCGGGGGTCTCCTCGTCGGCTTCGGAACCAGCATGGGTTCGGGCTGCACCAGCGGCCACGGCCTGTGCGGCATGGCGCGCTTCTCCCGACGCTCGATGGCCGCCACGGCGATCTTCTTCGGGGTGGCGATGATCACCGTGTTCATGACCAGGCACATCTTCTGATGGCTCCCCTCAGAACCCTCGCAGCCCTCGCCTGTGGCCTCGTCTTCGGCCTCGGGCTCGCCATCTCGGGGATGATGAACCCGGCCAAGGTCATAGGCTTCCTCGACGTGGCCGGGAGCTGGGACCCCACCCTTGCCTTCGTCATGGGCGGCGCGTTGCTCGTCGCCGGGCCCGCTTACCGCCTGATCCTGGCCCGCAGACGCCCCGTCCTGGACAGCGGCTTCTCGTTACCCAAAAAGTCGGGACTCGACGCGCCCCTGATCTTTGGCTCGGCCCTCTTCGGTGTCGGATGGGGCCTCGTCGGGTTCTGCCCTGGCCCGGCCGTGGCCGCCATCGTGACCGGACTCCCCGCTGTTCTCGGGTTCGTGGCCGCGATGCTCGCCGGCATGGCTCTGCACGCCTGGACCTCCGGCGAGCGGCTGGCTCGCGATCGTACGTCGTCAGACGCCAGCGACCCGGCAGCGGACCCCCGCTAGATTCAGCATTTCAGCCAAGAACTACCTGACATGCTGAAGTGCTGAAGGAACCCACTTTTCGAACCGCTTCAGACTTCCTTGAAGATGGTCTCCGAGGCCGAGATGGGGTCCAGCTCTCTCCTGTAGACTTTTTCCACGAGCTCCGTGTCTTCGCGGTTCAGGCGCTTTTGCATCTCTCGCTCCAGACGGTTCGTGGCCCACGCGACTACGAAGTCCCTGAGGGCGGCACGCCGCCTCTCGGCGAGCCTGCCTTTCTCTTCGAGGAAGTCGCGGTGCTTCTGGATCGTGTCCTTCAGTTCCTGCACGCCTTCGCCGGTGTCGCCGCGGGTCATCACGATAGGCGGGAACCACGGGTCTGGGTCGAGCTCCTGCCCGATCTCCAGTATGGAGCGTACCTCGGAGGCGGCGTTTTTGGCCTGCGGGTTGTCCGACTTGTTGATGCAGAAGATGTCGGCTATCTCCATGACCCCGGCCTTGAGCGCCTGGACAGCGTCCCCGGCACCAGGTTGCAAACAAAGCACCACCGTGTCGGCCGCCGAGGCAACCTCGACCTCGCCCTGGCCCACGCCGACGGTCTCGTAGAGGATCACGTCGTACCCACAGGCCTCCATCGCGATCGCCGCGAGCCTCGAGCCACCAGCTAACCCGCCCAGGTGCCCTCTGCTCCCCATCGACCTTATGAACACGCCGGAATCGAGGAAGTGGTCCGAAAGCCTTATGCGGTCGCCCAGGATCGCACCGTTCGAAAACGGGCTGGAAGGGTCAACCGAAACGACCCCAACCCGCCTATCTTCCTCCCTGTAGAGCTCTATGAGCTTCGCGATGATGCTGCTCTTGCCGACGCCCGGCGGCCCCGTGAAACCTACCGTCAACGCGTCGCCGGTCTCCTTGTAGACCTCGGCGATTATCCCGGCCGTCTCTTCGTCCTCGCGCTCTATCTTCGAGATGGTCCGCGCCAGCGCCCTCCTGTCCCCCGTGAGCAACCGTCCTACGAGATCGTCGTCTTTCATCTGTCTCCGACTCTATTTGAACCGACCTTCCCTCATACTTTAGAACAAGACCATAGGACGCGCCCGGCGCCAGAGAAACGTTGGCATCAGCCAGGACAGTACAGCTTGTTATACTTTTGGTATGAAAGGAGGTATAAAAGCGTGGCTCACGTGAAAACGGCGATCTCGCTTGACGAATCACTATTTCAAGAGGCGGAAGAATGGGCCGGGAAGCTAGGGATATCGCGCAGCCGGTTATTCGCGCGGGCGGTCGAGGAGTACGTCAGGCGGCAAGAGACCGAGGAGCTTGTGCGACGGCTCGACGAGGCGCACGCTGGCGAACCTGACGAGGAGGATGTGGAGGCCCTTAGACACGGACAGGCTCTCTTTGCGGAGATGCTGCGGAGGGCTGAAAGGGAGGGACGACAATAAGGCAGGGGGACGTGTTCTGGGCGGGTGTAGTCGAGCCAATAGGGTCGGAGCCGGGCTACGATCGTCCGTACGTGATCGTCCAGAACAACGCCTTCAACAACAGTCGCATAGGCACGGTCGTCGTGTGTGGTCTAACCTCGAACTTGCGCCGCGCCGGGGACCCTGGCAATGTGTTGCTCTCTCCGGGGGAGGCAGATTTGCCAGAGCAGAGCGTCGTGAACGTGTCGCAGATCGTCACCCTGGACAAGACCCAGTTGCGGGCCAGGATCGGCGTGCTCTCCCCGGAGCACGTCCGCGAGGTACTGCGCGGAATAAACCTCGTTCTGGAGCCTCGGGAAGCGAGCCGATGAGCGCCGGCCTCTAGGCCCACTCCGTCAGGAGTTCCGGTTGGCCTGCCAGCGTCTGATAGACGACGCAGTACTGCTCCGTGCTCTTGCGCAGCTTTTCCAGTTGTTTCTCGGTCGCTTCCGGCGCGACGATGTCGAAGGTGGTGCGGATGATCTCGAAGCCAACGGGGACGTCCTGGGAGACACCCAGCGTGCCCGCGAGGTCCATGTCCCCCTCGACCGTAACCTCGATCTTCTCGGCCTCTATCCCCATTGCCTCCGCGACCATCTGGCAGGTCACCTGGGCGCAGGCGGCCAGGGCTCCCAGCAAGAGGTCTCCTGAA
Source organism: Actinomycetota bacterium (assembly GCA_046734875.1). Classification (GTDB taxonomy): domain Bacteria; phylum Actinomycetota; class Rubrobacteria; order Rubrobacterales; family Rubrobacteraceae; genus Rubrobacter_D. The sequence continues at coordinate 9,588 of JBKPSF010000346.1, read as the reverse complement.
CAGGCAACCTCGCCCGTTCCCCCGACCCCGGCGTGGGCCTCGGCTTCGTAGACCGCCTTTCCTACGTCGACGGAGCAGGAAATCGGGGTGTCCTGTTGGCTCGCCTTCGCCTCCAGGGTTATCCGGGAAGACCCCGGCTCCTCACGATATTTTTTCTTGAGTGGTCTTTGGACCGAACGGAGATCCAAGATCATCCTCCAGAGATAGCTTGCCTTCCAAGATGTATTGTAGCCGTCCGGCAACCACAGCTGCTCGCGTGGGGCTCGAGCGCAATGCGATACGCGCTATCCTCCGGCCAGGCTCCTGTCTGGGGTCAGCCTTCGAGCAACAGCGACTCTGGGTCTTCGATCAACTCCTTGATGCGCACCAGGAAGCTTACGGCTTCGGCGCCGTCTATGACGCGGTGGTCGTAGGAGAGGGCGAGGTACATCATGGGGCGCACCACGATCTCGCCGTCCACAACCACGGGCCGCTCCTGGATCTTGTGCATCCCGAGGATGGCTACCTGCGGAACGGTGAGGATGGGCGTGGAGACCAGCGAGCCGAAGACGCCGCCGTTGGTGATGGTAAACGTGCCGCCTCGCAGGTCCTCCAGGGTTAGCTTGCCCTCGCGGGCCTTCGTGCCGAGATCGGCTATGCCAGCCTCGATCTCGGCGAAGTTCTTGTGGTCGGCGTCGCGCAGGACGGGCACGACGAGCCCCTCGTCCGTGGAGACGGCCACGCCTATGTCGTAGTACTTCTTGAGGACGAGCTCGCCGCCCTGCAGCTCGGCGTTGACCTCGGGGAAGGCCTTGAGCGCGCCTATGGCGGCCTTGGTGAAGAAGCTCATGAATCCAAGACGGGAACCGGTACGTTCCTGGAACGACTCCTTGCGGCGCCTCCTGAGCTCCATGACCGCGCTCATGTCCGCCTCGTTGAAGGTGGTGAGCGTGGCCGACGTCTGCTGCGACTCGACGAGCCTCTGGGCGATGGTCTGGCGCCTGCGGGAGACGCGCACCCTCTCCTCGAGGTTCGCTCTTCCATCCTCGGAAGCTACCGGCGCCGGTTGTGCTTCGGCCTTGCCGTCGCGCTCGGGTTCCTCGGTCTTTTCCGGGGCGGCGGTCCTGGACTGATCCCGAATTATACGTTCCACGTCCTCGCGAGTTATGCGTCCCCCGGAGCCGGAGCCGGTTACCTCCGCGAGATCCACCTCGTACTCCTGGGCCAGCCTCCTAACCGAAGGCGAGGCGCGGTAACCGCCGTCCTCGACCTCCCTGTGCCCGTTGGACGCCTCTTCGGGCTCGACCTCGGCCTGCGGCTGCTCCTCTTCTTGCTCTTCGTCCTGCTCTTCCGGCTGTGCGGGAGCCGAGCCGTCGCCTTCTCCCTCGCCGATGGTGCCGATGACCTCGCCGACGTTTACCGTCTCACCCTCACCTTTAGAGATAGACTCTAGAACGCCGTCTTGCTCGGCCTCGACCTCGAAGTTGATCTTATCGGTCTCCAGCTCGACGAGCGCATCGCCCGAACTTACGGCTTCGCCTTCTTGCTTGAGCCACCGTCCGACCGTCGCGTCGGCGACCGATTCTCCAAGCTCGGGAACGTGTATCTCAGCGGCCACTACTCACTCTTCCTCTCTCTACTCGCTCGGGGCTGAGGCGCGTAGGTGCGTCTCCTCCACGGCCTGCTCTTCGTCCAGGTTCTGTCCGACGCTCTCGAAGGCGTCCCTCACGATGCCGGCGTGCTCCTGCTTGTGGAACTTGGCCGAGCCTTGCGCGGGGCTGGGACGGGGGGGCTTGCCGACGTAGAGTACTGGTAGTTCCGTGAGGCCGCGCAGCCGCGGCTCGACGAACGCCCAGGCGCCCATGTTCTGCGGCTCCTCCTGGACCCACAGGATCTCGCGCAGGTTCGGGTAGCCGTTGAGGAGGCCCTTGATCTGGTCCTCCGGGAACGGGTAGAGGAGCTCTATCCTGGCGATGGCCGTGTCGACGGCCTCCTCGCGGTACTCGCTCCCCGCGAGCTCCGTGAAGATCTTGCCCGAGCACAGGATGAGGCGCTCGACCGAGTCGGCACGCCCCTTCGCCTCTTCGTCGTCGAGCACGGGCTCGAAGGTGCCTTCGGCGAGATCCTCCAGCGTCGATGCGGCCATGGGGTGCCTGAGGAGGCTCTTGGGCGTCATGATGATAAGGGGGCGCTTGTTGTTCTTGAGGGCGGCCTGGGCACGGAGCAGGTGGAAGTACTGTGCCGCCGTGGTGAGGTTGGCGATGCGCACGTTCTCGTGCGCCGCTAGTTGGAGGTAGCGCTCCAGGCGCGCGCTCGAGTGTTCGGGCCCCTGGCCCTCGTAGCCGTGCGGAAGGAGCAAGACGAGCCCCGAGGTCTGCCCCCACTTCGCCTGCCCGCTCACGATGAACTGGTCGATCATGGGCTGCCCCACGTTGGCGAAGTCCCCGTACTGGGCCTCCCAGAGGACCAGGGCGTCCTCCGAGTTGACGGAGTAACCGTACTCGAAGCCGAGCACGGCGATCTCCGAGAGCGGGCTGTTAAAGATGGAGAACGAGGCCTCGGCCTGCGGCAGGTTCTGCAGCGGGACGTAGCGCTCGTCGGTCTCGGCGTCGTAGAGCACGGCGTGGCGCTGGGAGAAGGTCCCGCGCTCCGTGTCCTGCCCGGTGAGCCGGACGGGGGTTCCGTCTTCGAGCAGCGAGGCGAAAGCCAATGCTTCTGCGTGTGCCCAGTCTATGCTGTCCAGGTCCCCGCGGTTCTTCTGGAAGAGCCGCTCGAGCTTGGAGTTCGGCGTGAAGCCTTCGGGGGTTTTCAGGAGTTCATCGTTCAGCTCGGAGAGCTTGCCGGCCGGGACGGCGGTTTCGGGGATGCTGACCAGCGGCGTGTACAGTTCGTCCGCGGCGAAGTCCTCTTCTTCCAGTTCGTCTGTGGGCTTGTTCTGGACCTCGGCCATCTCTTCCATGACATTATCGAACATCGCTTCGGCTTCGCCCTCTTCTATGATTCCGCGGCGTTCGAGTTCGCGCGCCCAGAGTTCGCGCACCGTCGGGTGGTCGCGGATGATCTCGTACATCATGGGCTGCGTGTAGGCCGGCTCGTCACCCTCGTTGTGGCCGAAGCGCCTGTAGCCGACGAGGTCGATCATGAAGTCCTTGTTGAACTTCTCGCGGTAGGCGTGGGCCATCCTGGTAACGGCCATGCACGCCTCGGGGTCATCGGCGTTGACGTGAACGACAGGGATCTCGAACCCCTTTGCCAGGTCGCTCGCGTACGTAGTCGAGCGGGCGTCCCGCCTCTCGGTCGTGAACCCGAGCTGGTTGTTGGTGATGATGTGTATGGTGCCGCCCGTCCTGTAGCCGGGCAGACGGCTCAGGTTCAAGGTTTCGGCCGAGACTCCCTCGCCCGGGAACGCCGCGTCCCCGTGCAACAAGATGGGCAGGGACGCCTCCAGATCCTGGCGCGGCGGACCCGCCTCTTTCCTATCTTCCTGGGAAGCGCGGGACATCCCCTCGACCACGGGGTTTACGTGCTCGAGGTGGCTCGGGTTCGGGGCGAGGTGGATAAAGACCTCCTCGTCGGCCTCCTCGTCCCCCAGCTGGAAGCCCCTGATGCCGAGGTGGTACTTCACGTCGCCGACCCACGCGTCGCCGCGGCTACCGGCGGCAGAAGCCTGCTCGCCCCTCTCGGGCTGCTGGAACTCGCCGAAGATCTTGGAGTAAGGCTTGTCCATCACGTGCGCGAGGACGTTGAGCCGCCCGCGATGGGCCATGCCAAGGGTGGTCACCGGCGTCCCAACATCGGCGGCGGAGCGGATGATCCTGTTCAGCATCGGGACTACCATGTCGTTTCCCTCGACGGAGAATCGCTTCTGGCCGAGGAACGTCTTGTGCAAAAACTTCTCGAAGGCGTCGACCCTCGTAAGCCGCCCGAGGAGGCGCTTCGCGTCCTCGCCTTCCATCCTCTTGGCGAAACGTCCCGACTCCACCGACTCCCTGAGCCAGAACCTCTCCTCGGGGTCGTGGACGTGCCCGAAGTCGTAGCCTGTGGTGTGGCAGTAGAGCTTCCGCAGCTCCTCGACGGCCTCCCTGGCGTTCGCGGTTCGCTCGGCGACGGGCCCGCCGATGATCAGGGTCGGCAGCGTCTCCAGGTCCTCGTCGGTGATCCTGTAGAAGGTGGGGTCGAGCGTCGGATCGCCGGGTGGTTCGCTACCCAGCGGGTCGAGCCTGGCGGCCCTGTGGCCGAAGTCCCTTATGTGCCTGACGTGCTTGGAGGCCCCGACGGCCTTCTCCACGTCCACCTCGGGGGCGACCGCCTGCCCGTTCGTGCCCGGCTCGCCCAACCGCGGCGGGCTCCAGGACTCGAAGAACTCCCGCGTCTTCCCGTCGAGGGAGTCAGGGTCCTCCTTGAATTGTTCGTAAAGTTCCAACACGTAGCCGAGGTTCGGCCCGAAAAACTGGCTCTCCGTCTCTCTCTCCAACCGGATCACACCCTCATATCACGATACGCGTAGTGGCCCGCACGCCACGCGAAGCGCCCAGGCACCCTCCCCGGGGCACCTCCGACACCGCTCTTCGCGAGGCGACCAAACATCTTAATATTTACTATGATACTAGCACTTCAGCATTTCAGCTTGTCAGATTTCAGCAAGCTCGCGACAACGGGACTCTTATACCGCAACCAGACCCCGCGAAAACCGACGCGAGGACCTATCCACAGCAGGGCAAAGACCTGAAGTGCTTATAATCTGCCCCGGACAACCACCGAGGGAGGGCTTCATGGACGACAGGATTGACTATTTCGAGCGGATGCTGGCGGATAACCCGGACAACCCGACGGGGCTTCTGGCCCTGGCTAACGAGTACCAGAAGGCCGGACGCGAGGAGGACGAAGCCGCGGTGCTACAACGCTACCTCGCGGTCGAGGCCGACGACGAGGGAAACGCCTACGCGCGCCTCGGCAACGTGCTCGCCAACCTGGGACGAAAAGAAGAGGCGCGTACCGCCTACGAGAAGGGCATCTCCCAGTCGGAGAAGCACGGACACAGCGGTATGGCAGACGACCTCAGGCTCGCCCTGATAGGACTGAACGAGTGAGTTTCACAGAGATCAAAAACCTCCCGGGTCGTAAGCGGATCGTTACACGGACGTTACCATCCCTTAACGTGATTCACTAGATAATGCGTGCAAGCCCCCCGGCGAAGTAGAGGATCCCCCTCCGCTTGCACAACACGCCGGGGGGCGGCCTCTCGTGTTAATCCTGACGTTCGTTTTCGGGCGCCGCTTCGGGGCGCAACCACAGCAGCTCGTTGTTCAATGCTTCGAGGTCCGTCTCGTCCCTCATTTTGCCGGTAAAATGTTGCCCGGAGAACCTCCCCCGGGGCTGTGAACCCTTACGGTAAACGGTGATACCCGAGCGCCTGCTCTCGCCAAAGGCGCGTCCCGGTAGGTTAGTATAGGCGAGCATGAACCTGCCACGACATTTCGAGACCCGCGCCGTGCACTCCGGGGAGCACAGGGCCGGGGCGAAGGACGATGTAGAAGGGGCCTTCTACCCTATCTCTACGCCCATCTACGCCTCGACCACGTTCTCCCACCCGAGCGTAGAGACCACGGACCGCGTACTCGGTGGCGAGGAGCAGGGTTACAGCTACGCCCGCTACGACAACCCCACCGTCCGAGCCCTGGAGGAGGCACTCGTCTCGCTGGAGGCCCCAGGGTCGGGGGCGGAGGTGAGGGCGTTCGCCTTCGCCTCGGGGATGGCCGCCACGCACGCGGCGTTCGCGGCGGCGGAACTGACGAGTGGGGCGACGGTACTCGCGGCGGAGCAGCTCTACGGCTCGACGGCGACGCTTCTCGTGCAGGTCTTCGGCGCGAACGGCGTCGAGACGCGTTTCGTGGACGCCTACGACCTCGAGGCCGTGGAGAAGAAGGTCGCCCAGCTAGGACCCCGCGCCGTCGTCGTCGAGTCTATTTCCAACCCGCTGTTGCGCGTCGCGGACGTAGGGGCCATCTCGGAGATAACCCGACCCGCGGGGGCGGCCCTTATCGTGGACAACACCTTCGGCACGCCGTTCCTGCAAAGACCCCTGGATCTCGGCGCTGACATCGTGGTCCACAGCGCGACCAAGTACCTCTCGGGCCACGGCGACCTGACCGCCGGCGTGGTCGCAGCAGGCCCTCCCTACGCCGCCGCCGTGGAACAACTGCGCAAGCTCGTCGGGGGCGTGCTCGGTCCCTTCGAGGCCTGGCTCGCTCACCGCGGCCTCAAGACACTGCCCTTGAGGATGGGCCGCCAGTGCGATAACGCGCGCGCTGTCGCGGGCTACCTGGACTCCCACCCCAAGGTAGAGAAGGCCAACCATCCTTCTCTGAAAACCCATCCCGACCACGCCACGGCCGGACGCGTCCTCGCGGACACCGGGGGCCTCGTCTCCTTCGAGCTCGCCGCCGAGGGCCGCGAGGCGGCCTTCGCCTTCCTCGATTCCCTGAAGCTCTGCGTCAAGGCCCCGTCTTTGGGAGATATCTACACGCTCGCCATCCATCCCGCCACCTCCTCTCACCGCGAGCTCTCGCCGTCGCGCCGCGAGCGGCTCGGGGTCGGCGAGAACCTCGTGCGGCTCTCCGTCGGCATAGAACACCACGAGGACATCATCTCCGACCTCGAACAGGCCCTCGACCGGCTTTAGAGCGTCTCCCACCCCGGCGAGGGTGGAAATAGGGGCCACGAGTTGAGAAAGTAGTCTCCGGAGACGGGCGAAAAGGAGGAACTCGACGATGGCGGGGACGCACTACTTTCCGGAAGATAGGGTCCACTACGTGTGGGACAACGAGCAGGAGCCCGTACTCACTGTCGAGCCGGGAGACACGGTCGTCTTTCGCACCCGCGAGGTCTCGGACGGGCAGATAGGACCCGACTCCGACGCGAGAGCCCTGGACTCCCTCGACTGGGACCGGCTCTACCCACTCGCGGGGCCCGTCGCGATGGCTGGCGCCGAGCCTGGCGACGTTCTGGCGGTCGAGGTGTTGGACATCCACACCGAGGGTTGGGGCTGGACGGCGGTCATACCTGGCTTCGGGCTCTTGCCGGAGGATTTTCCCGAAGCCTACCTCAAGATCTTCGACCTTACCAACGGCGACTACACGTACTTCAAGGACGACATCGTCATCCCCATCGAGCCCTTCTTCGGCACCATGGGCGTAAGCCCCTCAGGTCCGGAGAAGCCCGTGATCATGCCCCCGGGACCTTTCGGCGGCAACATGGACACCCGCCACCTCACCAAGGGCTCCGTCGTGTACCTGCCGGTGCAGCACGCCGGCGCGCTCTTCTCCTGCGGCGACGCCCACGCGGCCCAGGGCGACGGCGAGGTCTGCGTCACAGGGATAGAGAGCCCCATGTACGCCGCGTTGCGCTTCGACGTGATCAAAGACAAAAACCTCCCGGCTCCCCAGTTCAGGACCCCAGGACCGCTCACCCCCCTGGTCGAGGAGCGCGGCTGGTACGCCACAATGGGCGTAAACGAGGACCTCATGCAGGCGGCCAAGGACTCCCTCAGGGCGATGGTAGAGCACATAAACACCACCTACGGCCTCGAGCCCATAGAGGCTTACGTGCTCGCCAGCCTTGTGGTGGATCTCAAGATATCCGAGATAGTAGACCAGCCGAACTGGATCGTCTCCTCCTATCTGCCGCTCGCCATCTTCGGTTAGCCGGCAAGGCAGGAGTAGCCGCACGCGAACGGGCGAAAACAGACGTCCCGATCTACGGCGTTATTCCCGTCTACGTCGAATCGTCAGGTGCAGCGTCTGCGGGGAGGACGGTGAAGCTTCCGCCCTGCAAGGGCATCACGGTTCGGAACGCCCGTTCGTCGAAAGTGACGATGCGGCGTGAGCGGTGCCTGCGCGCGAGTACCACCAGCGAGGTGTCGGCGAGGCCGAGTTCGAGGTCCCGATGGCGCCTGGCGACCCCGCGTGCGACACCGAGTTCTTCGCGGGTCAAACACTCGACCAGAAAGGTGCCCTCCGCCAGGTCGTCCAGGAAGGCGAGCTCGACTTCGATGCCCAGGCGGGTCAGGATCAGGTAGTCGGCCTCCGCCACGGCTACCTGCGAGGTTACTAGCAATCCCCTTTCTTCCTTCAAAATCTCGACCACGGCAGCATGCGCCGGGTCCGCGCGGTCCGCCTGGGCGTAGAGTCCCCGAGCATCTATGATGAGCGCCAACGGGCCTTAGCGCCGTCCGCGCGTCTTATCGAGCACGGCGTCAGGGCTCCAGCGGGGACGGGATTCGCCAGTTCCCTCGCCTTTGCCCATGCTGTGGAATTTGCGGCTTACACCCTCGCGCAGCAACCGACGAACGCCCTCACGGATCAATTCCGCTTGGGATTCTCCAGTCGCACCAGCGAGCAGGCGCAAGCCCTCGGCCTCGTCCTCACGCAAATATACAGTGGTCTTACGCATGATCGATGTATGGTACCATATTGCCATATCTTTATCAGTCTGGCACCGTCCTAGGCGCACGCCTGCTTGAAGTTCTGCGCGAGTCTTAATTCGTAACGCCGGCCGTAACGTTTGGGAGACGGGCCTCCGGTATAGTGGGCTCGTGACGGTAGAAACCAAGAGGCAGCATCACGGGGTTGGCCGGACGGGTGGTCGTGCCACCACGTGGCTGGCGTGGTCGGTGGTCGTGCTCTCGGTGGCCATGTTCGTCGCCGCGGGCGTGTTCTCCGTCCTGACCCCGTCCGCGGGCGGTTCTTCGGCCGTGGCCACCGTTAGCGAAACGGTGGGTTTCGTGCCCTTTCTGGCCTTCCCTATCGTGGGCGCACTTGTAGCCTCCAGGCGTCCGCGGAACCCTGTGGGTTGGATCCTTCTGGCAGACGGCCTCTTGTGGATGGTCCTGTCGGTTACCGACAGCTACTACGTCTACGGCATTGCCAGCCCCGGTTCGGTTCCCTACCCGGTGGCGATAGGCACGATAGGCAACCAGTGGCTGTGGGTGCCCACCGTGGGCCTGCTCGGGATCTACCTCATCTTGCTCTTCCCCGACGGGAGGCTTCTGTCAAGGAGATGGCGTCCACTAGCCTTCCTCTCGGGCGTGGTGATCGTAGTGATTAGCGTTACCGGGGGCCTTGCTCCCGGGCCATTGGAGAATCAGGGAGGGGTGAACAACCCATTTGGGGTCGAGGCGCTCCCCTGGCTGGTGAACGCATCGTACGTCGCTCTCCCGCTGCTGCCCCTGTGCATCCTCGCCTCGGCGGTGAGCATGATGCTGCGTTTCCGTCGATCCAGCGGCGAGGTGCGCCAGCAGATCAAATGGATCGCCTTCGTCGCGGCCTTGACCGGGCTGCTGTACTCGTGTGCCATGATAGTCGGGTCGGTCGCGCAACTGGCGGTATTGGGGAGCGGTGAAAGCCTGCCCCCGTCCCCCTGGTACTTCGACCTTCTGTTCTCGCTGGCCGTGCTAGGCTTCGCCGGGGTGCCGGTGGCCATAGGGGTTGCCGTCCAGAAGTACCGCCTCTACGACATCGACATCATCATCAACCGTGCCCTGGTCTACGGCTCGCTTACGGCCACACTCCTGTCTCTTATACACATCTCCGAGCCCACGAGACACTAATC
>JBKPSF010000345.1:0-26631 GCA_046734875.1 Actinomycetota bacterium | reverse complement strand
TTGGTTTCCACATGTCGCTGGTCTCTCGGCTCGCTTTCCCTAAACCCCTGTCACTTACTACTTCTCAGGCGGGCGGAGGACAAACAGTAACCCCCCGGCCCGTCACAATGCCAGAATAGTATCTTAGTACGTCTTTCCGGGAGAGCGCAACCCCGAAATGACGTATCTTTTGCTCGCCCAAATGGGCTAGAGGTAGGACAAGTAGTGTTTGCTTGGGGGAGATCCTCTGTGAACCCCGTCTGGAAAATCGCAAAATACTAGAGCGGTCAGCCATCAGCTTTCTTCCTGGCTGACTGCTGAAATGCGATCTCGAAGCGATCCGTATCAGGCGGTTCTCCTAACCAGCACTATCGTCACCAGGCAGACCACCGTGAGCGCGAGGTAGGAGAGGGCATCGCCCCTTAGGTCCGCGAGGAATCCTCCCACGGGGGCTCCAACAGCGTAGCCCGAGGCCCAGGCGAAGTTTGTGATGGCGAAGGCCACGGCCCTGTCCATCCCTGCCTTCTCGGTGCCACGTGAGAAGAGGGCCGTCCCAGGGACGAGGGTGGCGTTGAAAGCCCCGGCCGCGAGGACGACGAGAAGCCCTATCACCCAGGGGTTTCCTACCCACGTGAGGAGCAGCAGGATGCCTATGGAGGCGAACAACCCGACGAAGACCGGAGGACGGTAGCCCGAGCGGTCGGACCAGCGGCCGAGCAGCGGGTGGACGACGGCCTCGAAGACGGCGCTGAGGAAGAACACGACCCCCACCGCCGCGGCGCCCCATCCGAGCCTGTGCAGGTCCAGGGGAATAAGGACGGCAAGCGCGCTGAAGAGAAGCGGGGAGAGCCCAATAAACCACAAGCTGGTAAGGAGAATGGGTCGCCTGAGCATCCTGAGCGCCGGCAGCAGGTTTACGTCTCCCGAGGAGGCCTGTGCAGGCTCGATGGCAGCCCAGACGGCGATGAGTATCCCGGCCAGGGCGACGGACGCGAAGGCGGGCAGGAGGCCCACTGTGGCGGCGACGCTCCCGAGGACGGGCCCGAGGAGGGCGCCGACCACGGCGGAGCTGACCATCACCCCGATCAACTCGGCCCTTCGCTCCTCGGGGGCCCGGTCGATGAGCCAGGTGAACGCCGCGACCCACGAGAGGGCGCTGCCGAACCCGCCGGCGAACCGGGCCAGCACCAGGAGCCAAGTGGTATCGGCGAGCGCGAACATCACGCTGGTTACGGACATGAGGGTCAGGCCGACGATGGCCGTGACCCTGACCCCCGAGCGGGAGGCGAGGTATCCGCCCGGCGCGCTGCCCACCAGGACACCGGCCCCGTAGGCCCCGCTCAGCACGCCGACTATCGACTTGGAGAGGCCGAGCTGGTCCTCGAAGTAAGGGACGAGCGGGTAGAGCGCGGCGTAGAAGATCGTGTCTACCAGCACTATCGCGCAGCTGAGGGCAAGGAGTCTTCGCACCGACTCATTCTAATCGGCGTCCTGGCTGTTAACATCACGGGTATGGAGAGCATTTACAGCGGGTTTATGGACTGGCTCGCCTGGGGGCGCAGGGGGCGGGCGAACAGGGTGCTCTTCGTGCTCTCGCTCTCGCTTGCCGCCTTCGTGACGTTGGCCTTCACGTGGGCCTCGTTCAACCCCGACCCCGGCAACGCGGCGCGCTACTTCGCTTTTTACTGGGTGTGGGGCCTTTGCGCGCTCGGGGTTCTCCTCGGTATGGCCGAGTACAAGACGAGCCCGTTGCGCAAGGGCAGGGAACGCGGCCACCTCTTCATCTTGCTCTATATCGGGGCGCTCCTCATCGTCACCCGCGCCCTGAACATGGTCCTCTTTCACGGCTAGAGCTTTGTACAAAGCTCTGCTCTTCGACCTCGACCACGAAGCAGACTACACCCACGCCCTACTCGGTACGCTGATCGGGCTGCTGACTCCCTGGCTGTTGTGGGCCTGACGCCTCGAGGGGCGGCTTGCGGGTTAGCCCTGGTCCTTCTCCTGTGGTGGCCCAGGTCCACCGCGAGCGCCGGCTGAAGATGTGCGTGGGGACTTCGTGGTCGGCCTTTCGAACCAGCAGCCACGAAATTACGGCACCTACTATGGCCACCAGCCCCATCAGGGCGAAGGTCAGCTGATAGGCGTGGACATGGGCTTCCTCGAACTGGCGGATGACGTCGCGCATGAAGGGGGGCGGCGTGACGTTGCGCAGGCCCTTCTGCTCGGCGCGCAGGACGAATTCGCGTCCCCGGTCGATCTGGCTCTGCGTCGGGGTGATGCCGCGGCCGCCCAGCAGCTCGTAGAGCCTCCCGTAGTAGATGTGCAGCAGGATCACGGTGAAAAGGGCGATGCCAACGGCGCCTCCAAGTTGCTCGCCCGTGTCGTTGATCCCCGAGGCCTGTCCCTGGTCTCCTGCGGGCACCGAGCCAAGCGCCGTGGGGTCGTTGACGGTCAGCACGATCCCTAGACCGATGCCCTGCAACATGAACCCGGGGATCAGGGACCACAGCGACTGGGAAGGGAACCCGGCGACCAGGGCGAAGGAGGAGGCGGCGAGCACGAGGAATCCCGCCACCAGCGGCAGCCGGCCTCCGACCCGATCGAACCATCTCCCGGCCAGGGGGGCCATGATGATGATCGGCACCGTAGCGGGGATGAGCGCGAGACCCGCAGGGCCAGGGGCAAGCCCGATGACCAGCAGCAGGTAGAAAGGAAGCAGGTAGGCGGTAGCGAGCTCTATGGATCCGGCTAGCAGCTGGCTGATGACGGCAGCGGAGAAGTTGAGATGCCGGAAGAGCCCGAACTTCATGAGCGGGTTTCGCCGACGCGGCTCGATCAAGACGAAGGCCGCCAACCCCACAATCCCAAGCCCGAGGGAGATGAGCGTGGCCGGCGACACCCACCCCCACTGCTGGGACTGGCCGAGACCTAGGGTGAGGCCGCAAATCCCGACGGCGAAGGCGACCAACCCGGGAAAGTCGAGGGCCTGGCTGGTGCCGGGCTCGGCCCTCAAGGCCGGGGTGTAAAGAAATGTGAGCGCGATGGTGACGGCCGCCAGCGGGACGTTGATCAAGAACACCGCCCGCCAGTCGATGTACTGCGTCAGCAGTCCCCCCAACACCGGTCCCAGCGCCGCAAAGAAAGCCGAGGCGCCGGCCACGATACCAAGCGCCCTTCCCCGGTCCTGCTCCGGAAAGACGGCGCTTACTATGGCCAGCGTCGTTGGCAACATCAGGGCCGCCCCCACCCCCTGGGTGGCGCGCACCGTGATCAGCCAGGGCATGTCCTGCGCCGCCCCGGCAAGCGCCGAGGATCCTATGAACAGAATCGCCCCGGCGAGGAAGACGCGCCTGAGCCCCAGCTGGTCGCCAAGCCTTCCGGCGAAGACCATGAAGGCGGCCAGGGGCAAGATGTTGGCGGTTAGCACCCACTGGGAGGTGGAGAGCGACCCGTCGAGGGCTGCGATGGTGTGCGGTATCGCCAGCGGTACGGCCGTCTGATCGACGAGGATCATGCTGTTGGCGAGCGTCATCGCCACCAGCGTTGCCCAGCGGGCCCGCGCCCCAAGGTCAGCCATCTGCCCCTTCACCCCCTGCGGTTGCCGTGGTGACCCGCGTTTGCAACGGGGATGGCCCCGCTCGCACGTGTGCCGCTACGTTACGCCGTCCTTTTCCTGCCGGCTTCCCCGAACTCGCCTGCATGCATTATACGCGCGAGTCCCTCCACCGCTACGCTTCCGCCGAGGTAGGGGGTATGTTGCGGCACCCTCCTCTACCGCAATGCGTCGAGAAATCTCCGCAACTTCTGCGCGTACGCGGGATGCGCGTAAGCCTCCACGTGCCCGTAGTCCTCCAGGCTCCAGAAGTCTGCTTCGGGGTGGGCCGCCGCGAGGGTCTTGGCCTGCTCGAAAGGGACCACGGCGTCATCCGTGGAGTGGATAATAAAGAGCGGCACGCCTTCCTCGGAGAGCTCTTTGGCTTCCCTCCTCGGTACCACGTCCCAGGGGTCGAAGTCTGGGAAGAGCCTCCCGGCGAACAGGATGGCCGGCTCGAGCAGGTCCCCGAAGCGCACGAACTCGGGAAGCTTGCGCCTGAGAAGCAGAGGAAGGTCGCCATATCCGGCTTCCTCCACAACGGCGGCGACGCCCGTTCCCGGGGCCGCGCGCAGTACCGTTGCGCCACCCATCGACCAGCCGTGGAGCACCACCCGATCCAGCGTGTAACCCCGGCGCCTCAGCCAGACGAGCACGCCCCGCACGTCGCGGACCTCCCTGTAGCCGAGGGTGCGGCACGACCCCCCGGACTCGCCCTGCGCCCGCAGGTCCAGCAGGAGCACGCCGTAGCCGGCGTCGTGGTAAATGGGAATGGTCCGCAGCAGGTGCTCTTCGCATTTGTACCCACCCCAGCCGGGGACGAGCACCGCGGCCCTGGCCGAATCTCCCGCGGGCACCCACCAGCACCCGAGCCGAACACCGTCGGTGCTGAAGATCTCGACATCTTCGTATTCGAGCCCGACGGAAGCCGGCGTCACCCACGGCGCCCTACGCTTCGGGCCGCTCATCCAGAGGACGATCAGCAACCCGACGCCAAGGTATCCGAGAGACAGGACGGCCAGGAGGATGAGCACGCGTCGGAACATCGCCAGGCTCTAGAGGATCACCTCGACCGTCTTCGAACCGGTCCCCTCGCCGAGCGAGACGGTGAGCGCGCCGTCCTCCCCATACTCAGGCCCGCGTTCCTCTCCGTCCACGAGTACGCTCCGCGCAACCGTAACGCCGGGCAGCTCGATCCGTATTTCACTGCGCTCGGGGACGAAAGTGCCCTCGCGTTCACCTACGCGGATGGCGATGCGGTCTTCGGACGATTCGCAGGAGATCGTGCGCCTCGCGTACTCACCTTCCGCGTAGCCGAAGCCGTTTCCAGCATCCTCGTAGAGCATAGACTTCGCATCACCCGGGGCGGGGTAGAGGAGCAGCGTAAGGGGGTCGGTGGGCCTCTCGCCCGTGTAGGACGCGTCGGGGCCCATGGGTATCGAGGTGTTCGCCCTGACGTAGAGGGCGGGCTGGCCCAAGGGAGCGTATGCCAGGATGTGGGCGGGGCCTTCGACACGTTCGCCGCTGTAGTAGTGAAACCAGGTGCCTTCTGGCAGGTAGACGTGGCGGTGCTCGACGCCGGGGCGGGTGATGGGGGCCACGAGTAGGGCGTCGCCGAGCAGGAACTCGTCGTCTGCGGTGTAGGTGGTCTCGTCCTCCGGGTACTCGAACAAGAGGGGACGTAGTATTGGCGCGCCCGTCCTGTGGCACTCTTCGAAGAGGGTGTACAGGTAAGGAAGGAGCCGCTGGCGGAGCTTGACCATCTCCCTGCACACCGACTCGTAGGGCTCTCCAAAGGTCCACGGCTCCTGGCGGCGGGTCCCCAGAGTTGTGTGGTTGCGGCAGTAGGGTTGGAAGATCCCGAACTCGTACCAGCGGGCCAGGAGCTCGCCGTTCGTGTCGCCCCCGAAGCCGCCGATGTCCACTCCGGCCCACGCGACGCCGGAGAGGGCGAGGTTCTGGAGCTGCGGCATGCTCATCCACAGGTGCTCCCACCAGGATGAGTTGTCCCCGGTCCACTGCATGGCGTGGCGCTGCAACCCGGCGTAGCCGGAGCGCGTGATCACGAACGGACGCTCGTCGGGACGGAGATCCAGGAGTCCTTCCCTGGCGGCGCGGGCCATGAGGGAGCCGTAGGTGTTGTGGATCTGGGCGTGCCATTTCGCCTCACCCGTCCGCCCGCCAGGATGGACCACATCGTCGGGCATCGTGGACTGCCTGGGGATGAAAAGAGAGGGTTCGTTCATATCGCACCAGATCCCGGCTACCCCCGCGTCGGTGAGTATCTTCTGGTTCTGTCCCCACCACCAGCGCGTCTCGGGGTTCGTGAAGTCGGGGAAGGCGCACACACCGGGCCAGACGGCGTTCTGGTACTCCTCTCCCTTCTGCGTCTTGCAGAATAAGTCCTTCTCCCTGCCTTCGGTGTAGACGGCGTAGTTCTCGTCCACCTTGACGCCGGGGTCCACGATGGTGACGACGTGGAAGCCTTGGTCCTCGAGGTCGGAGATGAGGCCTTGGGGGTTGGGGAAGCGGTCCTTGTTCCAGGTGAAGACCCTGTAGCCCTCCATGTAGTGGATGTCGAGGTAGATGACGTCGCAGGGGATGTCCCGCTCCCTGAAGCCGCTGGCGATCTCGCGCACCTCTTGTTCGTCCATGTAGGAGTAGCGGCACTGCTGGTTGCCCAGAGACCACAGCGGCGGCATAGGGGTGCGGCCGGTGAGCTCGGTGTAGCGGTCCACGACGTCAGCCGGGGTCGGCCCGCAGAAGACGTAGTAGACGATCGCACCTCCCTCGGCCCCGTAGTAGGCGAGGTCCTCGTCCTCCAGCGCCAGGTCGAACTCGACCCTGTGGGTGTTGTCGAAGAAGAGCCCGTGCGCCTTGCCGTTCGCCATCGAGAGGGTGAAGGGGATGGAGCTGTAGAGGTTGCTGAAGGAGGCGGTGTGCCCGAGCGGCGGGTCCACGTTCCAGAAGACCTGGCGCGAGCCGGTCTTCTCCAGCCCGCTCGTCCGCTCGCCGCAACCGAAGTACCGCTCCCCGGCCTCACGCCTCTTGTACAACCTGACCGGGCTGCCGAGGGGCTCCGAAAACACGTCGGCCTCCGCCGTCTCGACGGCGCCCATCCCGAGCTCCCGGTCGTCCACCGCGAACTGTCGGCCCGAGGCGTCCGAGAAACCGATGCGCAAGGGGTTGAGCGAGATGCGGGCCGTTGCCGCTGTGGTGGAGAGCGTGAGCTCCTCGTCGGTCTCTTGCATGGAGACCTCGACGGGCTCCCAGTCCTCCTTCGCGATTGCCTCGGAGTTGTACTTCGGCGGGCCGCCTGCCGGGAACATGCCGATGCGGAAGAGGTCGGGGGCCAGGGCCGCGACCTCGATGGTCGTCGAGCCGGCCTTCAGCCGCAGGCTCGTGTCGTCGTGGTCGAGCAGCTCTCCCGTTCCCAAAGGCTCGTATCTACCGCCCGTCCGGGGCTGCTTTTCGAAGGTTTCGGTCAATGTTCCTCCCTTTTGGAGCACTTCAGCATTTCAGCTTGTCAGCTTTTTGGTTGAGGGTGGCATTCTACATGACTACCATTTGACGGCTCTGGTCAATCTATTTTGGTTTTTCGGCTCCGGTGTTGACGGCTCCGGCCAGGAGTATGACGGTGGCGCTTAGGACTACTACTAGGTAGAGGGCGGAGCCGAGGCCGGTTAGTTCGGCCAGGAAGCCTATGAAGGGGGGGCCTACGAGGAAGCCGGTGTATGCGGCGGTGGTGACAGCGGCGAGGGCGGGACCGGTGGGGCCTCCGGTGCGTCCTGCGGCGCTGAGGGCCGTGGGGAAGATGACGGAGAAGCCTGCGCCGGCGCAGGCGAAACCGGCGAGCGCGATGTAGGGTTGGGCCGCGGCGAGGGCGATGCCCAGGCCGACGGCGGCGATGGCCCCGCACGAGCGGACGAGCGTGGCAGGGCCCAGGAGTTCCGTGAACCTGTCTCCGAAGAGGCGCCCGAAGGCCATAGACAGGGAGAACGCCGCGTAGCCGGCTGCGGCGAAGCCAGGATCGGTTCTTAGGGTGTCGTCCAGGTAGACGGCGCTCCAATCTCCCATCGCGCCTTCTCCGAGGAGGACGCAGAAGGAGATGAGCCCAAGCCCGAGAAGTGCCCGCGTGGGGCGGGCGAAGGCCGGCGTTCCCTCCACCGAGGCGTCTGCGCCGGAAGGAAGGAGCGCCCCGTAGGCGGCGGCGAAGGCGACGGCGGCCGGGACGGCGACCGCGGCGAAGTGGGGTAGGGGGACGACGCCCTGCGAGGCGATGAGACCGCCGAGGGCTGCCCCGGCGAGGCCCCCGAAGCTCCAGGCGGCGTGGAAGGAGGACATGATCGGCCGCCCGTAACCACTCTCTACGGCGACCGCCTGCGCGTTCATGGCTACGTCGAGGCCTCCGTTGGCCGCCCCCAATATGAAGACGGCGGGCACGAGGAGGAGCAGGCTCGGAGCCAGCGCCGGCAAGAGGAGCGAGGCCGAGATCAAGAGCGCTGCAGCGCCGACGATGCGCCTGCTACCGAACCGGGAGACCAGCGCACCGACGATCGGCATGGCGACGAGAGCCCCGGCCGCGGCTCCGAGCAGGGCGACACCGAGCAGCCCCTCGCCCAGGCCCAGTTTCTCCTTTATGGCCGGAATCCTGACTACCCAGGTCCCTATCACGAGGCCGTTCACGAAGAAGACCGTGATCACGGCGAACCGGGACGCACGCAACGCCGGACGTTGATGTGTAAACGAACCGTTCACCGCAAAAACGGCGCGAATACGGCCGGCCCCTGTAGGGGCGGTTCGCGAACCGCCCAACGACGAACCGCCACCACAAACGTACCTCTAAAAATCAACATCCCGGCCCACGTCGCGTTCGATGGCGCGGTCGTAGACGACGCGGGCAGCGGCCATGTCTTCCAGGGCGAGCCCCTGGCTGGCGAAGAGGGTTATGTCCTCCGGGCCGCGACGGCCTCTTACCTGTCCGGCTATGACCTGGCCGAGCTCGTAGACGGCCTCGGGCAGGATGGCGCCTGTCTCCAGGGAGAGCATCAGGTCGCCGGCTTCGAGGCCAAGTTCCTCGCGCGAGTCGGCGCACACGAAGCTCGCCCTTCTGACGACCTCGCGGTCGATCTCGGTCTTGAACAGGAAGTTGGAGCCTGCGGCGTTGACGTGCGCCCCCGGCCTGAGCCACTCCCCCAGGAGCACAGGCTCCCTGGAGGATGTGACGGTGACCACGATGTCCTGGGCCGCCGGCTCCTCCGCTGCGTGGGTGGTCTCTATCTCCATCCCGAGACGCTCGCCCATCTTCTCGGCGAAAGCCTTTCGCGAATCCTCGCTGCGGGTGTAGACGATGACCCTTTCGAGGTCCCTTACCGCCGAGATCGCCTCCAGCTGGCTCTCGGCCTGCCAGCCAGCGCCGTAGATACCTAAAGTGTTCGCGTCTTCCCTGGCAAGGTGCTTTGTGGCGACCCCGCTCGCGGCGCCGGTACGCACCTGGCCCAGCCTGTCGGACTGCAGGATCGAGAGCAACTCCCCGCCCTCGGGGTCGAAGAGCAGGGTGTAGAAACGGGCGCCTGTGCGCGCAACGGTGTAGGCTTTCAACCCCAGGGCCCCGATCTCGGGTGCACCAGCGGCCATGTAGTTAAGCCCGCCCGTGGGGAGGGCGACGCGCCTGCGGGCGCGGTTGGTTGCCCGTCCTTCGGCGTGCTGGCGCAGCACGGACTCGACGACCTCCAGGGTCGATGGCATGTCGAGCAGTTCTTCCACTTCGTTCTCGGAGAGGAGCAGGGTCAAGGCGTCTCCCCCCTGTTCGTCCGCGGCTTATCCGCTAAAATCGCTCTGCTCATGAGGGTCCTCGTCATAGACAACTACGACTCCTTTACGTACAACCTGGTCCAGTACCTCGGGGAGCTCGGGGCCGAGGTCCTCGTACGGCGCAACGACGAGGTCACACCTGAGGAGGTCCCGGGGCTCCACCCGGATAGGATAGTGGTCTCGCCCGGCCCTTGCACGCCGACCGAAGCCGGTATCTCCGTGGACCTGATCGGGCAGGTCGGCGAGAGTATACCCACTCTGGGAGTCTGTCTGGGCCACCAGGCCATCGGCCAGGCCTTCGGCGCACGGATCGTACGCGGTGAGCCCGTCCACGGGAAAACGGCGAAGATAAACCACGACGGCGAAGGTGTCTACAGAGGTTTGGATCAGGGCTTCGAGGCGACCCGTTACCACTCGCTGGTCATAGAACCCGAATCCCTACCCGACTGCCTAATCATCACCAGCCGCACCGAGGACGGTACTATCATGGGCGTCAGGCACCGCGAGTATCCGATCGAAGGCGTCCAGTTCCACCCCGAGAGCGTCCTGACCCGCAGTGGCCACGACCTCCTCGAAAACTTCCTGGAACCCTGAGCCGTTGCTACGCGAGACGCTACGAAAAGCCGCCGAGGGCGAGTCCCTCACCGAGGGCGAGGCCGAACGCGCTCTCGAGACCATCATGGAGGGCAGCGCCCCACCAGCCGCGACGGCCGCGCTGCTTACGGCGCTGCGCGTAAAGGGCGAGGCGGTACCAGAGATCGTCGGCTTCGCCCGCGCGATGCGCCGCTTTGCCGAGAAGGTCGATGCCCCGGAGGGCGTGGTGGACACCTGCGGCACCGGCGGCGACGCGAAGGGCACCATAAACGTTTCCACCGCCGCCGCCTTCGTGGCGTGCGGGGCCGGGGTCGTCATCGCCAAGCACGGCAACCGGGCGGCGACCAGCAGGGCAGGGAGTGCGGACGTGCTGGAGGCCCTCGGGGCGGAGATAGAGCTGGGTCCCGAGGAGGTCTCCAGGTGCATCGCCGAGGCCGGCATCGGGTTCATGTTCGCCCGCACCCACCATCCCGCGATGAGGTTCGTGGCCCCGGTGCGGGCGGAGCTGCCGTTCAGGACCGTCTTCAATCTGCTCGGGCCGCTCACCAACCCCGCGGGAGCGAGGCGCCAGCTTGTCGGGGTGTTCGGCGGGGCCTACGTTCGGCCCGTTGCGGATGCTTTGCGGGATTTGGGGGCCCAGAAGGCGCTCGTCGTGCACGGGATCGATGGGATGGATGAGATCACGGTCTCCGACAAGACCCTCGTAGCCGACGTCTCGGATGGAGCAATAGTGGAGTATGAGATCTCACCGGAAGATTTCGGCCTCTCGTGCCACGCCCCCGACGGGCTCCTCGGTGGCGACGCCCACCTTAACGCCCGCATCCTGCGCGACGTCCTGACGGGGCTGGAGACCGGGGCCGCCCGCGACGTCGTCCTCCTCAACGCCGGAGCTGCGATCCACGTCTCGGGCAAAGCGAAGACGATAGCCGAAGGCGTCGACTTTGCCAGGGAGTCCATCGGCGACGGGTCGGCGGCGGACGCCCTGGAAGTGTTCGTAAGGACCACCCGCCGCCTCTCGGGGACCGTATGAGGCGCGCCACCGTGCTCGACGCACTCGCCGCGGCGGCCATCGGGCGGGCGGAAGAGCTGCGCGGCAGTACCGACCTCACCGCCCTCTACCAGGAGGCGATGCTCTTCGAAAAGCGGGATTTCGCCTCAGCACTCACCGCGACCGGTCTCTCCGTCGTCTCCGAGATAAAGCGTGCCTCACCTTCGGCCGGCTTTATACGGGAGGCGGATCCCGCGGAGTGGGGAGCCCGCTACGAGTCCGAGGGCGCAGCTTGTCTCTCGGTTCTCACCGAACCTGAACGCTTCGAGGGAAGCCTCGAGGACCTCGACGCGGCGCGGGGCAACACCACGCTGCCGGTGTTGCGCAAGGACTTCACCGTCGACGAAGCCCAGATCCTCCAAACCGGAACCAGGGCCGATGCCGTCCTCCTCATTGCGGCGCTCTTCGACACGGCGTCGCTCGCGCGTTACGTCTCTCTAGCCGTGGAGGTCGGTCTCATGCCGCTAGTGGAGATCCACGACGAAGAAGAAGCCAACCTCGCCCTCGAATCTGGTGCCAGCGTGATCGGGGTCAACAACCGCGACCTGAGGGATTTCACCGTGGATCTCGCCACCTTCGAGCGCCTCGCGCCGAAGCTGGCCGGTGCCACCCTCGTCGCCGAGAGCGGCGTCAAAACGCCGGAAGATGCCAGACGCCTGCGCGATGCCGGCGCCGACGCGGTATTGGTGGGCGAGGCGGCGATGCGAGACCCCGGTCTCGTGGCGCGCCTGGCGTCTCTTCCGTAGGGGACGGTACGTATTCGGGCGGTTCGCGAACCGCCCCTACAGGGGGTGTTGGTGTGCGAATCGTTTTCGCGCACGAACCGCGTCTAATGGATCGGGCGCCACCTGCCGATAACGGGACCATGGTGGAACGTGGTGAACGATACGGTCGCCGCTCGATCCGATTGAAGGGTTACGACTACACCCGGGACGGGGCGTATTTCGTCACCATTTGCACCCGGGGTCGCGAGCATACCTTCGGAGCGGTGGTGAACGGCGAGATGCGGCCCAACATATGCGGACGAGAGGTAGCGCGTTGTTGGCCCTGGTTGGCCGAACAAGACCCGTATGTCTTCCTCGACGAATGGATCGTGATGCCGGACCACACGCACGCGATCATCGTGATCACGGACGCCCACGGCGACGACACGCATCCAAACGTCGCAAACCCAAACGCAACAAAAACGAACGAACCTTGTAGGGGCGGGTCGCGAACCGCCCGAAAACGTACCGCGCCGAACATGGGTTCCATGGCACGCACAACCAACGATATGCCCACCCTCCCAACGCAACACAAACCGTTGGGACGTTTGGTCGGCGCGTTCAAAACCGTATCCACAAAACGTGTCAATGACCTGAGAGGTACTCCCGGCACCCAACTATGGCAACGCAACTACCATGAACGCGTCATCCGCAACGGCCTCGCATTGCACGTCCTGCGCCGTTACATCGCCAACAACCCCGTCCTGTGGCGGCCATGATCGCGCACCGTCGGCCACGATCAATCGGAGATGCGGTCCCTCTCCGCCAGGAGCTCAGCTATTTTGTGATCCGTTTCCTCGTAGGCGCCTTCGCCGAAGTGCCTGTAGCGGATAAAGCCGTCGGCGTCGATCAAATACCACGCCGGCCAGAAACGCTGATCGTACGCACTCCAGATGGCGTAATGGTTGTCCAGCACGACCGGATACTCGATGCCTGCCTGCTCTACGGCCTCGCGCACGTTGGAGACGTCCCTCTCGAAACCGAACTCAGGCGAGTGGACCCCGACGACGAGCAGACCGTCGTCCCCGTATTTGTCGTACAGCGCGTTGATGTGCGGCTGCGCGTTCTGGCAGTTAAAGCAACTGTAGGTCCAGAACTCGACCAGTACTACCCTCTCGCCCGCGGCACTTTTTATGGAGACGCCGTCCGTGTTGATGAGGCCGGTAGAACCCGTGAGCTCCGTTGCCCGCGCGTATTTGTCCTCCTTGCCGGCGATCCTCTCCGCGTCGGAGGTGGTTCGCTCCGGTTCCTTGCCCGCGTCGCGTTTCGGAGGGTCGAACTTACCGGTATCGTTTGGGGAGCCGGTGGCGACCTGCTTTTCCATTTGACGCGAAGCTTCTCCAGGCCGCTTGTCGACATTCGCTCTCGCCCCTGCCGCGCCTGGAGCGTCGAGCCGCAATTCGATAAAGACGATGGCGCCGATGACTAGCATCAGCGTCAGCGCTAGCAGGATGGGTCTGGGGGCGAGCTCTCTCACAGGATCACCTTCCCCCTCGGAACGCGTCCGCGACCGTTCCCCGCGGAACGAGCGCTCGAAGAGGCGCGGGAGGTCTTCGGCCGCTATGCCCTCGCCGGTGTCCGAGATCTCGACCCGCGCGGCTTCGCCTTCCGGCATTACGCGCAAGGTTACGGTGCCGTCCGGCGGGGTGTGCCTGAGGGCGTTGGAGACGAGGTTGTGGAGCACTCGCTGCAGCCTGGGCGGGTTCGCGAGCACGGGGTCAACGTCACCGGAGACCTCTCCGAGAAGGTGTACGCTATTCCTTTCGGCCTGGGGCCCGAAGCTGGAGATGGTGTCGGAGATCATGTCGTGCAGCGAGGCCTCTTCGAGGGTGAGCTCGAGTACCCCTGCGTCTATCCTGGCGAGCTCGAAGAGGTCCTCGAGGAGGCGGCTGAGGTGTTGTAGCTGCTGGCTCGCGGAGGAGAGGTAGCGTCCTTGATCTCGGGGATTCGGCGACGCCGTCGGCGAGGGCTTCTATGAGGGCCCTGGTCGAGGCGAGTGTGGTCCTCAGGTCGTGGGAGACTGCGGCGACGAGGTCGCGCCGTGACTTCTCGACCTCTCGCTCTGCCGCCTCCTCCAGCGCCCGCGCCATCCGGTTGAAATCCGCGGCGAGTTCGACGATCTCGTCCTGACCCTCCACTTTCACTTCGGACCCGAGTTCTCCGCCGGCGATCCTTTGCGTACCAGTGCGCACGCGCTCGATGCGGCTGGAGAGCGGCATCGCGTAGAGGAGACCGAAGCCGACGGAGAGGGCCGCCGCGAAGGTCAGCATCGTTAGCAAGAGCGCGAGGTCGTGCCCCGAGATGAACATGGCCCTCGCGCCGGCGAGCATCATCCCGAGCAGGAGGAGGGTGCGGATCAGGCCGGCCCCGACGAGCTGCGCCCGCACGCCGCCGAGACGCCCGAGCACGGCAGGGTGGATGAGCAGCAGCGCCAGGAGACCAACCCCTCCACCGGCAACCCCAGCAACTCCGCGACGGACCCTAAATCCGCCGCAGGCACGCCGAAGAGCGATGCCGCAAATACGGCCAATGCCAGCGAACCGGAGAGGAAGATGAACGCGGCGGCCATGGTCCCGAGAATTCTTTCATCCGCCGAACTTGTAGCCGACGCCCCACACGGTCTGAAGATAGCGGGCGGTGAGCATGATCAAGGGTACCCTTCGCTCCGCCCTCATCCTGCGGCACACCTCCAGCCCGCTCATCTTCGGGAGCATCAGGTCGAGAACGACGAGGTCGGGTTCGCTCCGACCAAAGCATGACCGTCGCGCCTCAGATACAGGCCCACGACTTCGCGGATGTTGGGCTCGTCGTCGACTACCAGGACCATCGCCAAGGAAGCTCTCGACCCCCTTTCCTCCGCCGGATTATACCCCGCCTAGACCCCTCCCTCGACGCGGTAGACGTAGCCGTGATCGAAGATCAGGTCTTCTTCCTCCAACATCTCCGTCGTCCGGAGCACGATCCGGGGCAGGATTTCCGAGGAGAGCGCGAGCAGGCGAGCCAGCTCCTCTCTCGTCTCGAGTTCGGCGACCCCGGTCGCGTAGTTGACGGGGAACCCGACGAGCGCGTAGCACATTTCCAATTCTGCGGCGAGTACTATCTCGGGGCCGCAAGTCTGGCTCACCGCCGTCGCCCCCGCGGAGTTCAACCATCGGATCTCCGCGCGCGTCTCGAAGCGCGGGCCGCTCGTGTGCGCGTAGATCCCCCTGGATGTAACGTCCAACCCCAGTTCCCGCGCGGCGAGCTCCAGCTTCTGCCGGAGGGGCGGGGCGAAGGGCTCGGTCCAGATGAGGTGGCCGCGCTGCGGGTCGCCGGGCTCGGTGAAGATGGTGCAGGCCTCCCCGCCTGGCAGTGCGTTGGCCGGGAAGAACAGGTCGTCGAAGAGGATGGGACTTCCGAGGGGTACACCGGGGTCCACCGCCCCGACGGCCGTCGTCGCGAGGACCGCGCGTGCGCCGAGCTGCTTCAGGGCCGTAAGGTTCGCCCTGTGGGGGATGGTGTGGGGGAGATGGTGGTGGCCCGTTCCGTGGCGGGAGATGCTCCCGACGGTCCACGGCCCGACCCTGGTCAGTGCTACCTCCGCCTTCCCGAACGCGTTCTCGACCACGTGCGTCTCGGGCGCCCCGGGAAGCTCGTAGATGCCCGAGCCGGTGATGATGCCTACGTCTATCATGGTCCTGACACAATATTACGCCGCCCTTACGTTGCGCTTACCAAACTCTTAGCCTCGACTTCCCGGCGCCCTCCTAGGGATCGAGCAGTTGCAGCGCCTCCCCCGTGCGGCCCGCGACGAACACGCGACCGCTTGAGGGGTTCACCGCCACGCCGTTGGGGTCGGCGACGTAGAAGCGGTCGTCGGGACCGGCCACCACGTGGGTCGTCATGCCTGGCCCGCCTCTGGCCCCTCTTCCGCCAGCCAGTCGAGGGCCACGGCCGCGGTCCAGGACTGGTCGTCAGATCCCAGGGCCTCGCCGGTGAACGGTTCGTAGTACTCGCCGAAGCACCCGTCGGAGAGCTGGGCGAGGGAGGAGGCCTTGAGCCGGGCTGCCCGCTTGTTCTCGCCCGCGCCCTCCAGGGACCACCAGAGGAGCCAGTTGATCACGGGCCACACGGGGCCGCGCCAGTAGCTTCTCGGGAGGAAACCCTTCTCCCGCGGGCTCGTGCTCGGGGGGAGGGGCCAACGGAGGTCGGGGTTGCCCACGAAGAGTTGCGAGTCGAGGACCCGCAGGAGACCGTGGAGATGCTCCTTCCTCTCGCTGCCCGCTATGAGCGGCGCGAAGCCGGCGACGGTGCGGGACGCGAGGGGTTCGCCGGCGCGCAGGTCGAAGTCCGTGCACAGGCCGAGGTCGGGGTCCCAGCGTTCTTCGAGGCCTTTGTGGCCGTGCTCGATCCAGGCACCGATCCTGGCTCGGTCTGCTTCCGGGGCGTCCGCTATGTGGGAGATCTCCAGCAACGCTTCGTTGGCCCGGACAAGGATCGCGCTCGCCAGAACGTCCTTGGCCATGAACGGGCACTCGGCGTAGAGCATGTCTTCGTCGCAGCCCGTTCCCTTGATGGCGTCGACGAGCCAGATAAAACGGTCGTACTCGTAGCCCGTCGGCCGCTCGGAGGGATCGACGTGCCCCAGGTCGAGGCGCTCGTAGTGTGGGATCTCGCCGACCTCGACGCGCTCCAGGGCTGGGGTCCAGCGCGGCGAGTTGTCCGTGCCGCTCTCCCAGGGATGGTAGATGGTGACGAGACCAGACCCTTCGGGGTCGCGGGCCGTGGCCAAATACCGGTGCCAGGCCAGCAGCTTCGGGTAGATCTCCCGCAGAAACGCTCCAGTTTCTGGGACCCCTTCGTCCCGCGCCTCGGCGATCCGGAGGATGCGCAGGGCTGCCAGGGCGTGGACCGGCGGCTGGCAGAGGCCGCTGGTGGTGGCCGGTCCCGTCGGGGCATCGGGGGCGTCGGCGGCGCTCGCCCAGTGTTCGGGGCCGGGGAAGTAGCTCTCAGGGGGCGCGTCTGGGTTGAAGACTATGTGTGGGATCTTGCCGTTCTCCCACTGGTGTTCCAGAAGCGACGTTATCTCCCCCGCGGCCCGGCCCACATCCAGGTGCGCCAGACCGATGGCGATAAAGGCCGAGTCCCAGCTCCACTGATGGGGATAGAGCGTAGGGGAGGCGCGGGTCCATCCGCCCATGTCGTTCTCCCGCAGCACCGCCGCCGCCCGCGCAACCATATCTTCGGGTCGCAAAGAGGCTCCTTCCAGCCTGGGCCCGCTCGGGCCGTGTGCAGCTTCTCCTCGGCTCTCCATGCGCGAATACTAATCTATGGAGTAGTTGTGGCGCCGGGGTAGATATTACGCTGCGCTTACCAGTATCTTACGAAGTGTTCGGAGAACCTCGCGAAGCGGCCAGGCACTCCGGCCCTCGCCGCCGCGGATAAGGAGTACACTTCGCCCTATGACGCTGGTAAAGGTATGCGGCATAACCAACGCCGGCGACGCCCGCGTGGCCGCCGATGCGGGAGCCGACGCCGTCGGGCTAATCTTCGCCGAAAGCCCGCGACGGGTTGGCGGCGAGGAGGCGCGCGCGGTTTCCATAGCCTTGCCCGACAACATCATCAGGGTCGGTGTTTTCGTCGACGAGGAGCCGGAGCAGGTATTGAGGATTTCGCGGGAGGTCGGGTTGGATCTCGTTCAACTCCACGGCGACGAGCCGCCCGAGACCGTAACCGCTTTGCGGAAGGCCGGCGTCAAAGTGATGAAGGCGCTGCGGGTAAGGGACGCGGCTTCGCTGGAAGCGTTGGGCGAATACGAGCCTGACCTGTTCCTGCTCGACGCGTACAGCGCCAAGGCGCGCGGGGGCACGGGCGAACGGTTCGACTGGGAGGTTGCGAAAGCTCTAGGAGGACGTGATAACATCGTCGTCTCCGGGGGGCTCGGCCCGGAGAACGTGCGCGAGGCGGTCGCGTTCTTCGAGCCCTTCGGGGTTGACGCGTCGAGTTCTCTGGAGGACGAGCCCGGCAGAAAAAACGGTGAGTTGGTGCGGAGGTTCGTCCTTGCGGCAAAAGGCTGAGACTGGTTACTTCGGTCCCTTCGGGGGCCGCTACGTTCCCGAGACCCTGATCCACGCCTTGGAAGAACTCGAAGAGGCCTACGAGCGCTACAAGAAAGACCCCGAGTTCGAAGAGGAGCGGGATCGCCTGGCGCGGGATTTCGTCGGCAGGCCGACGCCTTTGATGTTCGCGGAGCGCCTTACCCGCAAGTGGGGCGGGGCCAACGTCTGGTTCAAGCGCGAGGACCTGGCGCACACGGGGGCGCACAAGATCAACAACACGTTAGGCCAGATCCTGCTGGCCGACCGCATGAACAAAGAGCGCATCATCGCCGAGACCGGCGCCGGCCAGCACGGCGTGGCCACCGCGACCGTCGCCGCCCTCTACGGCAAGAGGTGCATCGTCTACATGGGCGAGGAAGACACCCGCCGACAGCGGCTCAACGTGGTCAGGATGAAGCTCCTCGGGGCCGAAGTGGTGCCCGTACTAAGCGGTTCGAGAACCTTGAAAGACGCGGTGAACGAGGCCATAAGGGACTGGGTCGCGAACGTTGAAGACACCCACTACATCATCGGGAGCGTCGTAGGACCCGCGCCTTACCCCAGAATCGTACGCGACTTCCAGGCTGTTATAGGGACGGAGATCGAAAACCAGTGCCGCGGACGCTTCGGTGCCGACCCCGACGCCATCGTCGCCTGCGTCGGCGCCGGCTCGAACGCGATCGGGGCGTTCCATCCCTTCATCGGTCGAAAGAACGTCAGGCTCGTCGGCGTCGAGGCGGCAGGGAGGGGGCTCGCGACCGGTGAGCATGGAGCATCCCTGGCGGAAGGCAACCTGGGCGTCCTGCACGGCGCGATGAGCTACGTGCTGCAGACACGGGAAGGTCAGATCCGCGAGGCCCACTCCATCTCCGCCGGCCTGGATTATCCGGCCACGGGTCCCGAACACGCTTTCTTGAAAGACGAAGGGTTGGCCCAGTACGCGAGCGTCACCGACGACGAAGCCCTGCAAGCGCTGCAGACGTGCTCCAGGTCGGAAGGCATAATCCCGGCGCTGGAGACGGCCCACGCGCTCTTCTACGCGGAGAAGGTTGCCAAAGAGATCGGTCCCGGTAAGAACATGGTCGTCAACATCTCGGGACGCGGCGACAAGGACGTGGAGGTCGCGTCGCAGGAGCTCGGCATCGGCGCGGAAGAATCCGAGACCGTATCGGACAGACCGACCGACGCTAGAACGGACGAAGCGGCCTTTTGAGCGGCGGGCGCGTGAGGACGGCTTTCCGGCACGGGCGCACGGCGCTCCTACCCTACCTGACCGGCGGTTATCCCTCGCTGGAAGGAGCGCGGGAGGTGGGGGAGGCCTTTCTGGAGGCGGGCGCTGACGTTCTGGAGATCGGGGTCCCCTTCTCCGACCCTCTCGCCGACGGGCCGACCATCCAGGACACGACGACGCGCGCCTTGGAGAACGGCGCCGACCTGGATTACTGCCTGGGGCTCGCCTCCGGTTTTTCGGGGCGGGTGCCCGTGGTGTTTCTGCTCTACTACAACGTGATCTTCGCCCGGGGCGCCGAACGGTTCCTGAATGAGGCTGCTGATGCCGGCGTCTGTGGCCTCGTCATCCCCGACCTTCCCGTGGACGAGGCCGGCCAATTCGCGGAGCTTGCTGGAGACGCCGGTGTCGCTTTCTGCCCGCTCGTCGCGCCGACCTCGACCGACGAGCGCGTCTCGCGCGTTGGCGAGATGGCGACGGGCTTCGTGTATTGCGTCTCCGTAGCCGGGGTGACGGGAGTAAGGGATAGTTTGCCGCCGGGGGCTGTCGAGTTGTTGCGACGGGTGCGGGCGAGGGTCGATGCGCCTGTGGCGCTTGGCTTTGGGATCGGGTCCAAGGAGGCCGCGGTCGAGGCGGCGGGGGAGGCCGATGGGATTACCATAGGTAGCAAGCTCATGCGGCTCGTCGAAGAGGGCGGCCCCGAGCATGCCGGGCGCTGGCTCCGCGGGGTGCGCGAGGCGCTCTCCGGGGTCGTCAAGGCGGGGGGTTAGGCATCAGGAACTGGCTCAGCAAGCGCAGGGAGTACGCCAGGACCGTGCCCGAGACCGAGAGCGGCGTCGGCCCGATGGACGCCGTCTTCACCAAGTGCGAGAGGTGTGGCGAGCCCATCTACGAGAAGGACCTTACGGCGCGATTCAACGTCTGTCCCCACTGCGAGTTCCACTACCCGCTCTCAGCGCCCGAGAGGATCAGGCTCCTTACGGACACCGGTACTTTCCAAGAGCGTGACGAGGGCATCCTTGCCGACGACCCTTTAGGTTTCGAGGACTACGGCCAGAGGCTAGAGAAGGCGCGCGGCAAGACGGGCCTAGACGACGCCGTCCTTAGCGGAACAGGCGCCATAGGAGGAAAGCGGGTGGCGCTCGCGGTGCTCGACTTCCGGTTTATCGGGGGTTCGATGGGAAGCGTGGTCGGAGAGAGGGTGGCGAGGGCCATCGAGCACGCCGGCGACGAGGAACTGCCACTCGTCGTCGTCTCGGCCTCGGGTGGGGCCAGGATGTTCGAGGGCGTCTACTCGCTCATGCAGTTGGCCAAGACCAGCGTCGCCCTCTCGCGCTACATGGAAGGGTCGTGGCCCTACGTCTCTGTGTTGACAGATCCCACCTTCGGAGGGGTAACGGCCTCGTTCGCCACGGCGGCCGACATAATCTTGGCCGAGCCGGGGGCCAGAATAGGGTTCACGGGCGCGCGTGTGATCGAACAGACTACGAAGGAGAGGTTGCCCGAGGGTTTCCAGACCGCCGAGTTCCAGCGGGAGCACGGGATGGTGGACCGCATCGTGCACCGTCTCAGTTTGAAGACCGACCTCGAGAGACTTTTAGGATTCCTGCCGTGATCCTGGACTTCGAACGCCCCATCAAGGACTTCGAGGACCGCATCGCGGAGCTCAGGCGGCTAGCAGGACCAAGCGAGGAGCTGCGGGGTGAGATCTCCCGCCTCGAAGAGGCCCTCGACGCTGCGAGGAGGCGCATCTACTCGCACCTCTCCCCATACCAGCGCGTCCAGGTGGCCCGCCACCCCGAACGCCCGAACTTCCGCGCCTACCGCGACGCCCTCGCCGAAGACTTCTACGAGCTCTCGGGCGATAGGTTCTTCGGAGACGACCCCGCCGTGCGCGGCGGGCTGGCCAGAATAAACGACCATAACGTAGTCCTCATCGGCCACGACAAGGGAACCGATGTCAACAGCCGCGTCAAGGGCAACTTCGGCATGGCCCACCCCGAGGGCTATCGCAAGGTCAAGCGGTTCTACGAGCTCGCCGCCAGGTTCGGATTACCCGTGGTCGTTCTCGTAGATACGCCGGGGGCCTTCGCCGGGAGGGGCGCCGAGGAGCGAGGCCAGGCCTGGGCCATCTCCGACGACCTCATGACGCTCGCGGGCATACCGGTGCCCGTGATCTCGGTAATCATCGGCGAGGGCTGCTCGGGCGGAGCCCTTGCGATGTGCGCAACGGATTACGTGGGTATGCTCGAGAACTCCTACCTCTCCGTGATAGCCCCCGAGGCCTGCGCCTCCATCATTTTCCGCGACCCCAGCCGGGCCGCCGAGGCCGCCGAGGCCCTCAAGCTCACGGCCGCGGACATGAAGGGACGCGGAATAGTGGACGAGATAATCCCCGAACCTTTGGGCGGCGCCCACAACGATCCCTCCACCACCATCGAAGCCGTGGGCAAAGCCCTCAACCGCGTCCTGACCGGCCTCTCCGACACCGACCCGGAAAAACTCCGCCAGGCCCGCTACGAACGCTACCGTCGCATCGGCGCCCACGCCACAGAGAACGGCCAGGCGGGTTGATCCATACCGGGTCAAGGTGAACGTTAACGCCCGTAGGCCCAACCCTCCCAATACCCATGGAGAATTCCCTCTTCCGCGGGAATAACGGATGAGGAGACCCTGCGAGGGCGCGCAACCGGAAAGCGACAGTCCACACGGGGCTCGGTATCACCACAACCCTGTAGGGGCGCTTCGCGAAGCGCCCAATTACGTTCCATCACCCGAGGAAGGTTCTCAATTCCCGCGTCGTCTCCTTTGGCCGCTCTTCTGCGAGAAAGTGGCCGGCGTCGAGGGACTCGCCCCTTACATAGGTCGCGTACTCGCGCCAGACCGCTTGAACGTCGTAGGTTTTCTCCATTACGCCGCGTCCGCCCCACAGGGCCAAAAGCGGGCACTCAACCGTTCTGCCCATCTCGCGGTCTTCAGCGTCATGGACGAGGTCTATGGAGGCCCCGGCCCTGTAGTCTTCGCAGCTCGCGTGGATCGTTGCCGCGTCGAAGCAGCGCTCGTACTCAGCGAGGGTCTCGGGGGCGAAGGTTTCTAGTGGCGTACCCCAGCCGCCGAGCTTCTTGTGAAGGTAGTAGACGGGGTCGGCCCCGATCAGGGTCTCCGGCAAATCGAAGGGTTGGATAAAGAAGAACCAGTGGTAGTAGGCCGTCGCCAGGTCCCTGTCCACCGTCGAGTAGACGTGGCGGGTCGGGACTATGTCTAGCACGGCGAGCTTCGTTACGCGATCCGGGTAGTCCAGCGCCATCCTGTGCCCGACGCGTCCCCCGCGGTCGTGGCCTACCACGGCGAAGGAGTCGAAGCCCAGAGAGACCATGACCGCGACCTGGTCCGCGGCCATGGCCCGCTTGGAGTACGTCGAGTGATCCTCCTCCCCGAAGGACTTGGAGCTGTCGCCGTAGCCCCGCAGGTCCGTGGCGACGACCGTAAAATCCTCGGCCAGCCTGGGGGCGACGAGGTGCCACATCGCATGCGTCTGCGGGTAGCCGTGCATCAGCAGCACCGGCGGTCCCTCGCCCCCGCGGACGTAGTTTATCTCCGCTCCGCCGGTAGTTACCCGTCCCCGCTCGAAGCCCTCGAACAAGCGTCTATCCGAAGAACGTCTCGACGACCTTGTAGAGGTCCTCGGGGACGGTCTTGGTCTCTTCCGTGGCTTCCGAGAGGTCGACGGTAACGATGTCGTTGCCCCTCAGGGCGACCATCTTGCCCCACTCGCCGTTCTTGACTGCCTCGGCGGCCCTGAGGCCGTAGCGGGTCGAGAGGATGCGGTCGAAGGCGGTGGGGGTGCCGCCGCGCTGGAGGTGTCCGAGTACGACATGACGGGTGTCAATTCCGGTGCGCTCCTTGAGCTCTTCCGCGAGCCCTTCCGCGACCCCGCCAAGCCTTACGTGGCCGAACTCGTCTTTCTCGGCGTTCTGGGTAACGAAGTCTGACGAGAACGTGACGCCCTCGGAGACGGCGACGAGGCCCCACTTCTCGCCCCTCTCGGCGCGCTCTTCGAAGATGTCCGCGATCCGGTCGAGGTCCGGTTCGACCTCGGGGATCAGGGTGACATCGGCCGCCGACGCGAGGCCTGCGCCCCAGGTGATCCAACCAGCGTGCCGTCCCATCACCTCGACCACGAGTATCCGCTCGTGACTTTTTGCTGTCGTCCTGAGCTTATCGATAGCGTCCGTGGCGATGGAGACGGCGGTGTCGTAGCCGAAGGTGGTGTCGGTCGCCGACAGGTCGTTGTCTATGGTTTTGGGACACCCCACGACCTGCACCCCGAAGTCGTCGTAGAGGCGCTTGGCCACACCCAGAGTGTCGTCGCCGCCGATGGCGACGAGGGCGTCGATGCCGAAATCCTCCATCTGCTTGACGACTTTTTCAGCGTCGCCCTCGTTTTTGTAGGGGTTGGTGCGGGAGGAGCCGAGGATGGTGCCGCCTTCTTGCAGGATGTAGCGGACGCTATCGGCCGTAAGCGGCATCACGGTGTCCTCTTCGGGATCGAGGAGTGATTTCCAGCCGCGCTTCAGGCCGTGTACCTCGTAGCCGTAGTCGTTATCGCACTTGGTGGTGACGGCCCGGATCACACCGTTCAGCCCAGGCGCGTCCCCGCCGCCCGTCAACATGCCTACCCTGCGGACCTCTGCCATGCGTTCCCTCCTTCTACGCGTGCGAGAAGAGTCAGTCTAGCAAACCAACTGCGCGAGAACGCGAGAACCTCAGGCGAGCGCGGCGTCGACAGGAAGGGCGAGCGCGGGCAACACCACGGACTCGAGCGTCTCTCCGCGTCCGACCCGCCGGACGAGCCGGTAGCCGCTTTCGGAGGGCTCGGTATGGCGCTCGATGACGTTGGTGTTCAGGTCCACGAGCCAGACCTCCGCAATACCCGCGACGGCGTAGAGTGGCAGCTTCACGTCGCGGTCGGAGGCGAGGGAGGTGTCTGCGACCTCGATCAGGAGCAGCACGTCCTCCGGCGTTGGTAGCGAGTTCCCGTAGGCTCTGGCCCGGATCACCGCCAGATCCGGCTGCGGTGCTCCCCGTTCGCCCAACCTTACCGGACTCTGTACATCCACGCGCAGATCGTCACCGACCTGTCTGACCAGTAGCCGGTTGATCTCCCTGACGCACGCCGCGTGCCGGCCACCGATGGGGCTCATCTCTACTATCTCCCCCTCCAACAACTCCACCCGGTCGTCCTCGTGGAGTATCCCGGCCTCGGCCATGCGGTGAAACTCATCAACGGTGAAGCGCCGCTGCCTGATCCGCCTCTCGGATTTCGTCGGTGTCTGCACAGGCCCTCCAATGCCTTCGCGCTACGAGAAGTATACGGTAGCCAGGCGCGCATCACCCCGGACCTGGACCGATTCCTGAAACGAAGGCAAG
Organism: Actinomycetota bacterium; assembly: GCA_046734875.1. Classification (GTDB taxonomy): domain Bacteria; phylum Actinomycetota; class Rubrobacteria; order Rubrobacterales; family Rubrobacteraceae; genus Rubrobacter_D. The sequence continues at coordinate 2,105 of JBKPSF010000345.1, read as the reverse complement.
GGAGATTAGCAGATGCGGATCTCGCCCATAATAAAGATGCTCGTGGGGATCGCCCAGAGTATCCTAGAATCTCTCGCATGGTCCACATCCTCTTCGTCTGCACGGGAAACATCTGCCGCAGCCCGATGGCTGAGGGCGTCTTCGAGAACGTCGCGCGCCGGGAGGAACTGCAAGACGAAGTGACGGTAGACTCGGCCGGCACCCACGGCTTCTATTACGCCGGCAAGCCCCCTGACCCGAGAGCGCAAGAGAGCTTGCTCTCACGCGGAATAGATATCTCGGCCCAGCGGGCCCGCCTCCTCGCCCCCGAAGACTGCGAGCGTTACGACTACATCCTGACCATGGACGAGCATAACTACAAGACGGTATCTTCCCTCTGCCGGGGCAGGGCCGTCGTGAGACCCTTCCTGGACTATGCGACAGACTCGCCCGAGCGCGAAGTCCCCGACCCCTACCACGGCGGACCACACGGTTTCGAATACGTACTCGACCTCATCGAACTGGCGGCCGAGGGTCTCCTCGACGATATCCGCGCCCGGCATCTCTCGCGCAGGGCCTGAGAACCGCCGATCCACGGTACCTGGCTCGACGGTAAGGCGTAGACACTTGCCTGTAGGTATACTTACAAACTCGGGTGTATCGGCTAAGACCGCGGGGTACGGGTAGCGTGGATAGGGATGGCGGGCTCGAAGGGGCCCCGACCTCGGGCATAGCCGAACATCCCGGCGGACTTTCGGCGGCCGAGGTGGCGGAGCGCAGGGCGCGCGGCGAGGTCAACGTTGCGCCCCCGGCGACCGGGCGTTCCTACCGACAGATCGTGCTCGGCAACATCTTCAGCTTTATCAACAACGTCTTCTATGTCCTGTGCCTGATGCTCTTGTTTCTCGGGCGCCCGTTCGACGCGATACTCTCCCTCGGGGTGGTGCTCGCGAACGTCGTCGTGAGCGTCTTCCAGGAGGTACGCGCCAAGCGCAAGCTCGACGAGATCGCGCTGTTGACCCGCCCGACGGCGACGGTGGTCCGCGATGGTAGCGAGCGGAGCGTGGACCCGGGCGAGATAGTGCTCGGCGACCTGCTGGTGGTCCGTCCGGGAGACCAGATCGTCGTAGATGGGACCGTGGTGGGCGATGGGACGATGGAGGTCGACGAGTCGCAGCTCACAGGGGAGTCGGATCTGGTACGCAAGCGAGCAGGCGACGAGGTCTTCTCAGGGAGCTTCTGCGTCACCGGCGGCGCCCGATTCGAGGCCAGGAAGGTCGGCGGGGACAGCTTCGCCAACCAGGTCACCACCGGCGCCCGCGCCGAACGGCGGGTTCTCACGCCGTTGCAGCGCGAGATCAACGGCACCATTCGGCTGATGATCCTCGTTGCGGCGTTCCTCATGGTCGTCTTGATAGTCGGCGCCATCGCCTGGCGCGACCCGTTCGTCGAGCTGGTCCAGAGGTTAGTGGTGGTGATCGGACTGGTACCGCAGGGGCTCTTGTTGGCCGTAGTCGTAGCCTACGCGCTCGGCGCGATGCGGGTCGCCGGCCAGGGCGCCCTGGTCCAACAGATAAACGCCATCGAATCGCTCAGCAACGTCGACACGTTCTGCCTCGACAAGACAGGCACCCTGACCACGAACCGTCTACAACTAGAAGGCGTTCGACCCCTCGGCATCGACCGCGACAACCTTCGTGGCCGCCTCAGCGACTTCGTTGCCAGTACAACGACCGGCAACAAGACCAGCGAGGCGATCGCCAACGCCCTGCCAGGCGATAAACAACCGGCCATCGACGAGGTGCCCTTCTCCTCGGCGCGCAAGTGGAGCGCCCTCGTCTTCGACGGGCAGGAGGACGGTGCTTCCAGCCTTCCTGCCGCCCACTCGCTGCGGGGCGTCTACGTGCTCGGGGCGCCAGAGATGCTGCGTCCGCACCTGCGACGGGGAGAGGATCTGGACGGGCAGGTAGACGAGTGGGCCGCACGCGGGATGCGGGTGCTGCTCTTCGCGTACCAGCCGGAACCCACATTTTTGAACGACGGAGACGAAGGGGTGCGCGACCCGGAAGGGCTGATACCGCTCGGGCTCGTGGGCCTTACGGACGAGCTGCGTCCCAGGGCCAGAG
>JBKPSF010000344.1:0-10054 GCA_046734875.1 Actinomycetota bacterium | reverse complement strand
CCATCATGGGGCATTAGGAGGAAGATACGTCCCACCCCGGTAGGGGGCATACCGCATAGGACTGGGGCTATACGGACTTCCGAGAACGCCGTTAAGACGAAGTTCACAGAATCTATCCCCTAGGCACTCGGGCGGAGCTTTTTCGACGATGCCGTGTCCGCCGAAACCCAGGCACATCGGTCAAACGATCCATACCAGGGGATCGGCCTACGCCACCCGCTCTGTGCCCTGCACCCATTTGCAGCACACCGACGCGAGGTCCGTGGCCTTGGGAAGATAGTCTACTGCTTACGTACTGCTGACAAAGCCCCCGAAGTTCCGGTCGGAGGCTTTTTGATTTTACGGGATTTGCAGGTAATAAAGAGAGCCGACGAGCGGACTCGAACCGCTGACCTGCTCATTACGAGTGATCGGTCACGTGCTGCAGGGGTTTGCTAGTGTTTGCAATTCCCGCATATCTAAGCCGCTTTCTTTGCTCCGGGTTGCTGCGCGTTGCACCGTATTGCGCTCCCGGTGGTATCAGAGTGGTATCAATAGTGGCGCAAGGCTGCTTCACGATCATGCTCACTCATAGCACGCGCTCAAGATACGTCCAGCTCCTCGTCGGGCACGCCAGCACCCAGCTTACCCTCGATAGGTACTCCCACTGGATGCCCTCAATGGGTCGGAACACGGCCGAGGGTACAGATGAGGCATTAGGGTAGAGGAGTCTATACCTAGATCAGCATAATGCGATCGCTCTAAATCTTCCCTGCAGCAAATCTTCTTCCTGACGCTCCACGCCAGCCTTGAGCGAATCGAGGAAGCTTACTAAATCATCGTCAATCAACGGTATGATGATCCCCTTCCCCGCTTCGTACGTGTCTGCACAGAGGGCCATGAAGGTCCTCGGACCGGGAACGCACGGATAGATAATGCACCTGACTCAACGGCGCTACCGTCCGCGAACGATACCCGCTTCCCAGGGGTTATCTACGACACAAGGACCGCTGCATAGATGGGCTTCGCTGCGTCATTCGGTTTCGCTTCTTCCAGGCTGCGACGAGCCGTTTGAGGAGGAAGGCGAACGCGGCGAACACGAGCCCGGTAAACAGGGCGTAGTAGACCCAGGACACTACCGGCAACTTAAATTTGACATTGGCGGACGATCCAGTCTCTACGTGGAGATTGATGTTCCACGACATGAGGATAACGAGGGTCAGGAACGCCAGGCAGAGCCCGAATAAGAGCAGGAGCACGAGCAAGAAGGTCTGGAACACGAGGTCCCACTTCCCCTCCTTTGGACGCCGGATGCCAGCCTCCTCGAAAACACTGTCTTCCAGGGCGTAGAGTCCTTCGACCCTGTAGCCGTGGCTCCTGGCCGCGGTCGAGTCCAGGCCCTCTCTGGTCCACGGATGCAGGTTGAAGAGCATGCGCTTCAGGCCGAACGGGGAGGTCAGCACGGCCCCAACCGCGATCAGCCCGACCAGAAGAACCATAAAGGAACGCACCGTGGCGCCGACGTCGTTCCCTTGCAATGCTCTGCCCACGTAGCCCACGTTGAACCTCAACACCGCCCCCACGATGTCGAGCACGTAGAACACGTTCCCGAATGCCTGCAGAGGAAGCGCTACCACCAGCGCCGCAAGCACCGCAGTGAAGATCAGGATCCCATAAGGCGGCTTCGGCAACGACCGTAGGTACAGTTCCACGGCCCCGCGGTTGGGCCCGTCTGAGCCGGGGTCATCGGAGAGCGCGGCGATGGCGTTGAAGCGGCGGTCGAGGGTATTCAGGCTCCTGTCGATGTGGTACTCGACGAAGTACTTGAGAAACCATCGCAGGTAGGGAACCTTGAAGTAGCTTCCTGGTCCCTTGCGATCCCACGGGATCCAGACCACCGCGGGGAGTTCCTCGACGGTGTCCAGCGTCTCCTGGTAAGCACCCAAGAGCACCCTTATGCGCTCCTCGGATTCCTGTCTCGCCTCCTGCTCGGGCGTCGTAGCCTCCGGCTCGGCGGGGTACTCGGATCGCTCCGCGCGGGAAGACTCGGCCGTCCGATCCGGGTTCGGCGGGTCCTTGGAGGTGTTGGCCACGGGCTCCGGACCCAACTTCTCTTCGCGGGATGCTGCCGTCGGATCCTCTTTGCCCGGTCCGTTCTTGCTTCCTTCCAACGTCACCTTCTTTCGCCCCGTAACCCCGAGTTAAGCCCAAGCCTGGATAGCGTGCACCTTAGTGCACCTTAGTTTACTCGATGGGGCAGCTTATGAGGTTACTGGACTGGGGGTCCAGAGTACACGCCGTTCCTCCTGGAGGCCGAAGTAGACTTTCGTGTAATCGCCGAAGAACCGTTTGGTTATTTGCTCGACGCCGAATGCCTCGTTGTGGAGGTTCTGGATCTCCGACGCGGACATCCGGGCGGCGCGGATGAACAGCAGAGGTTACAGGTTTTCTGCGGAAACGTCCTAGCCGCCCTCCGCGGGTTCCGCGACTAGCTCAACCCGCCACACTGTCACACGGTGTGTACAGCACGCCGCCGCGGTCGGAGGCTGTCCCTTGCTTCTGCGAAGAGCCACGATAGGCTTCCTGGCGAAGTAACCATGCTCAAGCATGATGTTCTGCCACGGCCAAGCCTGCTCAAATTTCCGACCTCCGCCGTGCAAAGGCAGTATGATAGTTTGCTGTAGGTTTCTAGAGCTTGCAGAATCCTTAAATGGGCGAATTATTGGAGTATCGCTGTTTACACGTTTTCAGCATAATCATCTGGGTTGCTGCACGTAGAGTGCGCTTGGCAGAACCCGGGCCTGCGGCCTTCTCATTGAAGAGTGGGTTCGGCGCTCCCACGCTATGGTAGGGTCGGGCCAGGCGCAACGCGGTCATGTTCGAGGGCTAAGCCGCAGGGGCGTGTCTATCGTCACAAGGTAACCCCCACCCTGACACAACGTCATATTGGTCTCCTCTCAAGCGCCTGCTCAGGACGTCCGTAGCGTATACTGCGCAACGATGCGACCCCTCTTGCACATTGGTTATTACAAGACCGGAACTACCTTTTTACAGACACGGATCTTTCCCCAGCCAGGCTTTTCCCTGGTAGCCAAATCGATGGCATTGTGGTCCTCATTCGTCGAGGTTGATCCTTTCACCTGGAGCCCTTCTAAAGCCCGGGAGCCTTTCGAGACCAGCATACGAGAAGCGGCCGAGCGTGGTCTGATGCCGGTGCTCTCGGCGGAACGCCTCTCCGGCAACCCGGACTCCGGAGGGTACGACAGCGTACATATAGCCGAGTACCTAGCGGCGACCTTTCCGGAGGCGCGCGTGCTGATCGTGATACGGGAGCAGGCAGACATCCTCGTTTCGAGCTACAAGCGGTACGTGAGGAACGGCGGTCCCGGAACGCTTCGGCAGTACGGTTCCCCTCCCTGGGGGCCCCCGCGCCCTCCACACTTCGACCTCCGTTACTTCGAGTACCACCGCCTGATCGGCCTCTACCGCAACCTCTTCGGGCCCGAAAACGTGCTGGTGCTGCCTTACGAGCTGCTCAGGGATCAGCCGCGCATTTTCCTGAAACGGCTCGGCGATTTCGCCGGCGCGGCTACGGCGGCCGATTCGCTGTTCGAGCCGGTGAACGCTTCCCTGTCCGCGCTATCCCTAGCCTTCAAACGGCACGCCAACCGTTGGGTGGTGCGCGATCCTCTCAACCCGACCCCTCCCTTCGAGATTGATGGCGCCAACCAGCGCCTGCTCGAACTCTGCGCCGCCGCCGACCCCAAGATACCGACAAGCCTGCGCAAGCGCAGCGAGCGCCGACTTCGGAACATCGCAAAGGCCATCGTGGGCGACCGATACGCCGAAAGCAACGCCGCGACTTCGCGCCTCACGAACCTCGATCTGCACACGTACGGATACGCCTGACGGCAGGTTCAGTCGGCTACTTGCAACGCTACCGGAGCGCCTCGGCGATCGCGAATTCGATCGTCCGCGTGCGATGCTCCACGCGCTCCCGCCACTCCGGTCGTTGCCCCAGCAACGAGCGATCCATCAGGCGCCCGACCTGGGCGGCGTCTTTCGTGTGCGAAGCGATGAGTCGCGCCAGCGCCCTCTCCGCCTCCAAAGGACCGTAGCCGTTCCCAGCTATGCCGCCGCGACCGACGAGATACACATATTCCTCACCACTGAAGGCGGCGCGGCACAAATCATCTACCTCCATGTCGCCAAGCCTACCGGGTTCACCCCTTCGCGAACGGGCGACTAGGTGTGTCCCGGTCGCGCCCGAGAGATACTTCTGGGCCACCATGTTCAGGCCCTCCTGCCGCTCGGGCGGCGGCAACCCGCGACCGAAGATCGCCCTCCCCGTCACGCTGAAGTAGCGCCCGGAGCTGTAGGCCTCAACTCTGCCGTTCTGCCTATTCGGGGCCACCCCCCGCACTATGACGTGCACCCCGGTTCCGCTCGGGCTGACTTCCGCGTACCCTTCCAGGGTAGCGATCAGCTCACTAGCCCATGTCTCCAGCGCGGCATTTTCCGGGTCGCGACAATAATCGAGGTCCACCCCCGCGTATGGGTCGCCGGGGGAGAACACGAAGCCCACTCCATCATACCCGCCGACGAGGAACGCGCGCGCCGCCGCCTCGAAGCCACGCCAGGTCGCGGGGTCGGTACTGGAGGCCTTGGCGCCCGTGCCGTCCCCCACGTGCGGGATCTTGGCCGACTTGCCGACACGCTCCTCGTACCTCCAAACGACGTACCGGCGCAGCGCCAGCATGTCCGGAGGGAAATTCTCGCGAACTTCTCTGATCAACGCCTTCGCGCGCGACGGGGCCCGGTCGCTTAGCCTGCCTGCACTCCATATCATCCCCGTGCCACCGTGAATCGCCCTCGAAAACCATCCTCGACGAGTTTCTCGTAAATGGGGGCGGCTTCGGCGGCGCTATTCGCGGCGATGAGCTCCCTGAAGGATCTCGCCAACCGGTCAAGCCTCGTCACTACCAAGTCGTGGCCCTCGCGGCAGTAGTTGAGAGCCTCACGCAACGCTTTCCTACCGGACTTCCCGCTAAAGACCTTCTCCTCGAAGTCCCTCTCGCAGCCGTCGGCTAAGAGCGGGTCCCGCTGCGGCTTCAGCCGCTGGGTCCTTCTCGATACCTTGGCGTACCCCACCCTCATCGGACGCAGTATCCCAAAAACCTTGCCGCATATACAAACCGGGTCCGGTCCATGGAACACTCGGGCGGATCCAGGAAGGTCAACGTAAGCTTGGGCGCCTTTGGTAAAGTTGGGCGAATGCGAGCCGGACGCAACATCGCCATCACGGGCCTCGGCCAGTCCGGCACGACCCTCGCCTGCCACCTCTTGAACAAGGTGCACGATACGGTGGCCCTCTCGGAGCCCATGGAACCCACCGAGTTCGAGGATCTGATGCCAGATACGGACGCGGTATGCGACGGCATAGAGGGATTCTTCGAGAGGATGCGAAGGATGGCCCTCGGGCGTGGTGAGGTACTGACGAAGCACAAGGGCGGCGTTGTGCCCGACAACCCAAAGGCGATAGTAGACGGCGTCCGCCAGCGGGTGGTCGAGAAGGGCAGGATCCCCGTGGGCAAGGATATTTCTGAAGACTTCCTCCTTGCCATAAAGGACGTCACCATGTTTACGCTACTCCTGCCAACCCTCTTAGGAAGGATGCCGGGCTATGCCATCGTCAGAAACCCCCTATCCGTCGTGGCTTCCACACTCAGCTTGCCAGTGCCGGGCTGGCGCGCGATAGAGATCTACGCTCCCGTACTAGCGGCGCACCTGAAGGCCGCCCCTGACCCCATCTCTCGCCAACTTGCGAGGAACGATTTCTACTTCGGGCTGTACGCCGAACACCTGCCACCCGAGAATGTCATCCGCTACGAGGACATTGTCAGTTCGGGCGGCAAGGCCTTAAGCATCATCGCCTCATCTGCGAACCTCCTGGACGAGCCGCTTAAGTCGCGCAACCTCAATCCCCTCTATGACCGAGACGACATGCTCCGTGTCGGGGAGAGGCTACTCGAGCGTGAGGGAGCCTGCTGGCGCTTTTACACTAGGAAGAGTGTCGAGGGGCTGTTAGCAGCAGTGTAACCCCGACCATGTTCGGCCTATTAACTCAACCTCGTAGAAGGATAACCCTCGGAAGTTCGTATCCGGGTCCTGGACCGAGCGGCCAGGCCCGGTAGCGATGAAACCGCCGTCCTCACAGTTTGGCTTTCCCACCACTCCCAACAACTGCGTGATGGTACTTGAGGCCAAAGGGTTGGGGGAGCCTCTAGCAGCGAGGGTTTCCCAGCCCCAGCGCTACGTCGACGCCGCGGCACTCGGATCGGTCAGGTACGTGCTCACGACCGACGGGCCGACCCTGTTCCTCTACGAGTGGACCGCGGAGGGTTGGGCACCCGAGCCGGTGGGCCGCCTGGACGTCGCCAGCATCCAGCGAAGTTACCTGCTGCCCTAGGGCACGAGCCCAGTGAAGACCCTAGTGCGGTTGCAGCCGAGTGCCGTCTAATGGTGGAGCCTGGCTGCACGTTTGCTCGGTCCGTTACTGTCAAGTTACTGTCAAACAGCCCGTTACAGACCCCAAGTTGCCGGCAAGTGGTTGCGTTTCTCCTGCAAATCCCCACAAAATAAGAGAGCCGACGAGCGGACTCGAACCGCTGACCTGCTCATTACGAGTGTGCGGTCAGTGGTTGCTGAGCGTTGCACAAGCTTGCAAATCCCTTATAGGTGAAGGGTTTTCTATTCCCTCCATTGCCCGCTATTGCAGGGAATTGCATCCGGGTTAGGGCCAAGCGTGCGTGGGTTAAGCATCGCTGGTTCTTGTTCACGTCTCGCTCATGCACCTCGGTATGCGGCGCCACAAGATGTGCCTGCCGCGGGGAAATAGGAGTCGAAGGCCTCGAGATGCTCGTATGTGGCGCCTGGCCCTCCGTGCAGGAGCGACACCTTCAATGTCGGGGAATTACCGATCCGCTTTGTCCAGACGCGGAAGGTACCCTTGGGTGCCTCGACGGGGACCAGCTTCACGCCACCGCTGAGCAGGTCGTCGCGGTCGGTGTGGTCGAGGTAGTCTGGGAGAATGCGACCTCGATGACTACTCATATAGCAGCCGACTGCCTCAAGGTGGCTACGGTGTCATCGTCATAACCGAGCTCGGCGAGGATCTTTTCGGTGTGCTCACTGACCGAGGGGATCGGGGCCATGACCGGCTCTATTCCGTCAATGGTCGCCGGTGGCAGGAGGGTGCGCAAAGGACCGACCGGGGACCTGACCTCCCTCCAGCGGTCGCGGGATTCAAGCTGGGGGTGCTCGAGCAAGCCCCGGACGGTCCTCATCCGGGCGTTGGCTATCTTCGCTTCTTCGAGACGCTCTAGGACTTCTCTGGAAGAAAACGTCCGGAGGATGGCTTCGATGTTCTGGTGCAAGTCGTCCCTGTTTTCGACGCGCTCCGAATTGCTGGCGAAGCGTTCGTCTTGGGCCAGGGCTGACCGCTCAAGCACGACCTCGCAGAATCTCTCCCACTCCCTTTCGTTCTGGATGCCGAGGAAGATCACCTCCCCATCCCCACACTCGAAGGGGCCATATGGAGCGATGGCGGCGTGACTCGCCCCGGTCCTCGGCGGTTCCTTGCCTCCGTACATGGCGTAGTAGGCGGGAAACCCCATCCATTCGGCCAGCGCCTCGAATAGGGAGACCTCTATGGCCGCGCCCTCGCCGGTGCGCTCGCGCCGCAGCAGGGCTGTGAGGATGCCCGAGTAGGCGTACATCCCGCAGGCTATGTCAGCGATCGAGACCCCCACCTTCGATGGGGTCTCTGGGGTACCGGTGATGGAGACGAGGCCGGCCTCGCACTGCACCAGCAGGTCGTACGCCTTCTTGTCCCTGAACGGTCCGGAGGAGCCGTAGCCGGACACATCGCAGACGACCAGGGCCGGATGCCTCTCTCGCAGGCTCTCTGCGCCGAATCCAAGCCTCCCGGTCGCGCCTGGCGCGAGGTTCTGGACGAAGACGTCGGACCGTTCGATGAGGCGGGCCAGTACCTCTTTGGCCCCATCTTGCTTCAGGTCCAGGGTCAGGGACTCCTTGGAGCGGTTGAGCCAGACGAAGTGGCTGGATAGCCCCTTCACGGTCCTGTCATATCCGCGCGCGAAGTCACCGGCCTGCGGGCGTTCGACCTTGATCACCCGCGCGCCGAGGTCGGCGAGCTGGCGGGTAGCGAATGGCGCCGCCACCGCCTGTTCCAACGAGACGACCGTTATGCCTTCGAGCGGCAGCATCAGAACGACCTCGGTAATCCGAGCACGTGCTCTCCTATATAGGAGAGAATAAGGTTGGTGGAGATCGGGGCCACCTGGTAGAGGCGCGTCTCGCGGAACTTGCGCTCTACGTCGTACTCGGCGTCGTAGCTGTAGCCGCCGAAGGTCTGCATCGCGGCGTTTGCGGCCTCCCAGGTCGCGTTCGCAGCGAGCAGCAAGGACATGTTCGCCTCGGCACCGCAGGGCTCGCCCCCATCGAATAGTTCGGCGGCCCGGAACCGCATGAGATTCGCGGCTTCCACGTTTATGTACGCCCGCGCTAGGGGGAACTGGATGCCCTGGTTCTGTCCGATGGGCCGGCCGAAGACCTCGCGTTCTCTAGCGCGGCGGGTCGCACGATCCACGAACCACCTTCCGTTGCCTATGCACTCTGCGGCGATGAGGATGCGCTCGGCGTTCATGCCGTCCAGTATGTAGCGGAAACCCTTGCCTTCCTCACCGATCAGGCCGCTCGTCGGGACACGAAGGTTCTCGAAGAGGAGTTCGTTGGTCTCGTTGTTGATCATCACCCGCCTGGGCTTTACCGTGAGACCGTTGCCTATGGCCTCATGCAGGTCGAAGATAAAAACCGAGAGCCCTTCAGACTTCCTCTTCACTCGATCTAGGGGAGTAGTCCTGGCCAGGAGAATCATGTAGTCCGAGTGCTGCACACGCGAGATGTAAATTTTGCGCCCGCTCACCACGTAATGATCGCCTTCTCTAACGGCGGTCGTACTGAGCCGGGTCGTGTCGGTTCCGGCCTCCGGCTCGGTCACGCCGAAGGCCTGAAGCCTCAGCTCACCACTCGCTATCTTCGGCAGATATTCTCTCTTTTGCTCCTCGGAGCCGTGGCGCAGGAGGGTTCCCATTGTGTACACCTGTGCGTGGGCGGGCTGGGCGTTACCACCGGAACGGTTGATCTCTTCGAGGATGATCGAAGTCTCCGTCATGCTCAAACCCAGTCCCCCGTATTCTTGCGGGATGAGTGCACCGAGATAGCCGCTATCGGTCATCGCCCGGACGAAGGCCTCAGGGTACTCTCGCTCTGCGTCGAGCTCGCGCCAGTAGCCGTCCGGAAAGTCCGCGCACACTTCGCGGACTCCCTTCCGCAAGTTCTCGTATCGTTCGGGGCTCGCCATGTCATGCCTCCGGCAGCAGGTTTCGCACATCCGGCTCCCTGTCCAGGTTCCAGATCCTGTCCATAAGACTGCCCATCTCCTCGTCCGAGGCCCCATCCTGAAAAGCGGCCAGGCTGTGGGCTTTTTCCTCCAGTTCCCGGCGGGTCAGCGTGTTTGCAGGATCACCTTTGGGTACGTCAACGCGGGAGGTAACGTGTTCGCCGTCGGTCGTATCTATATCCACCAGCCCGATCCAGCGTCGCGGATAGGCCGCGTCGATCTCGGGATCGAGGACCATCTCCACCCGCCCGCTGAACTCGCGCAGCTCTGGATCGTCGAGCGCGGCCGCTGTAAAGTCGTCGATGCCGGCGCTCCCCCCCTTGGCGATCAGGGCGAGCACGAACCCCATCGAGAACTTGGACTGGTGGATCGTACGCGGATAGCTCACTGGTCCGAGCACGTCTATCGCAGCAGAGTGCACACGGGCGCGGACGCGGGCTATCCGGTCCGCGGTAAGCCCGTGCTCCCTCATCCCTTCTAGAAGGGCGTCTGCGGCGGGGTGCGTGTGCCGGCAGGAGGCGTGGAACTTAAACGAGGTCTCCTGCACCGCCCACCTCTCCCCGAGCCCCTCGACGAGCTTTTCCGGGTCCG
>JBKPSF010000343.1:0-11180 GCA_046734875.1 Actinomycetota bacterium | reverse complement strand
TTACCTGTCCACCTTCGCGGGCCGCGGGCTTACCTACGGGAGCCTCGGGACGGCCGTGGGCCTACTCGTCTTCCTCTACATCTCGTCGTGGGTGGTGTTGCTGGGAGCCGAGATCAACGAGGCCGTTTACCGCAGATACCGGGGGCAAGCCAGACTGCTCTAGAAGCCTTCTCCTGATAGGAAGAGCCCTGGCTGTTCGGCGATGCCGAACCGCGCCAGGAGGGCGAGCTGATGCCAGTAGAACCAACCGCGCACCACCTTGCCATCCCTCACCTCGCTAACCATCGCCCCCGACACTATCGCCCTTCGCCGGGTCGGAGGGATGGTCTCTCCCGTGACGGTGGCCAGCCGTTCTGTGTGGATGCCGCTCGCCGTCCACTGCACGAGGACACGATCCTCCGCGGCGAGGACGTCGAGCACCTCGAAGCGGATGTCGGGGAAGGCCGTAACGAAGCGCTTGTGGGAGGAGGCACCCGAGGCGCCCGGATCGGGGTGGTGTGCGACACGGTAGCGGCTTTCACCGTCAGAGTCGTGAGCCGGGTCGGACGATCGGGAGACGCCCCGGCAACGAACACGAGCGATCTTGGCGTGGAGGGGATCGCTGAGCGAGACTTAAGCCCTCGAAAAAGCACGATGCTCTTCCCTATTCACCCAACGTCAGAGAGCGTGTGCATGAAAATTGGCGAGGGTGTGGGCGGATTTTTCTAGGACGAGCACCTTCAAGGACGCCGGCTGGACCGTAGCCGAGCTGGTCGCCGAGTGTGCGGTGGGCTTGGCGGTGCTCCTTTTCGACCGGGCCGAGAAGGAGGAGGTTTCGCCCTTGAGGCGGCAGGCCATCACCGACTCGCTGACCGGCCTGGGCAACCGAGCGTTCTTCGACCGGGCGGCGAAGCGGCGCTTGGAGCTCTACGAGGGAACGCTCTGCCCCTCGCCTGCGCCGTACTGGACGTCGACGACTTCAACAGCTACGACGACCGCCACGGGCACGGGCGAGGTGACGCGGTAATTTGCTGCCCGGCGCGGGTGCTTGGCGAGTGCACGCGGGCCGACGACTTGGTGGCCCGCTACGGGGGTGGCGAGTTCGTCGTGCTGTTGGGCGGCGATGCCGAAGACGCCGTGAAGGTCGCCGAGCGGTGCGCGAAAGGGTCGAGGTCGAGTGCGTGCCACGAAAGGAAGCCTCCTCGGGCGGTTCGCTAACGGTCTCGGTGGGCGTCGCCGAGTTCGGCGAAGAGACGGCGAGCCTGCGGCTGCTCATCCGAGCGGTGGACGAGGAGCCCTACCGTGCCAAGGCCGACAGCAAAAACAGGGTTGCCGCCGCGGGAAGTCGATGAGGAGTACTAGGGGATATCCTGGCGGTGGGCGTCATGCTACGGAGGATCCGGGGTTTGCTAACCGCGGACCCGAGTGCGCACGGCCCCGGTCCTATGGACCGGGAGTAGTCCTACCCAACGGCTCGTCCGATGTGCATCCTGCGGAAGGTATGGGGACGACCACGATGCCCCGAGGCCCGGTGGGAGAAAGACGCTCTTGGGTTGGGGACGCGTGCTCGGGCGTACTCCCGGAGGGGCCTGACGAGTATCGGTTCTGCTACTTCTGGCCCTGCTGCTCTAGAGCATCTATCCTCTTCTTCAGCTCATTAAGCACCTTCTTCATCTGGTTTATCTGCTGCTGCTGTTCCTTCTGCTCCTGGGCGTTTATCTTCTTCTGGAGGTCGGCCACCTCCTTCTTGAGGTCGTCCACCTGCTTTTTTAGGGCCTCGACCTCTTGCCTAAGCTCTTGCCCCTTGGACTTGGCTTTGTTCTGCACCTCTTGCTTCTTTTCGTTGACCTTCTTCTGGGCCCCTTCTTTGGCCTGCTGAGCTGTTTGTTCGACCTTGTTCTTCGCTTCCTGCTTGGTCCGGTCGGAAACCGACCCGCATCCTGCCGCGGAACCCCACACGATCACTAGCGCGGCCAGTACCCCGATCGACACCCGAACCTTAGTCATTACGCATCGCCCTCCCTTCCCGCTAAGCAGCGCCGTCCTAGCGAAGAGTACCCTTATTCACCCAGCCTCGTTGAAGATAGGTGCTGGGAAGTTCGTCTTGAACGGCGTTCTTTGTGAAGATCGACTGGATGATCGAGCGACAATTTTCACATCAAGGAGGTGCGCGAGGCTCGTCCTCGGGGCATCATTTGTGCGCCGAAGAAACGATGGCCCGCTCCGTAGGGGAGCGCGCCCGAAAGGAAGGAGCAACGCGCTTGGCGACGCTATCTGTACTGAAGTTCGAAGACCCCTACGGGGCCGACAGGGTGCTGATCGCCCTGCAGGGCCTCCAAGAGCGGCAGATGATCACCCTGCAGGATGCGGCCGTGGTCAGCTGGCCCGAGGGCAACAAGAAGCCCAAGACCCGCCAGCTGCATAGCACCGCAGGCGCGGGTGCGCTCGGTGGCGCCTTCTGGGGCTTCTTGTTCGGGCTGATCTTCTTCGTGCCGTTCCTGGGCGCGGCAATAGGCGCCGGTACCGGAGCGCTCAGCGGCTCCCTGGCAGACGTGGGCATCGACGACGACTTCATCAATCAGGTGCGCGACCAAGTGACGCCCGGCACCTCGGCGCTGTTCGCGCTGACCAGCGACGCCACCGCGCCCGATAAGGTCGTCGACGAACTAAGGCAGTACGACTTCGAGCTCATCTCCACCAACCTGCCCGAGGAGCAAGAGCGGCAGCTGCGCGAGGCGTTCGCCTAAGAGTAGGGGAGACGAGCGGCATCGATGCAGGGCGCTTATCCGACCGCTCCGCATCTGAGAGGGTCAGGTACACCACAGAGAGGCGTAAGCAGCCAAGGAGTCAAGGATGCTCTCGAGGTTCGCAGCCACCGTGCTCTTGTCCATCGTGGTATTCATCGTGGTGACGCTGTTCGTGAGCCTGGGAGTGCTGTGGTGGACAGGGGAAGGCAGCAGAAGCGTCCTTATCGGGGTGATCTGCGGCGCGGTAGCGGTCCTTGCGGTAAGGGCGGTGAGTTGGTACGGACGATTCGGGGAAAGCCCCGGCGACGAACACGAGCGGTCTCGGGGTGGGCATGATAGCTGAGCATGGTATGCCGTCGAAGAAACCGGATACTTCTATTCTGGTATAGGTTCTACCAACCACCCCTCGCCATAACGGGAGGAGGAGCAGAGAGCGAAGACTACTGGGCGCTGAGGCTGTGGTCGACGGTGCTGATGTTCATCGGGATCTTGGGCGTCACCTTCGTCGTCATAGGGATGATCTTCGCCGTGCTGGGGGCCGCCAACTTCTGGCAGGTGCTCGCGACCCTCCTGATCGGGGGACCCTTGGCCGCGCTGTTTGCCAGCTGGCCGATCGCTCTGGGGCAGGCCCTGAGGGCGCTCGCCGACGTGGCCGAGTACGTACGAGACCAGCAGCAAGGAGTCCCCGCCCAGCGGCTTGGCGAAGGGGAGCAAGTTGCCCGCGACTAGCGGGAGGAGAAGCAGAGTTTTGCAGCCCGAGCCCTCTTCTCTCCATTCACCGGGGTGCGTGGAAGGGGTGTTCTGCGACGAATGTTGCACGATCATTGGCGTTGTCTAAGGTCGCCAAGACACTCATGGGCTTGTTCATTGAGAGCGGTCGGACTGCGATGCTACCCTGTCACCCGGAAGTGATGAACTCCGGCCGGAAAGGGGAAGCATGGACCAAGAAGTGATGTTCGACACCCGAGAGCAGCTAAATAAGATACAAGAGGGGTTGTTGCCGGAGGAGACGGTCTACGCCGTCTTCGATATGAAAGGCGGCGGCACAGGCTTTATCGGCATCACGGACAAGCGCGTGATGCTCCAGGACAGCGCCTTCATCAAGAAAGAGAGCGCGATCGTCTCCATACCGTACGACCGCATTCATGCGCTTGCGACCTCGGAGGAGACGGGGATGCTGGGTGGGCGCGGCGTTTTCGCCGGCAGCAAGCTGGTACTCAGTACCAGCGCGGGGTCTTATGAGCTCGAGTTCAGGGGGGCGGATAAGGCGCGTGCAGCCCACGACTTGATCCTGAAGCGAATGCTGTATTGAGTACGGAAACATATCGGTATCTGCCGCCCCCAATAAAGCAGCCTCTTCATGGAAGCAGCACGCGCAGGCTCTTCACCACTGCGACCCGCTCGCTACTTCTCCTGCCGCTGAAAGTCCGCTCAAGAGCGACCAACACCCCGAAGAGGTTTCTATTGAGGTGCACAGCTTGCCCCCGTCACATCGCCTGTGACCTTCCACCCCGAATGATGACTCGACTGGACGCTCTACTATTTGGAGGGCTTGAGGCGGAACGTGCTGCCCTGCGCGACCCAAGCCCCCACAATGGGGAGGATTCGGCGGCGGGCAGCTGTTACAGTGGGCACGTGGGAAGATGGGTTCTTCCCGGGTAGAGGCTAGGGACCGGGTACCGCGTTTTGCAGGAGCATGCGCACTCGGGGATGTGGTGAGCCGGTAGCGCAACCTGTCACTTAGCCCATTACGCGTCGGAAGAAGAAGAGAGGTTCGAGTGAGATACTTTCTTCCCGGCTGGGCTCGTAGGAGCGTGCGTGTTCGAGCCAACGGACGCGAAACGACCTCCGTGAGCCAACCTTCCTGGTTCCGTTACGGCGTCGCCGTCCTTGCGGTCGGGCTGATACTACTGCTCAGGCTTCTGCTGGGGCCCCTGATCACGCCGCAGTCCCCGTTCTTCCTGCTTGGGGGCGGGGCCGTGATGGCCGCTGCCTGGTTCGGCGGCCTTGGCCCGGGATTGCTGGCTACGGCGCTCGGTGTGCTGGCTGGCGATTACTTCTTTTTGCCACCGCAAGGCTCGTTCACGGGGCTAAATGTGGCGGCGTTGCCGCTGGCCTTGTTTGCGGCGCAGGGGGTGGTGATCAGCTCGCTAGCCGAGGCACTGCGTGCAGCCAGACGTCGGGCCGAGGCGAGCGAGCTGGACGCGAGGAATCGTCAGGAGGAACTGCGCCGAAGCGAGGAGCGCTTCAGGCTGATGGTGCAAGGGGTACAGGACTACGCTATCTTCATGCTCGACCCAGAAGGGCGCGTCGCCAGCTGGAATGAGGGGGCCGAGCGCATCGAGGGGTACGCGGCAAAGGAGATCGTCAGCGAGCACTTCTCCGTCTTCTATACCCGGGAAGACGCCGAGCCCGGTCGCCCCGAGGAGGCGCTGCGCGTTGCCATGGAGGAGGGCCGCTACGAAGAAGAAGGCGAAAGGGTCCGCAAGGACGGCTCCAGGTTCTGGGCGAACGCGCTCGTAACGGCTTTGAGGGACGAGTTGGGGAACCTGCGGGGCTTCTCGATGGTCCTGCGCGACATCACGGAGCGCAAGAGGTCAGAAGCCACGATAAGGCGCAGCCTGGACGCGCTGCTCGCCCTCTACGAAACGGGGCAGCTCTTGAGCTCCAGCCTCGAGCGCGAGGAGATCGGATCACGCTTGCTCGGGATCATCGAACAGGTCCCCGGTACGAAAGCGGCGGTCATCAACCTGGGTGATCACCCAGAGCGCATGCACGCGTGGCGCACGATCGGACCGGAGGGCCTTCTCGCTTCGCTTCGCGATGAGCCAGAGGCCAGGGCCGCACGACGGGACGCCTTCGAGACCGAAGAGGAAAGGCTCTTGGAGATGGAGAGCCCAGACCCACAAGCGGAGCACCTCGCAGGGTTCTTTCTCCCGTTGCGGGTACGCGAACGGGTCATCGGCGTGCTCGAGGTCTACAGCTCGGAACGCCTCTCGGAGGACGAAGCATTGGAGACCTTCGCCAGCGTGGCCAACCAGGCCGCGAGCGCTTTGGAGAACGCCCGGCTCTACGAACAACTCGCCGAGCACAGGCGCCGGCTGCAAGACCTCGTGGGCAAACTCGTGACGGCCCAGGAGGAGGAACGTCGCCTGGTGGCCTACGAAGTGCACGACGGGCTCGCCCAGGTTGCCGCCGCCGCCTACCAGCACCTGCAGAACTTCGCGGCGGACGACCCTCCCAGCTCGACCCGCGGCGAAGAGGCGCTCGATCAGGCCCTGGGGATGCTCCAACAAACGGTCGAAGAGGCCCGCAACGTGGTCGCCTATCTGCGCCCCACGGTGCTCGACGACTTCGGGCTGGCGACCGCGCTCCGCCTGCAGGTGGAGAGGCTTTCCGACGAGGGCCTGCGGACGAGCTACGAGGAAACGCTGGGAGGAGAGCGCCTGCCAGAAGTGGTGGAGACGGCGCTTTTCAGGGTCGCCCAGGAAGCGCTTACGAACGTGCGCAAGCACGCGCGGGCGGATAGGGTGCACGTCGCGCTCGAGCTCCGCGACCAGGTGGTCCGGCTCCAAGTGCGC
The DNA here is from genome assembly GCA_046734875.1 of Actinomycetota bacterium. Lineage (GTDB taxonomy): Bacteria > Actinomycetota > Rubrobacteria > Rubrobacterales > Rubrobacteraceae > Rubrobacter_D. The sequence goes on along the minus strand of JBKPSF010000343.1, from coordinate 4,873 downwards.
GACTGGGGACGGGGGTTCGCGTCGGAGAACATAACGGACGGAGCCGATCCGAGCGAGAAGGTCGGCCTCTCCAGCATGCGCGAGCGGATCGCGCTGCTCGGTGGCCGCTTCGAGATCCACAGCGAACCCGGAGCCGGCACGGTGGTGGTGGCAGAAGTTCCCTTGCAGCTGGAGATCGACACGGAAGGCCAGAGCGATGACGGAAAATGAAATGCAGCCAGGGGGACATTCCGGCCCGGTCCGGATCGTCATAGCCGACGACCACGGCCTCGTGCGGCAGGGGTTCCGGGGCATGCTGGCCCGCGAGGAAGGCTTCAGGGTAGTCGGCGAGGCGGAGGACGGGCGCGAGGCCGTCGAGTTGTGCGCGCGCCTGAGCCCCGATCTGGTCTTGATGGACGTCCGTATGCCCACTATGGACGGGCTGGCGGCCACGCGAGAGATCAAGCAGAGGCACCCCGAAACGAGCGTGCTCATGGTCACCATGCAGGAGAACCCCGACTACCTGCTGGAAGCGGTCAAGGCCGGCGCCGCCGGCTACGTCCTGAAAGGTTCCCCCAACAGGGAGATCATGGACGCCATACGCAGGGTGACAGAGGGCGAGTCCCCCCTGAACCAGGAGCTCGCCATGCACGTGATCCGGCACCTTGGCGGCGAGACCACGCAAGAGACGAAACCGCCACAAGGCTCGCAACCGCACAAACCGCCCGACCGGCTCCCCCACTCGTTGACGAAGCGGGAGCTCGAAGTGTTGAGGCTGCTGGCCCAGGGGCAGACCAATCAGGAGATCGCGCAGGGCCTCGTCGTTAGTCCTCTGACCGTGAAGACGCATGTGCAGCGCATAATCGGCAAACTCGGGGTCTCCGACCGCACCCAGGCGGCGGTTCGCGCCGCCGAGCTCGGCCTGCTCGCCCCTGAGTCTACCTAGAAGGCCGCCCGCCCGAGCCCGATAAGAAATACTCCACCCGGAGTACGCGAAGTACTCCACCCGGCCGATAGGCGCAGACCCATCCCGACCCCATAATCTGGCTGTACTGACCAATTTGACACTCATGAGGCGCCAGCACAGATGTCCCAACGCAAACCCAGCCCGGTCGAGATAGCCATCCTTGGCGGTGACCTGCTGGTTGGCCGATCTCTGGCAGTAGCGCTGCGAGACATCGGCTATGACGCGCGCTTCCTCCACGGTTCCTTGGGCGGCGAACCGGCCGAACTGCCCGAGGAAGTCGGGCTGGTGATCTTCGCCCCCAGGATGAGCACCGGGCGCCGCAAGATCTTCCTCGGTCGCGCAAGGGGCACTCCGGCGAGGGCGGGGACGCCGGTCCTGGAGCTCCTTGCGCCTTCCGAGGCTTCACGAAGTGGGCGAAAAGAAGAACGGTTAGGCGTGGTGTCGTGGCCGTGCACTACCGAGGCGCTTGCGCGCCGGATCGAAACCGCCCTGCTCGACAGGGCTGGTCCCGGGCGACAGTAACCCAGCAGAAGTACGCGTTCGGGGCGGGAAGTACTCCGGATGGAGTACGCGGAAAATACTCCACAGGAGTAGGCGGAAAATACTCTGCCTGGCGGATGTACAGATGCCCGCCGCCCAATAGCATTTTACATATCGGCAAAGAGAGCTCACCTCTCAAGCAATCCAAGAACAGGAGGAGCGAGGAAGGAATGGAGACAAGGCAGATGAACAGAACTATCAAGAAGTCCTTGCACGGTCAGCGTCACCGGTGCTGGTGGCCTGAATCAGAGCCCGGCACCCGACTATTCCAACAACGTCAACGCGGGCACGGCCACGGCCAGCTACACCTACGCCGGGGACGCCAACCACGAGGGCAACAGCGACTCCAAAACCTTCATGATCGATAAGGCGGCCCAAGCGATCAACTTCGCGCAACCCGCCGATAAGATCGTCGGCGCTCCGGACTTCAACGTGAGTGCCACGGGCGGCCCCTCGGGCAACCCCGTCACCCTCGCGGCAACACCTGGTGGCACCTGCACCATCACCGACAGCACCATGCACATAACGGGCGTCGGCAGCTGCACCATCACGGCCTCTCAGGCCGGCAACGGCAACTACAACGCCGCGCCGGACGTCTCGCGGAGCTTCAAGATCACCTACAAGTTCGGCGGATTCCTGCAGCCGATCAACGACACGGCGCATGACATCAGCTCGAACCCGGACGTGAGCACCTTCAAGTCTGGGAGCACCGTTCCCGTCAAGTTCCGCCTCACGGACGCCAAAGGCAATGCGGTCCAGGCGGGTAGTGCCCAGTGGATTACGCCTCAGCTAGGCAAGGCCACGACCCAGGCCGTCGACGAGAGCGTCTTTGCGGAACCGGCCACGAGCGGCTCCCTGTACAAGTGGGACGCCACGGCCCAGCAGTACATCTACAACTGGAGCACCAAGGGCATGTCGAGCGGCTTCTACTACAAGATCGGTGTCAAGCTCGACGACGGCCAGACCTACTACACGTACATCAGCTTGCGCTAACGTGGCGCAGTAAGGAGGTAAAGCACTAACCAATACCGAATAGGGTCGGGGCACAACAGCCCCGGCCCTCTTCTATAGGGGCACGGAAGAGATCTCGGAAAGCCTCTGTGAGGAATGTCGAAGCAGGCTGAAGAAAAGGATATGAATCATGGCGACAAGAGAAGTGAAGTCAGCAGAGCAAGGCGAAGCCACAGGAGGGATGAGAAACGGCGCGATAGTGATCGGGATCATCGCTGGCCTGACCGGTCTGGTGAGCGCCGTGCTCGCCCTCATGGTCGGGGGCCTCGGCGCGGCAATCGGGCCCGAAGGAGCCGGCCAGGTCATGGGCCTCGGCTTGTCGGCGTTGGGCCTCTCGCTACTACTGGGACTCATTGGGGCAGCCCTGTGGATCGCGAAGCGTCAGCTGGTCGCGCTGATCATGGCTGCCGCCGGGGTCGCGATGGTGTGTTCTATCTCGTTGGTCGCGGTGATAGTTCGGCCGCTGTTCCTGGTGCGGCGCTTCTGGGCCGAATTCGGCAGGAGGCCCAAGCTCCGCCCATAACCCAAACAAGCACTGAGTGGCGCATCCCCGGTCGGTCAGTGAGCCGTAGCGCAGGACCATAGCAGAACCAACCGCGAGAAGCCCCAACCCCCAGTGTAAGGGATACCTCGCACCGGGCTCGGGCCCAGCATAAGCCGTCGGGCACTACAACGATGAAGGAGTGAAAAATGAGCCACAGCGATTCTCCAGAAGGCGCCTGCGGGATTCTGATGGGGTGGTCACGGTGAAGCGGGTCCTACTCATCGAAAACCACGCCTTGTTCCGTGAAAGCCTCGCGCTACTGCTCGACTGGGAATTGGGCTTGGAGAGTATCGATGCCGGGTCGCTGGCCGAGGGACACCGAGTCCTGGGCGCCGCGAAGGGGATGGTGGACCTTGCCATCGTTGAACTCGACCTGCCGGACGGGGAAGGGAGCGAGCTGATCGAACGGCTGCGCCAAACCGAACCCGAAGTTCCGATAGTGGCCTTTACCGCTGAGCGAAGCCCGGCAAGGCATGCCCGGGCGTTGGAGGTGGGGGCGGACGAGGTGCTCGCCAAGAGCGCGCACATCGAGCAGATCATCGGGGCGGCGGGGCAGCTCGTCGGCGAGGATGGAGAGAAGATGAAGAAGACCCTGGATGACCTGCGAGCCATGCGAGAGGGATTGCGCCGTCCTCCCCGGAGCGCGTTGCCGAGATGGCAGGGATGAGATGACCCGTTCCACTTCTACTACTTGCCAGGTTAGGAGGCAATGATGATGAGGCTTCCCTTCGACTACACCCTGGACGAGTCGGACCCGGACATCGTCATACTACGCCGCCCGCATGGTTGCTTCGTAGCCGCCTTCAGCGCTAGCGGCGCCACCGACGAGGGCATCCGAAAGGCCGTGATTGAGGACCATCAAATCTTGCTCGACGCCCACCCAATCTCCGTGGATCTGCAAACTTGCGAAGCGCAGAGCGGCAACGCATCATCTAAAGGCACACAGCAACGGCAGGAGTGATGATGTCAATCATGGCGAGCAGACGACGAAAAGCAACCGGGAACCGGCTGGTATGCCCAGGCGGCAAGGGCGTCTCATTCTCGAGCGAGGGTGCGGCGCGGGAGGGGCTGCGCCACATGCGGGAGCGCGCCCACCGCTTCGGGCGAACTCCCCCAGAGCGCTACTACACATGCGAGCTCTGCGGCAAGTATCACCTTACCAGCAAGCGACCCCAGAACGTCACGCGTTCCTTGATCCCCGAACCGGACGACGGCCACGTCCTCGCCCTTGTCACCCCCGAGGGACGCTTCTACACCATCGCCAACGCCGCCAAGCTGCTCGGGTTGTCCCCCGGCAAGCTCCGGTGCCTCATCGCGCGGGGTACCATTCAGGAGCCCAGACCAGGTTATGTTAGCGCAGAGTTCATCGTTAGCTACACAGAGAGGATCGCCTCCTAGGATCACGCCCTAGCTCTTAGTGTAGAAGTTCGCCTACCAAGGGTAGTACTACTCCCCCATCACCGACTCGGCCGGCTGAGGGGCGGTTATGGGGTCCGCGTGACGGTGCACGATCTGAGCGAGATGCAAGAAGGTTGTTTGGGTGGCCCCAAGGTCGCCACAGACGACGAGGAACAAGAGCATCTTTGATACCACTCTGATACCACCGGGAACGCAATACGGTGCAACAGGGAGCAACGCGGAGCAGAGAAAGCCGCTTAGATATGCGGGATTTGCAATCCTGTGCAAGCCTCTGCAACGCATGACCGATCACTCGTAGCTGGAGCAGGTCAGCGGTTCGAGTCCGCTCGTCGGCTCTCACCAATCGGCTTAGATAAGCGGCTCCTGCGCTGCAGTACACAGACTAGCATCGGCTAACTGCGTGCTTTGACCCT
>JBKPSF010000342.1:0-3066 GCA_046734875.1 Actinomycetota bacterium | reverse complement strand
AAGGCTCGTGGGCGAGCTCTCTCCCGACGTGGTCATCATGCAGGTGCAGATGCCCTTTGAGAGGGCCAAGCAGACCCTGAAGGCGATGCGTGCCTTCCCCGACCCACCCAAGGTAGTGATCGTCACCAGGTTCGAGAGCCCGCGATACGTTCGGGGGCTCTCTGGGGTGGGGGTAAGCGCCTACCTGCTGAAGACCTCCTCCTCGGAGCACCTGGTGGCGGCCATAAGTGCGGCGGTGCTTGACCCTTTGAGCGAGAACGCCGTTGTGGGGATGCCTGGGAAGATGCTTGAGGGCACCCAGGAGGGGGTCGAGAGCGTCCTCACTGCGAGGGAGCTAGAGCTCCTGCTTCTCGTCGCCCGCGGCCTCTCCAACACCCAGATAGCCTCCTCGCTTCACATCTCGGAGGCGACCGTAAAGCGTCACCTTGCCAACATCTACCCGAAGATGGGCGTCGCATCCAGGGGCGAGGCAGCAAGGGAGGCGCTCCTCAGGGAGTGGATCACCATAGAGGAGATCGCCGAATAGGACGCCCCGGGAGAAGGCGGCCAGAGCGCGACTCCCGGCCAGCCCCGGCCGCGCGAGGCGCTAGCCCGAGATCAAGCCCTCGGCTTCGTCCACCACCGAGATCAGGTCCTCCATGCTCGCGTCCTCTATGGCGTAGGACCTTCCGCCCGCGACGCTGACCCGCACGCCCATGTGGTCGGTGTAGAGCACCTCCACGCGGCACACCACGCTACCGAGCTGTCCCTCTGGGACCTCGGGGCCGGAGTCGCTGCGCACGATTACGTGGGGGGCGAAGTCGTGCACCTGTCCGTTGAGGGACACCTCCGCCGCGAGCAGCACCTCGGAGTCTGGGCGGCTGCGTCGGAGGGCTAGGGCTATGGCCTCGCGGTACATCCTGGGCTCCAAAGTGATCAGCACTCGCACCATATCGGCTCATCTCCTCGTACGGGAGCACGAAGACGGGCCGACGCCCCCTCCTAGGTCCGCCCGCCCGCCTCGGTCGCGCATTGTCTCAGGAGGTCCGGGCCCCGTCCATGCACCTTTCGGGCCATTTGGACCCGCGCGGGAGCGAAGGGGCGCACGAAAAAGCCCTGCGGCCCAGGAGGGGGAGGTACGGGCCGCAGGGCCCGACGGTATTCTACTACCCGGTTCAGAGGGGGGACGCTCGCCGCCTCCCCCAAAGAACTTCCGAGAACGCCGTTACTAACGAAGTTCGCAGAATAAGCCTTCCACGTACTCCGGTGAATAGGGCATGATACAAGGGCCGGGGCTGCTGGAAGCCCCGGCTCTCTGTAGTGCCTGGTCGTTCTGTCTATCGCCGTGCTTGCTTTTCGGCCTTGACGCACTGACCGTGGTTCTTGACCCCCAGCGCACACGACTTCTTGCGGGCGGCTTCTACCACCTCCCGAACCGAGTCGATCACCAGCTGGGGTTGCTCCCAGTGTATGTAATGGCCGCTTTCGGTGTCCGTGATGTGCCTGGCGCCGGGCACCTGGCTCACGAGATCGGACCTGGCATCCACATTAGCCCGGAAGAGCAACTCGCCGAACTCCTTGGCTTCTTCGGGCGTCGGGAACGTGCCGTTCTCCACGTAGGGCAAAAGGTCCATAGGTTCGTCGGCGGAGAGCACGATGAGGGGCATCGGCTTCAGGGGGGCGGCGGCCAAGGTTTGTTCGAGGTTTCGCTGTTCGTCGAACCACTCCAGGTCGGGGTAAAGATCCAGAGCCTCCTCCGGCGGAGAACCTATCAGAATCTTCAAGAGATCCCACTGCTCGTCGGTCAGCGCCTTGCGCACGTCATAGGCGGCGTAATCGATGAGGACGAGCCCCGAGACATCTTCGGGGTATTCGCTCGCGTAGAGCCTGGAGATGGCGCCTCCCATCGAATGCCCCACCAAGACGTAGGGGCCGCGTTCTCCGGACGCCTTCAACAGGGCGTGCAGATCCGAGACCGCGTCCTGGAGCGTGGTGGGTTGGTCTACGGGATCGCTGCGACTCGTCTCGAAGTCCTCTGGACCTTCACCCGTCGAAACGATGGTTCCTGGACGGTCGTAGGCGCACACCCGGTTGGTCTGGGCTATCGCGGGCAGAACCGCCTGTTCGGATGGGTCGAGCGTTGTGCTCCACGCTTCGGGGCGGTCCCTGACCCCCGAGACGAACACCACGGTGGGACGTCCCTTGCCCTGGCACTCCATGTACATCTTTCGTCCCCCGCCGATGTCGACCAGGCCCGCGAAGTCCTTGTTGGTCTTGGTGGAGTTGCCCTTGGTGGCGGGGTGGCTGCTGGCGCTAGGGCTGGCGGCTAGCGCCGTGGCTGCCGCGCTCAGCACCACGGCCACAACCGTTGCCACAAGAAGCATCATTTTCTTCGACACGCTACCCCCAGAGCTGGTAGAAGAAGGAGGACAGGAAGCTCCGTCCTGCACCCTAACGCGACGTCGAGTTGCCACGCAACGGACCCAGCCTACCCTCTCGGTCGACCCGGCGTATCCCCCAAATGAACTAGGTTTGCGCCGAATGGATGATCTTTACCGTTGCTTGGGAGTTGCTAGCTAGTAGCGAACTTCGTAGAACGCCGTCAACGCGAAGTTCGGGGAACTCACCTTAGGGCTCCAGGTTGATGCACAGCCCCAACCTTTATTCACCGGAATGCGTGGAAGGTAGGTGCTGCGAAGTCCGTATCCGACATGATGAATAAGGTCGGGGCGTAGGCCTCTTCGGAACTGTATCCCTGACCAGTGCTCAGATCCCGCGACCACACAATGTTGGAGCGTTGCATAGAGTTGCGCGATCTCGGATGGGCTGCAGACGGACCGCTCCTCCTTATCGAGTGTACGAACCGACGAGACCACCCTGATGGTCAGCGTTTCCGCCACGGTGAGGGAGGAGCGGTAGATAAGCCTATCGCCGGCCTAGCTATTCTCGCCGGGAACATCATCGATTGATGAGACACTACCGCACAGATAAGGGCGGGTGCGGGATAAAATGAACACCCGCCCGTAGCGGCTGAAAGGAGGAACAACAGATGCAGCAGAGCGGCGAGAATCAGCAGGTAAGACCTCC
>JBKPSF010000341.1:0-23304 GCA_046734875.1 Actinomycetota bacterium | reverse complement strand
CGCAGGTGCCTGGCCGCCGCCCTCACGACGCCGGAACGCCCCGCCGGTATCTCAGCGACGGTCAGGAGGTGGCGCGAGGTGTTGGGGAGGCAATCGAGGAAGGGCCTGTCGGCGGCGATCACCCGCAGGTCCTCCCGTGGCGTCGCGGCGAACAGCGCCACCGCGTCCGCGAGGCCGGGATGGTTGGAGACGAGCAGCAAAGGCCCCCCGGGCGGCACGTTCTCTCGCCCCTCTACCCTCGCGCTCCGGCACAGCCTCTGAAGCGCCCACGCGCCGCCAGCCCCGAGGCCCGCCTCGCCGACGATCCCGTCGAAGATCAGAACCTGGCGCGCCAGACGCCGCGCCGGTACGCGTGAGATAACTTCTAGCATCGTGCGCCCACGCCCCAACTCACCCAGGCCGAAGGCGGTGATCACATCGTCGACACAGACCCGCGTGAGCCGTTCGAGGCGCTCCTCGTCCTCCGAAGAAACGACCCGCGGTCCCTCGCGCGTGGCGGGCAGCAGGGACACGCGATCCAGGACACCCTCCGGCACGAAAACGTCGGATTCGGTAAGCCTATCCGTCACCAGTGCGCCGCCTTCCGGTTTTCCCGCGCGTGGCCGGGACGCCCCTACATCATACGTTAGTACGCAAGCTCAGCCGGCACGGTTCGCGCACCCCCCCGTAAAGGCAACGCTATCCACGACGCTGCTTGCCGCTCAGACCCCCCTCGAAGAAGTCCTGAATCCCGCAGCCTGATGCCTGAAACCGCTCACTCGTCGTCGCGGCGGCGCAATATCTCGACGGCTGACCCCGCCAACACTGTATCCCCGAGCCTGACGTGTGGCTTGGCCACCTTGACCTTCACGGCCTGGACCGCGGGATGGTCCCTGAGCGTGCCCGCGGCGATCCTCTCCGCCAGGGTCTCGATGAGTTGCACGGGCTGTCCTTCGACGATGTCACGCGCCATGCGGTGTACCTCGCCGTAGTCCACGCTCCTGGCCAGGTCGTCGGAGGTCCCGGCCGGCCGCAGATCGAGGCTGAGCTCGACGCTGACGACGAAGGGCTGGCCCAGCTCGTTCTCGGCCGGAAGGGTTCCGTGATGGCCGTGGAAGACCATCTCGGAGAGGATAATGCGGTCCTCGCTCATGGGGCTTTTTCACCACTTTCCATCCAAAGCAGTATGACAGAACGTAATGTACCAGTATGGGATGAGCCGTGTGGATGCGGCCGATGTGCGAGGTCGGTTATAGTAGGAGTCTGGGCTATCCGACCACGACCTGGAGACGGGGAACGGAGAATATGCCTTCTATCCGACGCGTTGCTCGAACCGGTTTGCCGACCGCACACGGCGATTTCGAGATGTTCGTTTACGAGGCTCAGGACCAGAAGGAGCACGTGGTCCTCTTTACGGGCTTCGAGCCGGGTGGCATGAAGAAGGGCGAACCCGTGCTGGTGCGGCTGCACTCCGAGTGTCTCACCGGGGACGTCTTCGGGTCGCGCCGCTGCGATTGCGGCGGGCAGCTCGAGGAGAGCATGAGGCTCTTGCGCGAGCAGGGGCGCGGCGTCTTGCTCTACCTCAGGCAGGAGGGGCGCGGCGTCGGGCTGGCGAACAAGATCTCCGCCTACGCCCTCCAGGACGAGGGGCTCGACACCGTCCAGGCGAACCTGGCCCTAGGCCTCCCCGAGGACGCCCGCGACTACGACGTCGCCGCAGCGATGCTCCTGGATCTCGGCGTGCATCGGGCGGCAGTGCTGACGAACAACCCGGCCAAGATCGAAGGTTTGAGAAACCACGGCGTCGAGGTCGTGGAGCGCCTGCCCGTCCAGGTCGAGCCGAACCCCCTCAACATCGGGTACCTGCGCACGAAGGAAGAGAAGCTCGGGCATCTCTTCACAACTTCGATGGTGCCAGACGACCTTCCCGCGAACGGGGCATCGTGATAGGTGACGAGCGGCGCTCTTCGGCTGTCGAGAGGCCCGTGACGAGGCCTTCCGTGACCGTGAGCTACGCCCAGACGCTCGACGGGCGCGTCGCGACCGCAACCGGGGAGTCGCAGTGGATCAGCTGCCCCGACTCCCTGCGCTTCGCCCACGAGATGCGAGCCTCCCACGACGCCGTCGTCGTCGGTGCGGGCACCGTCTGCAAGGACGACCCGCGCCTGACCGTTCGCCTCGTCCCCGGCGCCGACCCCCTGCGCGTTATCGTCGATAGCACCCTGCGTACCCCCTTAGACGCCGCCGTGCTCACAGGCGGCGCGTCCACGGGAACCGTGCTCGCCGGTACTCATCGGGCATCCGCAAAACGCCGCGAGAGGATTCTCTCTTCGGGCGCGACGGTCCTGGACCTTCCTCCCGCCGCCGACGGCCGGGTGGACCTATTAGCCCTGCTGAAGCGGCTTCGCGTCCTCGGCGTGAGCACGGTCATGGTCGAGGGGGGCGCCACCCTGATCACGGGTTTCCTCAAGGCCGGGCTTGTAGACCGGCTGGCCGTCTGCGTGGCGCCCAAGATCCTCGGCGACGGCGTACAGGCCGTCGGGGACCTCGGCATCCGCGACCTCTCCAGATCCCTAACCCTCGCCGACGCCGAGGTCGAACCGTACGGGGTCGACCTCATCCTCAGCGGACGCGTCGTATACCCCGACGGCGGCGTGGATCGGGGATGAACTGAAGGCCAGGGCCATCTGGTTTGCCGCCCCTCGCAGTGCCATGCTGTGCGACGAGACCGTGCCGCCGCCCGGACCCGGCGAGGTACGCGTAGAAGCCATCGCTTCGGCCGTAAGCTCGGGCACGGAGCTGCTCGTCTACCGCGGAGAGGTTCCTGGCGACCTACCGCTTGACCTGCCGACGCTCCGGGGGAGCTACGCGTTCCCGATCAAATACGGCTACGCCACAGCAGGACGCGTCCTCGATGTCGGGTCAGGCGTCGAGCATCTCGTTGCGGGGAACCCCGTCTTCGTCCACCACCCGCACCAGGAGGTCTTCGTCGTCACCGCGACCATGCCCGTACGCCTCCCCGACGACCTCGACCCCCTGCTCGGCGTGTTCTTCGCCAACCTGGAGACGGCCCTGAACGTCGTCCACGACACGCCGTTGCGCCTCGGAGAGACGGCGCTCGTCTTCGGAGCGGGCGTCGTCGGCCTCCTCGTGACCCGGCTCCTGAACCTGGCCGGTGCGGGAACCTTGCTCGTCGTAGACCCCATCGCGCACCGCCGCAAACGGGCCCTCGCCGCCGGCGCTGACGACGCCTTCGGCCTTGAGCGCGTGGAGGAGCGCATCATGGACGCGACCGATAGTCGTGGGGCTGACGTGGCCGTGGAGGTTAGCGGCGCCACAACCGCCTTGCGGGCAGCGATCGAGACGGTTGCGACCGAGGGGACGGTCGTCGTGGCCTCCTGGTACGGCACGAAGCCCGCCGCGCTGGATCTCGGTGGGCACTTCCACAGGGGTCGAATAAAGCTCCGCTCCTCGCAGGTCGGGCGGTCCAACCCGGAGCTCGCGCCACGGTGGGATCGAGACAGGCGTACACAGACGGTCCTCCGGCTTCTAGAACGGCTGGATCTGGAACCTCTCATCTCTCACCGCTTTCCCTTTGACAGGGCACCGGAAGCCTACCCGCTGCTCGACGGGAGGCCCGACGAGGCGGTTCAGGTAGTGTTTACCTACCAAACGTCGCACGGAGGCCGGGATGTATGAGGTCTACGTCGCCGCGAGGTTCGAGGCAGCGCACAGGCTCGTCGGGGACTTCGGGCCGGCGACGCGGATGCACGGGCACACGTACAGGATGGAGGTAATCGTCCGCGGCCAACGTCTCGCGGAAGACGGCACGCTCTACGATATCGGGCGTCTAAAGCAGGCCGTGGACGACCTCGCGGCCTCCCTCCACTACCGGGATCTGGGCGAGGTTCCTGGCCTGACAGGCGTCAACACGACCGCCGAAGCAGTCGCGGATTTCTGCTGGCAGAGGCTGGCTAGCCCTCTGCGCGGACACGGTCTCGGCTCGCTGGTCGTGCGCATCTGGGAGTCGCCCGACGCGTACGCTGCCCGCGAAGACACCCTAGACTGAGCGGGTCGACCTGCGCATCGCGTTCGTCACGGTGGGTGATACGGGCCGCAAGACAGGCGGTTACCTGTACAACGAGCATGTGATCTCCGGCCTGCGCAATAGAGGTTTCGACGTAGAGGAACTCGTGGCCTGCGGGGCATCCCCCGAGGAGCAACAAGCCACGGCCCCGCGACTCGGCTCCGCGATCGGTCCATCACGCTACGACGCTATTGTGGTCGATGCCCTGGCCAGCATCGTGGTCTCCCCGCACCTGGATCTCTGGCTTACGTCCCGGCCCGTCGTGGCGCTGGTCCACGAGCTGCCCAGCATCGCAGGCGGCGGGACCGATCGCGAGCAGATCTTCGAGGGGCCCCTGATGCGCGCGGACAGGCTCGTCGCCGTGAGCGGCCACGGGCGCGACGTGCTCCTGAGCCGTGGCGTCGAGGCCGGGCGTATCCACGTCGTGCCACCAGGCTTCGACGGCGTTCCCGAGGGTGAGTATTCTCACCATAATGACGACCTCTTGCGTGCCCTCTGTGTCGCGCAGTGGATTCCGCGCAAGGGAATACTGACGCTGGTCGAGGCGTGGGCGCTACACGAGCGCCCCGGCGCGGTGCTCCAACTGGTCGGGGAGACGGACGCAGATCGCGACTATGAGACGCGCGTCAGAGGCGCCATCGAGGCTGCTCCGCGAGACTCCATCGTCGTTTCGGGGCGCGTTGACGACGCGGCGCTCGCCAGGGCTTATGCCTCGGCGAACCTTTTCGTACTGCCTTCCCGCTACGAAGGATACGGGATCGTCTACGCCGAAGCACTCGCGGCGGGCCTGCCCGTAATCGCCTGCGAGGTTGGACCGGTTTCGGAACTGGTCGGACGGGAGGCGGGAGTTCTGATCCCACCGGACGACAGAGGCGCCCTCCCGGCAGCCCTGAACCTCCTTCTCGGAGACGCCACGCTCAGGGCAAAGATGTCCGAAGCCGCCTATCGCCGCGCCTCGGGTCTGCCGCGATGGGAGGACACCGTTGTGGGATTCGAGGAGGTTCTTTTCGGGCTTCAGGCTGGCTGAAACCTCAAGAAAAAAAGAACGCCAGCGCGGCGATCACGTAGACGCCGCAGAGCATCGCGCCTTCGAGCCAGTTGGATTTTCCGTCGAGGGCGACGAAGCCCGTTACCACCACGGCGGCCCCGAGGGCGCCGAGTTCGAGGGTGGTGAAGATCAGGTGCAGCGGGTGGCCGAGCAAGGGGCCGAGGAAGACGAGGATGGGGGTTACGAGCAGGGCAACCTGGAGGGAGGAGCCAAGGGAGATGCCCATCGAGAAGTCCATGTCGTTTTTGTAGGCGATCTGGACGCCTACGACGTGTTCGGCGATGTTGCCGACTATGGGCACGAGTATGACCCCGACGAAGAGCTCGGAGATGCCGTACTCCTCGGTAAGCGGCTCTATAGCCCCGACGAAAGCCTCCGAGACGTAGGCGACGGCGACCGTCGCCCCGAACAGCAGCAAGAGCGAGAAAGTCCTGCCGAAGGGGGCATCTCCCTCGCCCGTCGCGACACCCGCGGGGCTGCGGAGGATGTACAGGAGGTACAGCACGTAGAGCACGAACATCACGACGGCCACCTCTATGCTCAGGGTGGTCGGGCTCGGGCCGGGGTTGGTGACGGCAAAGATGGTCGGCAAAGATAGCGCGGCCGCTACGATGGCGAGCATCGAGGCGTTGATGCCGGCTATCTCGACCGAGAAGCTCTGGACGCCGTTCTTGAGGCCCCCGAAGAGGATGCTAGCCCCGAGGACCAACAATACGTTGCCTATGACCGAGCCGATGATGGAGGCTTTGACCACGGTCGTGAGGCCCTCGTAGAGGGCGAATATCGTGATTATGAGCTCGGCGGCGTTGCCGAAGGTGGCGTTGAGGACGCCGCCGACGCGCGGGCCTGCGTGGTGGCCGAGGCTCTCCGTGGCCTGCCCTAGAACCCACGCCAGCCCGACCAATGCGAGCGCTGAGACGGCGAAGAGCAAGAGCGTCGGGGCGTGAAGAAGTTCCACCGCCACCACGCCCACCGTGAGCGCGGCCGTCGCGCCGTAGGCTACCCTGCCGAACAATGCCGCTCTCTACCGAGCTCCCCTCCCGAAAACATAGCGACTATCTTATAAGATGGGAGGGTCACGCGTAACTACCTTCGGAGTGAGGCCTTTGATCGACTACCACCTGCACGTCATAGCCCACGGGGATCGCCCGATGACCGTGGAGAACATCCTGAAGTACTGCGAGGTCGCCAGAGCCCGGGGCGTCTGCCAGATGGGCATCACCGAACACGATCGCTACCTCGACGAGATAGACCTCGCCGCGTTCCAGGAGGCGCGGGAGATCTCCCGCGACGTGGAGCTGCGCCTGGGCATAGAGATAGACTTCGTGCCCGGCGCCGAAGAGCGGATGGACCACGACGCCACCGCCCTCCCCTACGACTACGTAATCGGCAGCGTGCACAGGGTAGATAACGAAGAGGTAGACAGGGCAACCGACCAGAGGATCTACGACAAATACGAAACCTACGACCTCTACGCCGCCTACTACGCCAACGTCCGCAAGGCCGCGCTCTCTGGGCGCTTCGAGGTCCTCGGCCACCCCGACCTCATCAAGATCTTCCGCCACTTCCCGAGTAGGGACATCACCCCCATCCTCGAAGAGACCGCCGACGCCGTAGCCGAATCAGGCATCGTCGTCGACGTTAACGCCGCGGGACTCAGGAAACCCATAGGCGAGGTCTACCCCTCCGCCGACTTCCTGAAGATGTTCCACAGCAGGGACGTCCCCATCATCCTCTCCTCCGACGCGCACGCCCCTACCGAGGTTGCCATGGGCTACGACACGAGCCTCGCCCTCGTCCACGACATCGGCTACCGTGAGGTTGCCACGTTTAGAAACCACGAGCGGAGGTCTTTACCACTGTGACCGAAGAGCTGTTTCTTTGGAACTCTTACGAGAAATCGTTCGAGACGCGCGTCGTGAAGCTGGACGGTCGCGAGATAACGCTCGACCGGACCGCCTTCTTTCCGGGCGGTGGGGGGCAGCCGGCGGATAAAGGATCTCTTGGGATCGGTCCAGTTGGGGCAGATGTGGTGGACGTGAGGCGTGAGGGCGGGAGCGTCGTTCACGTTCTGGACAGGGCCATTCCTGATACGGTGCGGGATCTCAAAGGTACGTTGGACTGGGAGCGGCGGTACGCCCACATGAGGTATCATACGGCGCTGCACGTGCTATCCGGTGTGATCTGGCAGAATTTCGAGGCCAAAGTCACGGGCGGCCAGATGCGAGCCGACCGTGCCAGGATGGACTTCTCTTTTCCTGGCGAGTGGACAGCGGACGTGGTAGGTGAGATCGAACGCCTGACGAACGGGGCGCTCGCGGAGGAACGTCAGGTAAGGGTCTACGAGCTGGAGCGCGACGAGGCGCTTGCCAACCCGGACCTCATTCGCACTCGGGTCAACCTGGTGCCCGAGCGGGTCAGGCGGATTCGGATCGTGGAGATAGAGGGGCTCGACACGCAGGCCGACGGCGGGACGCACGTCGCCAACACGCGCGAGGTGGGGGAGATGGGGATCACGAACCACAAGAGCAAGGGCCGGCAGAACAAACGCATAGAGTTCGTGCTCCGATGAAGACCTGGAAACTTATTGCCCTGGTCTTCTTTCTCCTGGCCGGCTGCGGCGGCACCCAGGCCGACCAGGACACCCGCGCACAGAACACACCGCAGGCCACTGGCTCGGATCGCCACGCACAAACAGAAGAGGCGACCTCGCGGCCGCAGGGCTTGCGTACGGTGGTCATCGACGCCTCGGGAAAAGAGAAGGTCGAGGTGCTGGTCGAGATAGCCGACGGTCATTTCGAGCAGATGAGAGGCCTGATGTACAGGACGGCGCTCGGTCAGGACAGGGGCATGCTCTTCGTCTACGACGTCGAGCAGTATCTCTCCTTCTGGATGAGGAACACCCGGATACCGCTCTCCATCGCCTTTATCGACTCGAAGGGGCGCATCACGGACATCCTGGACATGAAGCCCTTCGACGACAGGCCGCCCCACTACGTCTCGTCCGAACCCGTCATGTACGCCCTGGAGGTCAACCAGGGCTTCTTCGACGAGCACAGCGTAAAGGTGGGAGACCACGTCGAGTTGCCCAGGTAAGCTGCCCCAATTAGCAATTCAGCACTTCAGCCGGTCAGCATTTCAGCCAAGAACTACCTGACATGCTGAGGTGCTGAGGGCTGACAGCGCGGTTCGCAACAAGGTTCACGCAATTTGCGAACCGCTTTAGATCAACCGTCCAGACCATCGCGCAGAGCTTCGGCCACCCGGAACGGGTCGGAGGCGACGACCGAGGCGGCGTAGAGTTCCATCGCGCCCATGTCGGAGGTGCGGTTGGCGGGGTCTCCGCGGTCCACGATAAAGACGACGGTAGGGAAGTCCGACCAGTCTTCTTCGGTGGAAGTCAGCGGGGGCATGTAGAAGGCGACGTTGAAGGCGCGGACGCCGAGGTCGTTGACGTAGCCCTGGAGCAATGCTCCGACCGCGCGGCTCAGGGCGGGGTCTGCCGGGTCGGACCCGACCACAACGAGCTCCTTCTCCTTGATGGGGGAGAGGCTCGCGAACGCGTGGACGCCTTCGAGGGGAATGTCGAGGCCCAGCGAAGCATGAACGGTGGCGAGATCCCTGAAGTAGTCGGAGCCGTGCTCACGTTTGTAGTCGGCGGCGGCGCGGCGGAGGCGTTCGACTTTCGGGTAGTGGGTATGGCGGGTGGCGGTGACCTGGGCGTGGCCGTGAATAATGGAGCCTCCGGCCCGCCAGAGGCAGTTCCACATCAGGAAGGGGTAGATCGCCTTTGGATCTGCTTCGAGCGCCTTGCGGAACCACTCGAGTCCGACGGAGACGTAGCCTGCGACTTTCTCCGGCGTGAGGTGGAGGGGATTGTGGTCGTCGAAGACCACGACGCCGTGGAAGCCGTCGTACTTGGCGATGTTTGAGGCCGTCGTTGCGTGTTCGCCGATCACGCGGCCGAAGACGTCGGCCGGGGTGCCGTCTTTCGGGTGGCAGAAAGGGTCGCCTTCGGTGGCGGCGATCTCGCAGTCCAGATCGAGGCTGACGCCGGTGTCGAGCGGGCGGGAGGCGCGTAGCTCGTTGAAGAGGGTGCCTTCAAGCGTGATGCGGTTCGTCACCTTCACGATGCGTTGGGCCCTGACGCGGTCTACTGAGCCGAAGGACTTCGAGATCCAGGCGTGCATCTCCTCCGGCGGGTCGAGGCGTCCCGTCGTCGTCGAGACGTCGAAGATGCGCTTGGCGAGGGCGCGGTCTTCCGGGGGGAGAGCGGAGATCAGGTCAGGAAGGTCGGTTATGTTGCGTTGTGTTGCCATAGGCTAGGTCGTCGGCTGTCCGGCGGACTCCAGGCTTGTGTAGATGCTTTCGCGGTCGATCATGCGTTCGACGTGCCCCTCGACCCTGAGCTTGAGGCTCGCTACCTCGTGGGCGAAGCGGACGGCTTCGGGCCAGTCTTTGGCGTCGAGGTGGGCCATGAGCAGGGCCGACCAGAAGGCGTCGCGGGCCCCCGTGACGTTCTCGACCTGTACCTTGGGCAACGGTCCTACGTGCTCGACGCTTCCGTTGTCCGAGACGGTGACGAAGCCGCCCGAGCGGGTGAGGATGACTATATCGGCGCCGAGGTCGTGGAACTCCGAGAGCGCCGTCTCCTCCAGAGTCTCCTCGTCCATGTTGAAATCGAAGAGGCGGCGGGCGTCCTCCAGGGAGGGCTTGACTATGGTCACGTAGGGCATCACCTCGGCGAGGACCTCCCAGGCCTCGACCTTGTCGGGCCATACGCGCGGGTCGTAGTTGGGGTCGAGGGTCACTATCTTGCCAAGTCGGCTGCCGAGCCTCATGGCTCTTCTGACGGCGAGGCGCTGGGGGTCGCGGGAGAGGGCGAAAGCCGAGGTGTGGACGATGCGGGCGCGCGAGATCATCTCCTCGTCCACCTGGCGCACGGCGAGGAGGGCGTCGGCGCCCCTGTTGACCTGGAAGTCGGGGACGCTGCCGGTGCGGGTGACGAAGGAGTTGGTGGTCGCCGCTTCGTCGGTCCTGCTGACGGCCTCGGTGCCGACGCCGTGATGCTGGAGCTGGTCCTCGACGTACTCGCCGAAGTAGTCGGAGCCGAGCCTGGTGATCACGGCCGAACGCCCCCCGAGCTTGGCGACGTAGACCGCGACGTTCGCTGGCTGGCCGCCGAGATAACGCGAGAACTGGTTCGCGGTCCGCAAGGAATAAGCCATCTCGTGCGAGATAAAGTCTACAAGCGCCTCCCCGACCGCGAGAAGGTCGAGCTTGTAGTAGAGATCGTCGAGCGCCCGCAGGGAGACGCCACCTCCCGAAGCCGGGTCCGTGAAGTAGGTGGGGATGGGCAGAAGCTTCTGGGAAGTGGCGCCGTCGCCCTGTCCTTCGACCGCGTCGGTCTTCTCGCCCGAGATGGCCTGAAGGTAGCCTTCGGCGGTCCTCTCCCAGGTATAGCGGGCGAGGACGCGACCGTAGCCGGCCCCGGCGAAGCGCTCCCACGTTGCTGGATCGCTCGTCAGGGCGTGCAGGCCGGCCCCTACGTCCTCGGGGTCCGTCGGATCTACCAGTATGCCGTATTCCTCGTCGCCCTCGCGCATGGACTCGCTGGTTCCCCCGAACTTGGTCACGACAGCGGGGAGGCCCGCGGCCATGGCCTCCAGCGGGGCAAGGCCGAACGGCTCGTAGAGCGCCGTGAGCGTGAAGACGGAGCGCCGCCCGGCGAGATATCGGTAGGCCGCCGCCAGGGCGCGCTGGCCGCGCACAGCGAACATCGAGACCTCGCCCCGCATCCCGGATTGGTCTATGATCTCCATAAGGGAGTCGAGGACGGCGCGTTCCTCGTCCTTGGCCGCGCCGTAGTCTTCCAGGGGATTCTCCAGGCTTCCGGTCAGGATCACGAGGTTCGCCGACTCCCGCAATGTGGGGCTCCCGGCGAAAGCCTCGACGAGCGCGAGGTGGTTTTTCTTGGGGTCGAGCCTGCTGGAGGCGACCACGCACGGGAGTCCTACCCGCTCGGGGCTCAGGTCGCGCTCCAGCGACGCGTCTACCAGCGCCTGGACTGCCTCTTCTTGCTCGTAGCGGGCCGACTTGTCGAAGATGTGGAGCGCGACGCCAGGCGGGACTGCGGCGAAGCGGGCGTCGTCCGAAGGGTCTACGGCCCCCCTGTAGGCGTTGTGGGTGTACTGGTTGAAGCGCTCCTGCGAGGTGCTCGTGACGTTTACGCTCGAGCGGTTCATCGCGAGGCGTTCGGCCACGATGCGGCTGGAGAAGTGGTAGCGGGCGTCCATCGGCGCGATGTCGTCGCGTGGGATCTTCATCTTGTCCATCTTCTGCGCGGCCAGCGAGTGGGCCGTAAAGCTGAAGGGGAGGCCCGTCTGCTCCCCGATCAAAATCGCGCACAACCCGCCGTCCCCGTAATGCGACGTGACGGCGTCCGGCAACGAGCCCTCGCGCTCGTAAAACTCCAGTAGCCGCGGCACGAACTCGGTGCCGAGGTAAGGCCAGAGCTCCTCTTTTGGTAGGAACTCATCCGGACCACAGGCGATGCGCAAGATCCTTACGTTCGGGGCACCAGGATACGCGTCCGTATCCCCGGCAAACTCTGGCCAGTCTGGGTCGATGATGCGGCGGGTAACGATGTCCACCTTGTGGCCGAGGTTGCCCATCGCGAGGGCGAGCTCCTTGACGTAGACAAGCTGTCCGCCGAAGTCCGGGTGTGCCGTCCAGTAGGAGTCTTCGGGGTCGAAGTTACCCTGCGGGTTCACGAAGGCGACGTGCATCTGCTCATCCTCTCTTACCGTCTTGCAGGCCCTGGTAGATCTCATCGCGGTCGATGTCCGCGGGAAGCGGGCCCTTGGTCCTCAGCTTTCGCTCCACGATCTCGCGGGCGAAGAGCACCGAGCGTTCGGCGGGGTTGCCGTCGAGGGTGGCGGTCAGAAACCCGGCCCAGAACGCCTCCCCCGCGCCCGTGGCATCGACGACCTCAACGGGACGGGCGGGAACGTGGGCAGTGATCTCACCCCGCTCGGAGATGAGGTTTCCTTCTCCTCCCATGGTGAAGATAACGGTCTCGGCGCCGAGGTCGTGGAACATCTCGATGTACTGCTCGGGCTCGTAGTCGGGACCGAAGACGCGCCGCGCGTCGTCGGCCGAGGGCTTGGTGAAGTTGACGTAGCGGTAGGCCTCGCGGATGACCTCCCTCGCCTCCTTGTAGTCGGGCCACACCCTCCTGCTGTAGTTCGGGTCGAGCGAGACGAGCTTGCCCATGTTCCGCGCCTGGCTGAAGGTCCGTATCACCGCCGAGCGGCAGGGCTCGCGCGAGAGCGCGAAGGTCGAGGTGTGGACGACCCTGGCGCGCGAGATTGCCTCTTCTGAAACCTCTTCGGGCCTGAGCAAATAATCGCCGCTCCTGAACTCCTCGAAGTCCGGGGTGGCGGCCGTGGAAGAGACGAAGATCACGGTGGTGTGCGTCCGGTGGTCCATCATGAGGTAGTCCGTGGTGACCCCGTGACGCTGGAGCTCGCTCTTCAAGAACTTCCCGAACGCTCCTATACCCGTCTTGGCGATAACGGCCGACGCGCCCCCGAGTTTGGAGACGTAGACCGCGATGTTGGCCGGCGATCCCCCGAGATACCGCCGAAAGGTGGAAGCGTTGCTAAGAGTATCCGTCTCCTCGGCTGAGATGAAATCGACCACCGTCTCCCCGATGGTGAGCACGTCGAGCGGTCTTTTCTCGGGTTCCATCAACAGAGTCTAATTAATCTCCAGGTCCTGCGCCCACCTTAGCAGGGCGATGAGACCCCGCCGGGCCACCGAGACGACCCGTAGGGGCGCGCTTCAAACCCGCCCAAAAACGTACCGCCCTACCCGCAGATACCTTCGCGCCTGAGCGCCTCCCGCAGGACGCCGAGCATGCGGGTGAGCTCCCCACGGTCTTCCTCGTCAAGACCGGCGAACAACCCGGCGACCGCGGCGCGGTGCTCGTCGTAGAGCCGGTCCATCGTGCTCTCGCCAGTATCGGTCATCTCTATGACGGTGGCCCGACGGTCCGTGGGATGGGGCTTGCGCCTTACGAGCCCCTCTTCCTCCAGGGCGTCAACGAGGGCAGTTACGTTGCGCCTCGTGACGCCAAGCTCGTCGCTGATGCTGCTCATGATCTGGGGTCCCTTGCAATGCAAGGCCCCGAGCAAACGCATCCTGGCGTACGTCATCCCCCCGTCCTGCAACCGCGACCTGACCCACTTGAGATATAAAGGCCCGAAAGCGGCGAACTCATCCACGAGCCGCAGCGACGACCCTTCCACCACCGTTTCCCGCTCTACCGCGTCCAAGATCCGCCTCGCCCCAGGTCCTACCTGCCAACTCCTCTCCTTACATCTTACTGTTGACGTAAATTGTTGTCAATGTTAATGTGTACATATACACTATTATCTCGAACGGGGCGTTTGGTCTGTTATAGAGGAGGTTCGGTCTTGAAGCGCATCGGGGTAGGAAGGGTCGAGATCGTCTCTTTGACGGACATGGAGGGGGCTTTTTTCGGGTTGGACCAGATCTTCCCCGGCGTCATGCAGGACCAGTGGGAACCATACATCCACCGCTACCCGTGGGCCTTCGCCGACGATGAGACACTCCTAGGACGAGTCGGGTCCTACGTCCTGCGATCTCCCGAAGGCACGGTCCTGGTAGATACCGGGGTCGGCCCGCAGGCGATGGGGCCTGGTGGCAGGCTGCTCGTCGAGTTGGAGAACGCCGGAGTCGAGACCGACGAGGTAGATACCGTGTTCTTGACCCACCTGCACGGCGACCATCTCGGCTGGAGCGTCAGGCCTGACGGCGAGCCGGTATTTGCCAACGCCCGCTACGTCACGCAGGCCGCGGAGTGGGAGATCTCCGTGCCTTACCTGGGACGCGCCATCGCCGGGCTCGACGAAAGGGGTGTTCTGGAGTTGCTTGACGGCGAGGAGCCGGTGGGGGAGGAGCTTACGGCCATACCCACCCCGGGACACTCGCCCGGTCACAGCAGTCTGCTCGTCTCCTCCGGCGGGGAGCAGGCGCTCGTCTCGGGCGACGCCATCGTCCACCCGGCTCAGGCGACAGAGCCCACCTGGAACGTCCACTTCGACATGGATAAGGAGCAGGCCGCGCGCACGCGCGAGATGCTCCTGGCGTGGTTGGAGGCGGACGGGATCACCGTCGCCTCGGGCCACATCCCTGGCTCTGGTTTCGGCCGCATCGCCCGCGACGGGGGAGGACGCTACTGGCAGTCGCTCGAGACCGGGCCCGAAGTCGACCTACCTGGCATCGACCTGTCTAGAGGAGGTACAACGTGAGGCACAACAACGAAACCACCGAGTTTGCGCGACACAACGTTCGCAAAGACGAGGCGTCCGTCGCGCCGGAGCCGTTGCGGGCAGCCGACAACGAAGAGTGGGCCTGGATGGTCGACGAAGATCCCGCCTTCTATCTCTCCGGGGGTGTGGAGGGCGCCTAGAACGTAGCGTCGCTTTCACAGCCTCGCGGGCGCAACGGGATAGACTCGGGCTGACAAGCATTTACTAGAGCGGGAGAGATCTTGAACAGTCCTAACGGCGGCATGGGGGGCAAGACGGTCCTGATCACGGGCGGAACCTCGGGTATAGGAAAAGCGTCCGCGGTGGCTTTGGCGGCGATGGGCGCAGACGTGGTCATCGTCGGGCGCAACCCGGAGCGCGGCGAGGAAGCGCTCAGGGACATCAAGGCGCAGAGCCACAGCGAGTCCGTGGAGTTGATCCTCGCTGACCTCTCCGTGCAGGCTGAGGTCAGGAGGCTGGCCGACGAGTTTCTGGAGCGTCACGACAGGCTCGACGTGCTCGCCAACAACGCCGGGCTCGTCCAGAGCAAGCGGACCGAGACGGCGGACTGCATAGAGAGGACGCTCGCCATAAACCATCTCGCGCCGTTCCTGCTCACCAACCTTTTGCTCGACCGGCTCAAAGAGAGCGCGCCGAGCCGTGTGATCACCGTCTCCTCCGAGGCGCAGCGCTGGGGGAACATGGACTTCGACGACATACAGTCCACCCGCAAGTACCGTGGTTTCCCCGTCTACGGCATGACCAAGCTCGCCAACATAATGTTCACCTACGAGCTCGCCGAACGCCTGAAGGGAACCTCCGTCACCGCGAACTGCCTGCACCCGGGCGGGGTCGGCACGAACTTCGGAAAGAACAACGGAGGTCCGATGGCGCTGTTCTTCAGGGTGGCGAAGCCGTTCATGCGCACGCCGGAGCAGGGTGCTGACACTTTGATCTGGCTGGCTTCCTCGCCCGACGTCGACGGTGTCAGCGGAAAGTACTTCTCGGACCGCAAGGAGATCGAAGCGAAGGAGATCGCCCACGACCCCGCCGCCCGCCAGAGGCTCTGGGAGATCAGCGAAGAACTAACGGGCCTTAGGGTGGCCGCCTAGTGGGCCAGGGTCGGGGAATAGAGGTCGAGAACCTCGTCAGGGAGTTCAAGAAGGGTCCACGCGCCGTGGACGGCATAGACCTGCGCGTGGAACCCGGCGAGGTCTACGGCTTTCTGGGGCCGAACGGTGCTGGCAAGTCCACGACGGTACTGATGCTGACCACGCTCCTCCCGCCCACGAGCGGCAGGGCCACGGTGGCCGGATACGATATCGTCAAGGAGGGTCCGCAGGTGCGGGCCTCCATAGGGGCGGCGCTGCAGGAGGCCGCCCTCGACCCCTTCCTGACCGGCCGCGAGCACCTGCACCTGCAGGGCGCGCTGCACGGGCTTTCGCGCAAGGAGCGCAGGCGTAGGGGGCAGGAGTTGCTGGAGCGCGTGGGCCTCGAAGAGGCCGCCGACAGGAGGGTGCGTGGCTACTCGGGCGGGATGAAGCGCCGCCTCGACCTCGCGCTCGCGCTCGTTCACAACCCACGAATACTCTTCCTCGACGAGCCGACCACGGGCCTCGACCCGCAGAGCCGCAGCGCGCTGTGGGCCGAGGTCAGCAGGCTCGCTAGGGAGGAAGGCGTCACGGTCTTCCTGACCACGCAGTACCTCGAAGAGGCGGATGTATTGGCCGACAGGGTCGGGATCATCGACCGCGGCAAGATCGTCGCCGAGGACACGCCCGAGGTCCTGAAGGCCGAGATAGGACGCCCGAGCGTCGAGGCGACACCCGCAGGCGACTCTGACCGCGACGCCGTAGCACGCGTCCTCGGTGGGTTTGGAGAGGAGATCCCCGCCCAACCCGGCACCGTCGCCGTGCGGCTTTCCGGCGGGGCCGCGGGCCTCGCCGACGTGGTGCGCGCCCTCGACAGGGAGAACGTCCACGTCGCCAACCTACGGCTCGACGAGCCGAGCCTCAACGACGTGTTCCTGGAGAAGACGGGACGTTCCCTCGAAGGCGCGGGCGAAGACGGCGAGATGGAAGAGGCGCAGTCGTGAGCGGCTCTTCCCTTCTCACCCAGATTCTGGCGCTCGCGCGCCGGTCTACCATCCGTACCATGAGGCAGCCGGCTGTGATCATCTCGGCGTTGTTCTTTCCGATGATGTTCTTCTCCATCAACGCGAGCGGATTAGATGCCGCCTCGAAGATCCCCGGTTTCCCTACCGATTCCTACCTCGACTTCGCATTTGCCTTCCCGCTCATCCAGGCCTCGCTCTTCGGCGCGATCACGGCCGGCTCGGACCTGGCCCGCGACATCGAGAGCGGCTTCTTCGACAGGCTCTCGCTCACCCCGATGCGCCCCGTCGCCCTGCTCGGAGGTATGCTCGCCGGCGTCGTAGCGCTCGGGCTCCTGCAGGGCGTCGTCTTCCTCACGGTCGGATTACTGATGGGCGTGAACATCAGCAGCGGTTTCGCAGGCATGCTGGTCATCGTGCTGCTCACGGTGCTCGTCGCGCTCGGGTTCGGGGGGATAGGGGCCATACTGGCGATTAGGACGGGCTCCGTGGAGGCTGTGGAGAGCGCCTTCCCACTGTTCTTCGTGGCGATCTTCCTCTCCTCCATCAACCTGCCCCGCAACCTCATAGAACAGGACTGGTTCCGCTTCGTCGCGACGATAAACCCGATCTCCTACCTCGTCGAAGGCATAAGAAGCCTGGTGATAACCGGCTGGGACCCACAGGCTTTGGCGCTGGGCTTCGGCTTCGCCGGGGCCATCGTCGTTGTCGCCATCGGCGGGGCCGCAGCTTCGATGCGGACGAGGGTGGCCTGAGATGGGCGGCTTCTTCCAGGTGGCGAGGGCCGTGGCCGGGCGCCAGATCTACAAGTACTTCACCAATCCGGCGTTTCTGGCGCCGGCGCTGTTCCCGCTATTTTTCTTTGTCGCTTTCGCCGGGGGCCTGACGAGAGTGGGCGACGTGCCCGGCTTCGACTACGCGGCCGGATACATCGCGTTCCAGTACGTGTGGGCGCTGATGCAGGCCGTCTCGATGGGCGGGGCGTTTACCGGGTTCTCCATAGCCGGCGACTTCGAGAACGGGTTCGCCAGGAGGCTCATGCTCGCGGCCTCGAACCGGTATGGGATCATCCTCGGCTACACCGTGGCCTCGCTGGTTCGGGCCACCATGACAGGGACGCTTGTGACCGTGATCGCACTCCTCACAGGGATGCCTATAGCCGGCGGCTACGACTTCTTCGGCCTGATAGTCCTGGCCATCCTGGCGAACATCGCTGCGACCCTCTTCGGGGCTGGCGTCGCGATGCTGCTCCGCACCCAGCAAGCCGGGCCGGTGATACGAACCCCCATCTTCCTCGTCCTGTTCCTGGCTCCCGTCTTCGTACCCTTGAGCCTGCTGACGGGTTGGATCGAAGCCGCGGCCCGCCTGAACCCGTTCACCCACATCCTGGAAGCCGCCCGCGGCTACCTGGCCGGCGACCCCTCACACGTCACCACCGCCTTCGCCACGGGCGCAATCCTGATAGTCGTGATGGCCCTGTGGGCCGTCTTCGGCCTCCAACGTGCCGAGAAAGCCGGATAGAAAGGAGAGACATGAGCGAAAATACTTCCACGGAGAGGGACCTCTCGGGACCGGTGAAGCTCGCCCTGAAGCTGGGATCAGGAGTGCACGCGGGCGTGTACCGCGCGACCAAAGGCAAGTTGTTCGGCCGCATGGGCAAGAGCCCCATCCTCCTGCTCAACACCGTCGGGCGTAAGAGCGGCAAGAAGCGCGCGACGCCGCTCCTCTACGTCATGGACGGGGAGAATTTCGTGCTGATCGCCTCGAAAGGCGGCGCGCCGACACACCCCGCCTGGTACCTGAACCTGATGGCAAACCCGGACGTCACGGTCGAGGTCAGAGACCGCGAGGTGCAAGTGCGGGCGGAGGAGGTACACGGCGAAGAGAAGACCCGCCTCTGGCAGAAGATGGTCGAGATGTACCCGACCTACGACGACTACCAGACGAAAACGGAGCGGGAGATCCCACTCCTCAAACTCCACCCCGTGAACTAGCGCGGAGAGGGGCATCGTGAAGACGATAGGCCGCGAAGACCTGAAAGCCAAGATCGACCGCCGCGACGATTTCGTCCTGCTGGAAGTTCTCTCCGAAGAATCGTACAAACGCGGGCACCTGCCGGGCGCGATCCGATTCCCCGGCAGGGCCGCTATCCCGACCCTCCTGCCCGACAAAACCACCGAGGTAATAGCCTACTGCTCGAGCTTCACCTGACACTCCTCGACGCGGGTCGTCCGTGAGCTGACGGCCAGAGGCTACGAGAATGCCTGCGAGTACGAGGGCGGCAAACGAGACTGGATCGAAGCCGGCTACCCTACAGAGACCGGCTGACACCACAACCGCACCACCGTATTACAGACGGCCTTTCCATAGCGGGTGAACACCATCACAACGCTTTCATATGCAAAGGTTGAATCCGCAATGATCGGGCGTAGACTTCTCCTGTAGCACCTCGAGCAGAGGTTTGACGATGGTAGAAGGGCGGAGCAAAGAGGAGGTTCTTCGGGGGGTTCATCCCGTGCTGCCTTCGCTCGCGCTGGCGTTCAAGCGGCTTGTGGCGACGATAGAGCGGGAGTCCGGGGTCGGGGGCATGAAGTGGTTCTTGCTCACGGTGCTTGGACGCAGGGACGGGTTGAGCCAGGGCGAGTTCACGCAGGAGTACGAGATGGACCCTTCGCGTGTTACGCGCACGGCGCAGTCGCTGGAGGCTGATGGGCTCATCCGGCGGGAGCGTGACCCCGAGGACAACCGGGTAATGCGGATGTACCTGACCGAGGAAGGTTCCGAGGTGCTGGACAGGCTGCCTGAGATCAATGAGCAGCTCCGCAGCAGGGTTCACAGCGTCTTGAGCGAGGAAGAGTTCGAGGAGCTCCGACGGATGCTGGGGTTGCTCGCCGAAGCGATGAAGTCGTAGGGTTTTCATTAGAGGGAGAGCGGAGATGAGCGCGAACGCAACCCAGGTGGAGCAGTCGGGGCGTAGGGAGACCATACTCGCGATCGCGGGCCTCATGCTCGCGCTGTTTCTCGTGGCGCTCGACCAGACGGTCGTCGGGACCGCCCTGCCCAAGATCATCGCCGACCTGAATGGCTTCGAGCACTACGCCTGGGTTACCACCGCCTACCTGTTGGCTTCCACCGCCATGATCCCCGTGATCGGCAAGCTGGGCGACATCTACGGCAGGAAGTGGTTCATCGTCGCCGGTGTGGCGATCTTTCTCGCTGCCAGCGCCCTGTGCGGGGCTGCATGGGGGATGACGGAGCTGATCCTCTTCAGGGGCTTGCAGGGGCTTGGGGCGGGGATGATCTTCTCCAACATCTTCACGAGCGTCGCGGACATCTTCCCGGACCCCGCGAGGAGGGCCAAGTACCAGGGGGTGTTCTTCAGCGTCTTCGCCTTGACGAGCGTAATCGGGCCGACGCTCGGGGGTTGGATCACGGACAACCTCTCTTGGCGGTGGGTGTTCTACATCAACCTGCCCCTGGGCATCTTCTCCCTATTCGCCCTGCCCGTTGTGCTTCACCAGGGTGTCCGTCGGTTCGGGGTCAAGATCGACTACCTCGGCGCCACCACCATTACGGCCTCGGTGGTCTCGCTGTTGCTCGCGCTCTCATGGGTTGGGGAGGGCTACGACTGGGACGCCACACGGGTGGTCATCGGGTTCGTAGTCGCCGGCATCCTGTTCGCCGCCTTCTTGCCCATAGAATTGAGGGCGGCCGAGCCCATCATCCCGCTCAACCTGTTCAAGAGCCGGGTCTTCGGGTCGGCGGCGCTGCTCATGTTCATGGTCGGCATCGGGATGTTCGGGATCATCCTCTACACCCCCCTGTTCGTGCAGGGCGTGCTCGGCAAGACCGCGACGGGATCGGGCACCGTGCTCACGCCGCTCGTCCTCAGCATGACGGCCATGGGCATCATCTGCGGCCAGATCATAGCCCGCGTCAAGCGCATCAAACCGTTCATGATCGCGGGCGCGATCATCATGACCTTCGGCGTCTACCTGCTGACAACGCTCGACGTGGACTCTACCCAGAGGACGGTTGCTCTCTACCTCATGATCACGGGCCTCGGCCTCGGGCCGCTCATGCCATCTGCGACCCTCGCCGTCCAGAGCACGGTCGAGAGGAGGTTGCTCGGCGTCGCGACCTCGGCCACACAGTTCATCCGATCGCTCGGCTCGACGGTCGGCACCGCGGTTATAGGGTCGCTCGTCACCTCCGGTTACGCCGCCTACCTGAACGACAACGCCCCGCCGCAGGCCCCCGCCCGCCTCATAAACGCCCTCGAAGATCCGAACGCGCTGGTTAGCGACAAGGCCCGCGACGCTCTGGACCGCGTCGCCTCCGCCTTCCCCGGTGGGGAGCAACTCGTAAACCAGATCCTGCAGGTCTCCCGCGACGGCCTCTCGAACTCGCTCCACGACGGCTTCGTCTTCACCCTCGTCGCCGTCTCGGCGTCCATCGTCGCTGCGCTTCTGATGAAGAACATTCGCCTCGGCGACCAGGGTGCAGCCCCGGCTTCAGCACCAGCCGCGGCACCCACTCTCAACCAGGACAAGATGGTATCGGGCATCACGCTGGAGTACCTCGCCAGGCGCATCGAGGGCGCCAACGGCGACTCTCCGAACCTGATCTCCGCCGCCTCCAGACTCGTCCCCGATGCCGAGGGCTCGGAGAGAGAACGGGCCAGGTTAGCCGTAGATCGGATCCTCAGGCCCATGGCGCTCGAAGCCCTCGGCACCAGCCTGGGTCGCAACGGCACAGACGGCTATTCCGCAAACGGCGCCCCGGACGGTAAAGGTACGCTGGAGGGGCAAACGAGCGAGCCGGAAAGGAGAAGCTAGCGATGGTGAAGTACGTCATAGGAGCGGTCGGGGCGCTGCTCGGCGCTCTCGTCGGGGCGTGGCTGATGCTGGCCCCCTTCGCCCTCGCCTACCAGGGCTCGGGGGCCGACTGGGCCGACCCTACGTACGTGGACTTCTGGACAGGGCTCCCGCTTCTTGTCGTCTCCGTGGTAGGCCTGATCCTTTACGTCTCCGGCCTCGTCGAGGAGTTGCGCCGCCGCGGCATCATGCGCCGTCCCTACGCAGAACCCGCGGGACAACAGCAGGCTCCAGGCGCGCCTCCGGACAACGCTTCCGGTTCCGATAACAACATGGAGCAGATCCTGCTGCCCCTGGTGGCGGCGATGCTCAAGGACATGCAGGAGCGCGACCGCGACAAAGAGACGCCGAACAACGTGCAGAAGGCGCGCGGCGCGGTAGAAGAAGGGAGCGTGAAGGGGTAATGGCGCCGCAAGCAAGGGGCGGGCTTATCGTCACCGTCGTAGGGTTCTTCGTGGGAGTCTGGCTTTTTCTGGCCCCCTTCCTCGTCGAGTATCAGAAAGTAGGGCAGGATTGGATCGAAGCCACCAAGAACGACCTCTGGACCGGGGGCGTCCTCATGGCCATCTCGGCCCTTACACTTGTCCTCTTCGCCGCCTTCGCCCTGCACGATGCAGCCCGCGCCGCCAGGCTAAAGAGCGAAGCCGAGGAGGGCTAGGGAAGCGTGGCCTCGACGCGCTTTCCTGGCCCGTAGCAGTAAACCCGCTTTTTGGTAAACTCCTCCCCGTCGCTCCCGGAGAGGTGTCCGAGTTGGCCGAAGGAGCGCGATTGGAAATCGCGTAGGCGGTGTCAAGCCGTCTCGTGGGTTCGAATCCCACCCTCTCCGCTTTTCTCTACTATTTGCAGGTGAATCTGAGGATTGGTAGGAGACAAGTAATAGGCCCCGAGGTTACCCGAGGCCTGCCTTTACTGCAACCGTACTGCAACCCGCTAAGAAAGGACGTCCTCCATGGCGGTGGCGGTCCGATCTGTCATGCTCGGCAGCACGTGGGAGTAGGTGTCCAGCGTAACTGATATTGTGGCGTGGCCCAGAAGTTCCTGAACGAGTTTGGCGTGTACGCCCCTACCGAGCAAGAGTGTGGCGCACGTGTGTCGGAGGTCGTGGAAACGTATGTTCGGCAGGTCTGCCCGCTGCAGTAGCGGCTTGAAGGAACGGGTGATGAGGTCTTGGCGGGATATGGGCGTGCCGACATGGGTGGTGAACACGAGACCATGATCCTCCCATAGCCCGGTGATCTTATCGCTCTCCTGCTGCTGTGCCTCACGGTGCCTTCTCAGGGAGGAGATAGCCGACGCTGGTAGCTTGATGCTGCGCCGGCCTTTGGCCGTCTTCGGGGCGTTGAAGCTGAATCCTCTTCCGGTCGCCGTAGAGAGCGTTCGCCGAACCTGAAGTATCCCGGTCTCCATATCTACGTCCTCCCACTTGAGGCCTAGGAGCTCGCCCTGTCTCATTCCTGTGGTGATGGCCAGCACGAATAGCGCCTCCAGTCTGTCTGTATGGGCAGACCGAAGCAGGGCGCGAGCCTGCTCGGGAGCGAGTGTCATTATCTCCTTTGTATGCGATCGCGGAGCTTTCACCATCCCTACCACGTTACGAGGGACGAGGCCATCGGCAGCGGCTTGTTTGAGTGCCTTGTGAAGAGTAGTGTGAATAAGTTGCACCATGCGGGGAGCGAGGCCCGACTCTAATCTCTCCCGATACAGACCGCGCAGGTGAGTGGGTGTGAGGTTCTCGAGTTTGACGCACCCCAGCGTCGGCTTGATGTGTAGCCGCACGATGCGCTCGTAACCTTGGTAGGTAGTTAGCCGCACTGTGTCTTTAACGCTGTCCCTGAGCCACAGATCTAGGTACTCACTCAACA
>JBKPSF010000340.1:0-22943 GCA_046734875.1 Actinomycetota bacterium | reverse complement strand
CAACGCAGGATCTCGTCTCCAGCGTCGTGGCCGTGGCTGTCGTTGTAGGCCTTGAAGTCGTCCACGTCGAGCAGGACGCACGAGAGGGGCGTGCCGTTTTGCATGGCCTGCTCGACCCTGCGCCTCGCCGCCCGCTCGAAGTACGAGCGGCTGCCAACCCCGGTCAGCCCGTCCACGTTGGCGGAGTGTCTGAGGCGCGAGATCTCCTCCAGCTCCGCCCGATAGAGGTAGCGCAGCACTACCGCCGCTGCGGCGACCGCGACCAGCTCCGCTAACTCCTCGGCCGCGTCGGTGAGCGTGCTGGGTCGCGTCAACGTGGCGGCCACCCCGATGATCTGGGACGCCACGACCACGACGGCAGCACCGGCCAGTACCCGCATGGCCCGCCGGTGGGCTGAGAGTGTGAATGCGGATGAGATGCGCAGCGCCACGGCCACGACGAAGAGCCCCACGGCGGCGGTCAGCGTATTGAAGCCGATCTCCATCAGCTTCGGTGCGGTGAAGAACTCCTCCATACCCACGTATTCTACCCGTCACCGATCGAGCCGACCAACCGACGAGATGGTCTGCCGAAGGCGCGATCTGCAGGGACAATACCCCTGCAGACCGTTCTGGCTAAATGTTGCTACCAGGTTCCGTCGTGCCCTCGGGCGCGGGGAGGTCTTCTTGTTCCGGTTCGGCGGGGCCCGACAGTTGCTCTTCGAGCCGATGCAGACGTTCTTCGAGGAGGGCGAAGTGTTCGGCGACCTCCTTTCTGAAGTCTTCGTCGGATATCGGGGTGACGCCCGAGAAGAGTTTGCTCGCGAAGCTTCCGCCCGCGAACCCCGAGGCGGCGCCTGCGAGACCCGGAGCGGCCTGCGCGAGATCGGAGGCCGCTCCGGAGAGGTCAGGGGCTTTCCCGGAGCGGTTCGCCAGGCGGTTGGCGTAGCCTTCGATCGCTTCGAGATCCAGGGAATTGCGCTTGCGGCCTGGGTCTTTGCCGCCGCGTCTCGCGCCTCCCCGCGCGCGTTGTTGCACGCGTCCCCTCACGCGCCCTGCCGCGCGCTCCTGGGCGTCGTTGCGTCTCTTTCTTCTTCCCACGCCTGCGTCCTCCGATCCAGCACCATTGTCCCGACTGTGCCAGGAGGATACCCGGCGCAACCCCGGCCGGCAATCTGTGAGGGTTTCTCCGCGAGAACGGATAGCTTAAAGTACTGCGCAGGACACAAAGGCCAGAGGGAGGAGAAGAAGATGACGGAGACGGGGAACGACGCGGCGGCCTTCCCGGAACTTTTCGAGGTCGTCCGCCAATACGCAGTAGGTGATCAAGCCCACCAGGTACAGGCGCTGAGGGTCATCGCGGCCGCCTACCTGCCCATGATGGAGGCGCTTCCCATGGCCGATGCCAGGGAGGTCGTAGAGGGCGTGCTGGCGGCGAACGGTTTCCTCCTCACGAACGCCGAGACGGGGGGCATCGAACCCTCCAGCGTGGACGCCGTGGTGAGCGTGGCCACTGCCCGACTCGACGAGGAAGACCTCGAGTGGGGCGCAGGCTGCCTGATGGCCATGGTAGACGCCCTGAGGCAGAGGGCCCAGGTCGAGGGCTACGAGACCTTCGTGCTCGACGCCCAGGAGATCCTCGACGGCCTCGAAACCATCCTGGCCGCCGACATAGTGGAAGACGTTGTCGAAGAAGCCCTCGAAGAGGCCCTGGAAGACGCCCTCGAAGACGACGACCTCTAGAGAACCTGAAATGCTGAAGTGCTGAAGTTGGCCGAAAACACGCTTGTGGCCTTCGTCTCCGACTCCCACATAGGCGGGGACCCCGGCTGCGACGGCTTCGAGTCGCCCTCCGAACTGGAGGAGCTTTTCGAGAAGCTCGCGGCGCGCGAGGGGCCGGTGGAGCTCATCCTGGCCGGGGACTTCTTCGACTTTCTCCAGATCGGCGAGGTGCCCGAGGGCGAGAACCGGGCCTCGCTCACGGTCTCGCGGTCCGAATACGGGGGCATGTTCGACGCCCTGAAGCGTTTCGGGGAGCGGGAAGGGAAACGGATCATCTACCTCCCCGGCAACCACGACGCCGAAAGCTTCTGGAACCCCGAGATACAGGAGACCTTGCGTCGTCTGGGGTTGGTTGACGAGTTCGCCTACTACTATCTAGCCTCCGTGGAGGCCGGTGGCGGGCGGCGGGTCATTTACTGCGAGCACGGAAACCAGTTGGACGTTGCCAACACCGTCGAGGACTACCAAGACGGCCTCGATACGCCGCTCGGCCACCACGTCGTCATGGACTTCACCCGGCGCATCGCGCCCTACGGTGAGATCTCCCCAGGCCTGGACCTCGCCGAGATAAAGATGGTCTACCCGCTGGTGGCGATACCTGGTTGGATCGCGAGCCGCTACTTCTACGCGTTCGTCGGCAGGGTTACGGAGTTTCTCCTGATCCCGCTCCTCGTGGCCTACATGGTCTACAGGCTGGCGATCTACTTTATCGCGTTGCGCCGGGGCCTCGGATTCAACCTGCTCGGCGGATACAAGGAGCTGCCCGAGTTCCACATCATATTCGTGGACATGAGCTTCTACTCCCTGGTGATCCTGGCCCTCTTCGCACTGTTTTTCGTGATCATCAGGCGCGCCCTGCGCAAGAACCTTAGGGCAATAAGCCCGGGCGAGCGCCGGACCAACTACTCCCCGGCCGAGGACGCCGTGAACAAGGTAAAGGAGATCCTGACGGGGGATCGCAAACCACCGATGGACCTCTCCCTCGACCCCACGACGGTAGACGTCTTCGTCTCGGGGCACACGCATCTGCCCTCGCTCTCGGAGCTGGAGAGACCCGACGGCCGGCGCTCTGTCCTGGTGAACTCGGGTTGCTTTTTGCGCCAGTTGCAGCCCGTCTCGCCGCACCTGAAAGGCCCGCCGGTCTTCGTATCGAAGTTCGTCCTGAACCACGTGGAGGTCTTCGTGGAAGGCGAAGACCTCCACGTGGAGCTGTGGGAGCAGCCAAAACCTGCCCGCCAGAACCTTACCCGCATCGAACGCCTCCTCTCCTGGGGACGGCGGCCGCCCCAGCCACCCCCCGACTCGAAACCCCGCATACTGGCCTCAGCGACGATATGAGGAGGAAGATGACGCTCCGCGCGCCGACGTTGCTGGCAGTGATCACCGCGCTCTTCTGTCTGTCTTTGCTGTTCTTCGCCTGCTCCTCCGAGAATCCGCAAGGGAACTCCGGCGGGAAAGACGGAGCCACCTCCGGAAAGCGATCCGGCGACGAAGGCGTCCAGGAACCTTCGAAGAATGCCGGACGGCCGGAGCAGCCGGCCGCCCTCGTTCCCATCGCCCACCTCACCTCGACCCTGGAGGACGTGAGCATGGAAGACCTCTCGGGGGCGCGGAAGCTGGCCGTCGCGCGGGAGACGCGCGAGGAGGCCGGCCGGCTCATCGACCGCGAGGAGGTCCAGGGCTTCGATTCGGTGGACGCCGTCATCGAACACGTCAGCGAGACACCGGGGGCGCTCGGGCTCGTTCCGTGGGACAGGGTGGGACCCAGGGTCAAGGCACTCTCGGTGGACAACAAGTCGCTCCTCGACCCGGATGCCGGCGGCGCGGAGGGCTATCCCCTGAAGCCAGAGGGTGCGACGGTTCCCGACCCCGAAAAACTGCGGCGCATGGTCGTTGGTGGCGACATCGTGCTCGACCGCGGTCAGTACTATATGGTCATCCGGAGGGGGATGGGGATAGATTTTCCCCTCGATGGAGGCTACGCGGCCGTCACGAGCCGGGTGCCCGAGCAGAGCGCCTACTCGGAGACCGGGATCATCCACCAGTTCACCGCCGAGCGCACCGGGGACGCAGGCGCCGTAAGGGAGTACCTCTCCGCCGCCGACCTCACGCTCGCGAACTTCGAGAACCCCGTCATTAGAGATTCCGTCTACCACCCCGACGCGACGACGTTCACGGGCGACCTCAGGTTGATGCCGGTGCTGGAGCAGGCCGGCATAGACGGCGTCACCCTCGGCAACAACCACATCCTCGACGCCGGGACCACGGGGCTCGACGAGACGATGGCCCACCTCGACGACGCCGGTATCGCCCACGCGGGGGCCGGCATGGACCTCGCTGAGGCCCGCCAGCCCATGATATTCGACGTCGGCGGGACGAAGATAGGGGTCCTCTCCTACATGGGCGTGCCCAACTACGAGTGGGCCTACGCCACAGAGTCGGCTCCCGGAACGGCGCCGCTGCTCCAGAACATCATGGAGCAGGACATAAAGCGTTTGCGGCCCAAGGTAGACCTCATTGTCGTCTCGCCGCACTGGGGCATCGAGTACATGGCCACTCCCGAGCCCGAGCAGGTCGATTTCGCGCACGCGGCGATCGATGCTGGGGCGGACATTTTTATCGGCGGCCACGCCCACTGGCCCAAGGGGATCGAGATGTACGAGGGGAAGCCGATCTACTACGGCGTAGGCAACTTCCTCCTCGACCAGTCCTGGTCCGAAGAGACCTCGACCGGAATCTTCGCCGAGACCACGCTCTACGGTGACCGCGTAATCCAGACCCGCCCGGTACCCTTCATCATGCTCGACCGCGCCCAGCCCAACTTCCTAACGCCGGGAGGTGGCGGCAACAGGGCGTTGCGCAACATCTACGCCGCGTCCCTGGGTCCCGAGTTCGAGTCGTACGGGAGGCGCGGACGCTGACTATAATGGTCCGGGGCTAAGGAGGGCGCTCTCGATGGACGGTCGGCTGACCATATGCCAGATCTCGGACATCCACTGTGGCAACGCGCGCTTCGTAGCCGACCTCCTCGACAGGACGATCATCGAGGTAAACCGGATGGACCCGGCCGTGGTCGTGGTCTCCGGCGACCTCACCGACGCGGGCTACAGGGAGGAGTTCGAGGAGGCCCGCCGCTACATCGACAGCATCGAATGCGACAACGTCATGGTCATACCGGGCAACCACGACGCCAGGAACGTAGGATACCTCCACTTCGAGCGGCTCTTCGGCGAGCGCCACTCGGTCCTTGACCTCGACGAGATGATCCTGGTCGGGGTCGATTCTTCGGAGCCCGACCTGAACGACGGGCAGGTGGGCCGGGAGCACTACGAGTTCATCACCGAGACGTTCTTCGGGGCCGGCGAGAAGCTCAAGATCTTCGTCGTCCACCACCACCTGATCCCGCTCCCAGGAACGGGGCGCGAAAGGAATATCGTCTTCGACGCCGGTGACGTGCTGCAACGACTCGTGGACGTGGGCGTAAACCTCGTCCTCTCGGGCCACAAACACGTGCCTTACTCCTGGAAGCTCGAGAACATGCTCATAGTAAACGCCGGCACCGCCTCCACCCTGCGCCTCAGGGGCGATACCCGTCCTTGCTACAACGTCATAGAAGTCGAAAACGGCCGGGTAGACGTCTTCCGCAAGTACCCGTTCAAGCGGAGGGAACTCGCCGTGAGCTTCGAACCGGCGACGCAGGAGTACCTGCGCCCGGGCTAGCACGCTGGCTTCGCTTCGCTACGCCAGCTTGTCAGCACGCTCGCTCCGCTCGCTCGTCAGCACGCTTCGGCTTCGCCTCGCTTGTCGGCACGCCGCCTCGCTTTGCTTGGCGGCTTGTCAGCTTTTCCAGCTACGGCCTCGCCCGGGCGCGCTAGACGAACCGCCGCCCGAGGCGGCCGGGACTCACGCTCGAAGCGACGCCCCGAGACGACTTCCTGACGAGCGAAGCCCGCAGGGCGAAGCGTGCTGACAAGCGGAGCCCGAAGGGCGCAGCGTGCTGCCCAGCGTCAGCCGGAGCGTGCTGAGATGCGGATTTCGTCTCCGGGGGAGAGCAGGAGTGCCCTGGCTGCGCTGCCTTTGTTTACGGCGAGGCTGAGGCGCCAGTGGGAGTCCGTGAGTAGTACGAGGTCTCCGTTGTCTGAGGATCCGAAGGTCTGCACGTAGGTCGCGTCCATGATCTCGTCGCGGACGGAGATCACTATCTGGGAGCCGTGGCGGAGGTCGAGGTCTTCTGGCGTGGCGGAGAGCCTGGCGTTCCCGAAGCTGTCGATGTCTATTATCTCGGCCACCAGGGAATCGCCCTCCTTCCTTGCCCCGGGGAAGTCGATGGGGGAGAGGGACGATGGGGACACCTCTTCTCCCAAGCTCTCTAGCTCGACGCCCAGGGCGAGGTGGGCCGCGACGGGGGCGAAGATGTCCCTGCCATGGAAGCTGTTGGAGACGGGATGGAGATGGTACTCCGAGTTGGTGAGCAGCACGGCCCGAGCGACGCCGCCGAGGGCCTCGGCGGCGGGCAGGAGCAGCCCGTTGTCCGGTCCAACCAGGTGGGCCCCACTTCCAGTCTCGGCGGCCAGCTCCCGCCGCGCCGGCTTGTCGTCAGGGTCTATGACCGCGAGATATACCGCGTCTTCGGGCATGTACCCGGTGGCGTGCCTGAGCGTCTCTGCCCCCCTGACCACGTCGAACTTGGGGACGCTGTGGGTAACGTCTATGATAGAGACGCCAGGAGCAACGCCCAGCATCACGCCCTTGCAGATCCCCACAAGCTCGCCCGGAAGACCGTAGTCGGATATGAAGCAGATGGGCCGCACACAGACAGTATAGACGGTCCGCGATTCGTCCCTGGTGCTCGACGCTACAAACCCTCGATTAGGGAGCGCAGGCGTACTGCTGCGCCGGCGGTGAGTGGGTCCCCATGTCCGACCGCGAGGACTTCCGGGTCGAGTTCGGCCATGCGACGCAGGGAAACCCGGTGTTGCGTCGGGTTGAGGGTAAATACTGGCCAGCCCGGCTCGAACACCGGGTAGGTGGCTATGGCATCGCCGGCTATGAGGACTTTTCGCGCGGGCCACCAGAAGGCGAGGTGGCCCGGCGTGTGGCCCGGAGTGTGGAGCACCGTGACGGGGCCGACCCTATCCCCGTCCTCTAGCGTGGCGTCTACGGGGCAGGGCGGGTGCTTGCCGCGTCCTAGCGCCGCGCCGAGCTGCAGGTAGTAGACGCGCCAGTACGTGCGCACGGGGCGCATAGGCACCGGCGAGATGGGCTGGGCGACGCGCTCGCCAGCGACGATGTCGGCCTCCCAGGCGTGGGAGTAGACCCTCGCGCCGCTCAGGCCTTTCAGGGTGGCTAGCCCGCCGAGGTGGGAACGGTGGGCGTGCGTCAGCACGATGTGCTTCAGGTCTTCTACGCGCTTGCCGATCGCGGAGATTCGGGCAAGTATCCGCCCGGCGTCCGTGTCGAAGAGCGTGTCGATCAGGGTCAGGTCACCTCCGTCGTCGAGTAGAAAGGCGTGCACATGGCCGCCCTTGCTCTGGCTCATGCTGTGGACTCCGGCCGCTATCTCCATCCCTAACCCACCCTCGACCAGGGGGCGAAAGCGTTGCGGCTCGTGCGGAGCGCGGGCAGGAGGTTCGGGAAGTGCCTGAGCAGGACGCTCGTCATGTCGTTGTCGTCGATCCAATCGAGCCCCGCCCGGGTGTAGACCCTCGGCGTGTAGTCCGTCGTGAAGAAGCGGTCGCTGTTCAGGCGTCTGGAGGCCATGAGTATAAAGATGCGGAAGGCCGTGTCGGAGAAGCCGAAACCCTTCGGTTTCGGCTCGGCGTACAGCCCGATGGTGAGATCGACCCTGTCGACCTCGTCGTCGTAGACGCGCCTGAGCTCCTCCGCCAACGCCCGGTCGTCCGTGAGCTCCTCGAAGGTCTCGACGGGCGGAAGGTGAAGCAGCTTCCTGAAAGCGTTGTAGCGGGGCACCCCGAACTCGCGGCTGCGCAGGATGTCCGTCGCAGCCAGGTCCATGAGCACGCCGTCGGGTCGCTCGTACTCCTGCAGCAGACGCGGGTAATTGTGGAGCGAGATCGCACCCGGATAGGCTACGCCGAAGGAGTAGAACAGGTCGGAGAGCCGTATCTCTTCTAACAACCCCGGCACGTGGGGGCCTGCGACCTCCCTGAGGGTTCGTTCTCGAAGCCGGCTGTCGTCGGCGGCCGAACGGAAGTCGAAGTCGTCGG
The DNA here is from genome assembly GCA_046734875.1 of Actinomycetota bacterium. Taxonomy (GTDB): domain Bacteria; phylum Actinomycetota; class Rubrobacteria; order Rubrobacterales; family Rubrobacteraceae; genus Rubrobacter_D. Next base: position 14,955 of record JBKPSF010000340.1, on the reverse strand, counting down.
GTATGAGCGGGTGCATTCTGTAGACGGCGACGAACTCCTCGGTGATGGTGTAGGGAACTCCGAAGTGGTCCTTGGACGAGCCGGGGATGCCGCTAAGCACCTCGCTCCCGCCGATCCTCCCGAGGAGCTTGTGGATCTTCTCCCCGGCTATCCCCCACCAGTTTGCCCTCATGCCTATCTGCATGGTGGGATGGCCGAGGATGGCCGTGGTCCACTCGACGGTGTGTATCTTCGCCAACAGCGCCGCGTTGACGAGCCTTGCGTGGTCGAAGAGATCGTCGTCGGACCAGGAAGGGTACTCGGCGCGCAGCCTGTCGCAGATGGCGTTGTGTTCGAGCATGAAGAGCGACTGCATGAGGGCGAGCCCGACCCAGAACCCCGGCTCCCCCGAGGCCTGCGAGATCAGCTCCTTCGGGGGCAAACCGTCGGGGCCCATGACCAGCTTCCCATCCTCACCCGAACGAACTTTTTGCTGGGTCTCGCTGTCGCTGCCGTAGATCTGGGACCCGTCCCACCAGTGGCTGTTGGTGTTGAGGTGGGTTCGCGCTACTACCCCTACTACACCAGGCCCTGGATCGACACCGAGCATTTCGACGTCGGGAGAGATCCACGCGTCACCGAACAGGAGGCCCGCGCGATAGACAGCGCGATAGACCAGTACAACGACGCCATCGCCAAGGCCGTCGAAAATGCTCGCAAATCGGGCCTAGACTGGTACCTCTTCGAGGTGGCAGGCCTGCTCGACCGGCTGGCCGCCCGCCGTTACATCGAAGACCCGCAGGCACAACCCCCATGGTGGCGTCGCTACGAGCTCCCGCCCGAACTGAAAGCCCTCTCCCCCGAGCCCGACTCCCGCTTCTTTACCTCGGGACCCGAGGGCCGCACGCAGGGTGGGCTCTTCTCGCTCGACGGGGTCCACCCGACCACCATCGGGTACGGCATACTCGCCCAGGAGCTCATAGACCTGATGCAACAACACGCCGGCGTAAAGTTCTACCTCGCCGACGGCAAGACCGAGCGGAAAGGCCCCGTGCGGGTGGACTTCGGGCGCCTGATCTCCCGCGACACCCTTATCTCCAACCCGCCGCGCTCCCTCGCCTCGGACCTGCGCCTGATAGCCTGGGTCGACGACGTCCTCGACGGAATCCTCAGCCGCCTGCTCCTCTGAGCATCGCCCGTATCCGGGGTTCCATACAAAGCCAGCAAGGTGGATAATTACCAAACGAACAAGCGGAGGAGGCCCATGTTCACCATCGCCCTTGCGCAGACGGTAGAGATAACCCAGGCGACCGTCATAGCGATACTCGCGGCATCGACCGTCGTCGTGGTCGCGCTCATCGCCTATTTCGCGTCGAGGACGCCGATAAACCAGGAAGGTGGGCCGCTCCACTTCGGCAATTTCTTCGGTTCGAGGACCCGACGCAGGTGATAGCGCTCCTGAGCGGCCTCTTCGGCACGATAGTCGGTCTCGTGAGCACGTATTTCGGCATCAAGTCGAGCGGCGACGCGAGCCAGAAGGCGCAAGAACTGGCCCAGGCGATGGCCGGGGTGCTTCCAGATACCACCCCCGACGAGACCTGGCCACCCGTCGACAAGAAACCGACCCCGAAGCCGCTACAAGGAATAGCCGAGACCTAGAGCGGTAAGCGATCGCGGCGCGATGCCGGGACCGCTCTATAATTTCGATCGTGGCGGACGACGAACGTGGTAGGTCCAACAATCAGGGGAGATCGTACGAGTCGCGGCAGTCGCTAAGGCGGGTGCAGAGCGCCGTGCTGGCGCTCGCGGTTATCACCCTCGCGGGTATTCTGGGGTACATGGTCTTCGAAGGATGGAGTTTCTCGGACGCCCTTTACATGACCGTGATCACGCTGACCACCGTCGGCTACAGGGAGGTCCGCCCGCTCGACGAGTCGGGACAGCTGTTGACCATGCTACTCCTGATAACGGGGGTGGGCACGCTATTCTACGCTGCGGTAACCTCCGTGGAGCTGGTGGTTGAAGGAACGGTGCGGGGCTACTTTGGAAGGAGGAGGGTGAAGGCCCAGATCCGCAAGCTGAGCGGCCACTACATCCTGTGCGGATACGGCAGGGTCGGACGCCAGGTCGCCCGCGAGTTCAAGGCCGACGACGTGCCGTTCGTGATCGTCGAACAGGACCCCGAAGTCCTCGAGGAATGCATGTCCGCGGGCTACCTGGCGCTGTTGGGCGAGGCCGCGGACGACGAGGTCCTTATGGAGGCCGGTATCATGGACGCGGGCGGGCTCGTCGCGGCCGTGGATTCCGATGCGGACAACGTGTTCGTGGTGCTCTCGGCACGCAAGCTCAACCAGAAGCTGCACATCGTAGCCCGTGCCTCTTCGGATGAGACGGCGGCCAAACTGGAGATCGCCGGCGCCGACCGCACCCTTTCGCCGTACGCCGTGGGCGGCAGGCGGCTCGCCGCGCTCGCCACCCAGCCCCTCGTCGTGGACTTCCTCGATGTCGTCACGCGCGGTGAGAAAGGCATCGAGTTTCGCCTGGAGGAGTTCTCCGTGCCAGCGGACTCGACCATGGTAGACCACACCATCGGGGAGCTCAACATAGGCGAAAGGACGGGCGCCATAGTCCTCGCCGTTCGCACCACGGAAGGCAATTTCGACACGACGCCGTCGGCCGACGACCGCCTTCACGCCGGCGACACGCTCATCGTGCTCGGGAGCCGGGAACAGGTGGAGCGTCTAGAACGTTTGATGCACCGCCCCTATCCTTTCGGGCGGTAGATCACCATGTCGGCGACGCGGCTCTTCCTTTCGTAATTGTCGCGTATCTCCTCCAACATTCTCGGGGTCCACCGGTCCTGTTTTATCTCCCTGGCGAAGGGTGGGCTCCAGATCATGATGAGGGGGAACTTCTCTTTGGCGATGTCCTCTAGGAAGGGATGCTGGTCCCAGTCGCCGTCGCGGGCGAGCTGGGTCATCTCGAAGGGCTGGAAAAAGATCCTCTTCCCCCTCGCTGGCAAGAGCCCCATGTAGTCGTCCGTGAGCACTGGCCCCTCCGAGTTCGCGACCATCCGGGAGAGCTGGGCCACCTCGGCCCGTTGGTCAATCACGTAGTTTTGAAGACCGGAGGCGACCCGCGAGGACTGCGCCAAAGCAAGCATCTGAACCGCCAGGAGCGCAATGAGGGCTATGCGCAAGCGCGGGCGTCTGCGTTGCCACGCGATAAACGCGCCCGTGGCGAGGCCGAGCGCGGCCGACAGCTCCAGCAGGTAGTTCACGTCCGAGCCGACCTTGCCGACGAGCACCGCCGTGGGGATGCTTGCGGCCAGGTACGGCGCGACGAGCCACCACGCCTCATTTCCCTTGCGCGGCGTGAGCACGAGAAACGCGAGCGAGGCGAGCAGGAGTACGGGACAGGCCAGGAGGGCGCCCAGGGCGTTGAGGCTGACCCGCTCCCAGCGGAAGTCGTTGAGGTTGGCGGTTATGGTGTTGAGGAAGAAGCCTTCGCTCGTGGAGATGTTCAGGGCCGCGAACAGGAGGAGGCAGGCGCCGCCGGAGATGGCGGCCGTCTGCAGGGCCCGGCGGCGCTGGCCCTGGGCGACGAGCCACACGAAGGCCGCAAGCGGCGCGGCCAGGATGTAGGTCTGGCGAGTATACACGGCGGCAACGAGGAGCAGGGCCGAGACAAAGACGCTCCAGCGCTTCTGGGGCCAGCGCGCCACGATAAAGAGCCCAGCCCAGGAGAGCGCGAGCCCTAAAGAGTCCACCCGCGAGAGCGACGACCACCGCACCACGTAGGGCATGGCGGGGAAGATCAAAGCTCCTGCCACCGAGGCGATCCTATCTCTGGTAAGCGCGTGCAGCGTGAGCCCGACAAAGAGCGCCACGGCGGCCACGCTAATGAGCGAGATCAGACGCCCGTACCACATGGCGGGCCCGAACAGCCACACGAACGGCACCTGCGCGAGCATGAAGAGCGGGGGGTAGTTGGCGATCACGTACGGCGGCCCGCTCAGGTTGGTTCTGTAGATGTTCTCGAACCGCGCGAGCCTGACGGCCTGGTCGAGCAGGGGCCCCTCGCCGTAGTTGAGCGGGTAAGGGAAACGGAGAGCTTCCCACCCGTGCCGCAGGAATAGCAGCACCGCAAGCCCCTGCGCCAGGAGAAGGAGGACGGTGGCGACCCAGAGCGCGACCCGAAGCTTCCCCCCTCCGACCGTTTTCTCCTTCTCTAGACCGGTACTCGCCATCGGGTCCTTTCGTACCATCGAACTCAGGCTTTGTATCCTACCGCTTTTGCCGCTCACTACATCGGGCCGCACGGTGAAGTACCGTTCTAGATCCATCGCCCTTGGGCTCTATTCCGCCGTTATTTCCCGGTAAGCGTTCGGGTCGGTGGCGCCCTCGGTGTTGAAGACGAGGATGCGGGTCTCCCCGCTTACGCCCAACTCCCGGCGCGCCTCTGCATCAGAGCGCAGTAGCGTCAGCAGGCCGCCGAGCCCCGAGGCCCCGGTCTCGCCAGAGACGATGCCCGACCCTGACGCGAGACGCATGGCCTCGCGCACCGGCTCGTCGTCCACAGAGACGAGGAGGTCGATCGACCTGTAAAGCGTTGGCCACGCCACCAGCGAAGGCCTGCCGCAGTTGAGGCCGGCCATGATGGAGTCGTGCGGACCCGGCACCGAGACGAGACGCCCCGCCGAGACCGACTCGAACAGGCAGGCGGCGCCCGCGGGCTCGACGCCAACTAGCTTCGGGCGTGGCGATACCCGCGAAGCACGGAAGTGGCGGGCCACGGCAGCGGCGAAGGCGCCGACGCCGACCTGGACGACGACGAGGTCGGGGCCGCGTTCGTCCCTTCTCCTTAGCTCGTCCTCGATCTCCCAGAGCATCGTCGAGTAGCCTTCGATCACCCACCACGGAACACGCTCGTAGCCAGGCCAGGAGGTGTCCGAGATCAGGAGTCCTTCCGCTTCTGCCGAACGCTCGACAGCCTCGTCGTAGGTGCCGTCGACCACGACGACCTCTGCGCCCTCGCCAGCGATGGCCTCGCGCCGCGCGGGGGCCATGTCTCCGGGAACGAAGATCCTGGCGCCGAGGCCAAACAATCGTGCCACCCGCGCTACCGCCCGCCCATGGTTACCGTCGGTGGCGGCCACGAGCGTGGGCGGCCGCAGGGGTTCGATCTTCGCCCTCAGATCGTCGATGGTCTCCCAACCTCCGAAACGGTCCTCTCCCACGCGCTCCTCGAGCGCCTTGTAGACGGCCCATGAGGCGCCCAGGATCTTGAAAGCGGGCAGTCCGAGCCGGCTCGACTCGTCCTTCACGAAGACCTTGCCGACGTCTAGAGCCTCGGCGAGCTCCGGGGCATCTACCAGAGACGTCTCCTCGTAGCCCGGCAGCAGGCGGTGGAAACGCAAGGGTGCCCGGTCCTGGGTCGCTTCGGCCAGAACTTTTTCGGCCTTCTGGTTTACGAGGGTTCTGATGCTCACGTGGGGTCCTGGCTGATGCTCTGGGCGGCGTTACGTTTTCTTCGGTCCGTTGACGCCGTACTCCAACCCGTCCACCAGGGCTTGCCAGGAGGCTTCGATGATGTTCTCGGAGACGCCGACGGCGCCCCACATCCTCTTACCGTCGGTGGAGTCTATGAGGACGCGGGTCGTGGCGGCGGTGGCGCGGTGCTCGTCCAGGATGCGGACCTTGTAGTTGGAGAGGTGGATCTCCTTTAGCTCGGGATAGTGCGGCCCGATGGCTTTCCTCAAGGCGCCGTCGAGGGCGTTTACGGGGCCGTTGCCCTCGGCTGTGGAGATGACCCTGTGTCCGCCGACGGAGAGCTTTATCGTCGCCTCCGTCGTGGTCTCCCCGCCGGCACGCTTTTCCGTGATGATCCTGAACGTCTCCAGCTCGAAGAGCGGCGTGTCCTCGCCCATGGTCCGCCCGATGAGCAGCGCCAGAGACGCGTCCGCCGCCTCGTAATGGTAGCCCTCGTACTCGCGCTGCTTTATGGCCCCGAGTACCTCCGTCGCGTCCCCGGCCTCCAGCCCCAGCTCCTCGGCCTTGGCCCTGATGGAGTTCTTCCCCGATAGCTCCCCAACGGGGGTGCGGCGCACGTTTCCGACCGCCTCGGGCGCGACGTGCTCGTAGGTCGCTGGGTCTTTGGAGATGCCGTCAACGTGCAGCCCGCCCTTGTGGGAGAAGGCGCTGCGCCCCACGTAGGGCCGGTGCGTGTCCGGCGTAAGGTTCATGAGCTCCGAGACGTAGTTGGAGACCTCTGTCAACCGCCGCAACTCCGCGTCCTCCATCACTTTGAGGTCCATCTTGAGTTGCAAATTGGCGATGGTAGTGACGAGGTCGCAGTTGCCGCAGCGTTCCCCGATGCCGTTAATAGTTCCCTGCACGTGCGTAGCCCCTGCCTCCACCGCAGCCAGGGCGTTGGCCACCCCGCATCCGGAGTCGTTGTGCGTGTGGATGCCGACCTCGACCTCGGGGAACTCGCGCACCGTGCGCGTCACGATGGCCTTGAGCTCCGTCGGGAGCGTACCGCCGTTGGTGTCGCAGAGGACCAGCGTCGTGGCCCCGGCCTTGGCGGCGGCGCGGAGCACCGCGAGTGAGTAGGCGGGGTCGTCGCGGAAGCCGTCGAAGTAGTGCTCGGCATCGAAGATGACTTCTTTCCCCGCCCCTGCCAGATACTCGACGGTGTCTCGCACGGACTCGAGGTTCTCCTCGGGGCTAGTCCTCAGGACCTTCTCGACGTGCAGCTTCCAACTCTTGGCGACGATGCAGGCGACGGGTGCGGAGAGAGAGGGGAGGAGCGTGACCGCCGGGTCGTCCCCGGCCCGCCCGTTCGGCCGCCGGGCCCGCGTGAAGGCGACGAGCCTCGCGTGCGAGAGCGAGGAGGCGTCGAAGCCCTCGAAGAATTCGAGGTCTTTGGGGTTGGAGGCGGGAAAGCCGGCTTCGATGTAGTGGATGCCCAAAGAGTCCAGTTCGTGGGCGATGCGCGCCTTGTCCTCGGTGGTCAGGCTCACGCCCTCGCGCTGTGTCCCGTCGCGTAGCGTCGTGTCGAAAAGTTTCATGCTCATATCACACCCTCTCCCGCCGCGACCCACTTGCTCACGGCCCGTGTTACGTCTTCCGTCGTCTTCGTCCCGCCGAGGTCGGCTGTAAGGAAATGGGCCTCCAGCGCGACGGAGACGCCCTGCTCTATGGCTTCGGCCACGTCGGGACGGCCCAGAGCGTGCCTGAACATCATCGCCGCGGACAGGATGGTTGCGTAAGGATTGGCCTTCCCCTCGCCCGCGATATCTGGGGCCGAGCCGTGCACGGGCTCGAAGATACCGGGAGAGCCCGGCTTGCCCAGAGACGCGCTCGGAAGCATGCCCATCGAGCCAGGGAGCATCGCCGCCTCGTCGGAGAGGATGTCGCCGAAGAGGTTCTCGGTCAGCAACACGTCGAACCTTTTCGGGGACTGGACAAGGTACATGGCAGCGGCGTCGACGAGGATGTGGTCGAGGTCTACCTCAGGATAATCTTCTGATACCTCCGTGACCACCTTGCGCCACAGCCTGCTCGTGGCCATGACGTTGGCCTTGTCCACGCTAGTCACCCGGCGCTTGCGCCGTTTCGCCGCGTCGAAGGCAACCCTGGCGACCCGCTCTACCTCCGCCCGCGTGTACGCACAGAGTTCGCTGGCCCTATCCTCGCCCTCCTCTTTTTCCCCGAAGTAGACCCCACCCGTCAGCTCCCTGACGATCAGGATGTCCACGCCCTCGACGACCTCGCGCTTGAGCGGCGAAGAACCCAGCAAAGCTGGCAGCGCCTCGACGGGCCTGAGGTTGGCGAAGGCCCCGAGGTGTTTCCTGAGCCCGAGCAGCCCGGCCTCGGGACGAAGGGGCGCGTCGTCGAAGTCGGGGTGGCCGACCGCGCCGAGCAGCACCGAGTCGGAGGCGCTGGCGGCGTCCAGCGTCTCGGCGGAGACAGGTTCGCCCTCTTCGCGGATGGCGGTGCCGCCTATTCTGCGCTCCTCGTAGCGCATCTCGATGCCGAAGTGGTCGGCCGCCGCGTCGATGACCTCGCGAGCGGCCCCGACCACCTCGGGCCCGATGCCGTCTCCGGGAAGCAGTAGTATTTCGAACGAGCTTCGCAAACCGTGTTCCTCCTAGAACTCCCGCCTCGACACCAGCCACTCCCATCCGCCGGGACCCAAGGCATCCGCAAGCAACTCCTCAGCCCGCCTCTCATCTACTACCTCGTCCTCTTCCCACAGGGCGTGGACGAGGTGGCGCAGGAACTTCTCCCCGAACCGCTCCGGAGCTGCCGTGCCTAGCAGGAGCAGCAGGTTCTGGAACGACATCTGGTCTTCCGCCCCTGCCGGGCCGCGGTAGCTACGTACCGTAAACCCCGGCTCCCCGTCTATCCGCGAGAGATGGTCCTCTAGCGAGAGACCAACCCTACGGGCGATCGCCGCCGAGGCCGCCTGCGGGAAAAACTCCCGGAGCCACGCCGGGGTCCTGACTACCTCGCGCGAGAGCAGGAAGGCATGGGCCAACTCGTGCCAGATAGCGAGGGGCAGCGTGGCGTCCGTGCGAGGCCTGAAGACCGGCGATAGCTCCTCCGGCAACACCAGGGCCGGAGGTTTTACCGAACGGGTGAAGTAGGGGAGGCCGGGCGGGTAGGGGCGTGCGTTCTCGCGCGGCGCGTCTGTCCAGTCCTCGTCGGCCACGAGTAGCGCGGAGATCCCGGGCGGCTTCATGGAGAGTATCCCGGAGAGCGCCGCGTGGCCCTCCCCGAGATAGTCTCGGACCTCCCTTGCCCCCTCCTCCAGCCGTGGAGCGTAGAGGAGGGGGACTTCTCCGTCCAGGCTCTTGTAGCCAGTCGGGGCGGCGTCCCTTCTCTCCGGGACCTCTACGGCGCTACCTGCGCGTCCCACCTGGCTCCGACCATGCCTGCCGTGTAGACGTTGACGGCGCGCACGTAGGCGCGGGCGGCCGCCTCCACAACGTCCTGGGAGAGGCCGCGTCCGGCGTAATCTCCGCCCTCGAACTCCACAGAGATCCTGACCTCGCCGAGGGCGTCCTTGCCGCCCGTGACGGCATCGATGCGAAAGTCCGTCAGACGCCCCTTGATGTTCGTGGCCGCGTCGATGGCGCGGAAGACAGCGTCGACGGGGCCCTCACCCTCGGCCTCTGCCTCGAACGTGCCCTGCTCGGCGTGCGAGATCGTCACGGCGGCCCTGCTCTGGCGGCCCGTCGCGGCCACGACGCGGAAGGACTCAAGGACAAACTTGCCCTCGAAGGAGCCGACTTCATCCGCGGCAATCGCTTCGAGGTCGGCGGCGGTGACGGTCTTCTTGTGGTCGGCTATCTCCTTGAAGCGCCTGAAGGCCCGCTTGAGCACCTCGCCCTCCACAAAGTAGCCGAGTTCTTCCAGGGCGTCTTTGAGGGCGTGGCGGCCCGAGTGCTTGCCGAGGAAGATGTTCGTGCCTTCCAGGCCTATGTCTTCTTTGGTCATGATCTCGAACGTCCTGCGGTCCTTGAGGACCCCGTCCTGGTGGATACCAGACTCGTGCAAGAAAGCGTTGCGCCCGACGATCGCTTTGTTAGGCGGGACCTCGTAGCCCGTGATGTTGGAGACCATGCGGCTCGTGTTGGCCAGCTGGCGCGTCTGCAGCCCGACTTCGGCGCCGTAGAAGTCCCGGCGCGTGGCGAGCGCCATGACCACCTCCTCCAAAGAGGCGTTGCCGGCCCGCTCGCCTATGCCGTTGACGGCGACCTCGATCTGGCCAGCCCCTACCTCCACCCCGGCGAGCGAGTTGGCAACAGCCATCCCCAGGTCATCGTGGCAATGGACCGAGAGGATGCGATCTTTGAGTTTCGGCACCCTCTCTTGTAGCCCGTTCAGAAAGGCGGCGAACTCTACCGGCGTCGTGTAGCCTACGGTGTCTGCGATGTTGATCACATCAGCCCCGGCTTCTACTGCGGCGGCTACCACCTCGGAGAGATACCCGATGTCCGTGCGGGTCGCGTCCATCGGGGAGAACTCAACGTTCTCGCAGAGGCTCTTGGCGAAGACGACGGCTTCGCCAGCCCGCCGTAGGATGTCCTTCTGGTTAGAGCGCATCTGGTGCTCTATGTGGAGGTCGCTCGTCCCTACGAAGGTGTGGATGCGCGGCCTCTCCGACCACTGCACGGCCTCCCAGGCCCGCACGATGTCCTCCTCGTGGATGCGGGCGAGGCCGGCGATCCGCGGTCCCTGAACCTCCGAGGCGATGCGGGAGACCGACTCGAAGTCTCCCTCGCTGGTAATGGGGAAGCCCGCCTCTATAACGTCGACCTCCAGGCGGGCGAGCTGGCGGGCTATCTCTACTTTCTCCTCCACGGACAACGAGATGCCAGGCGACTGCTCTCCGTCGCGCAAAGTGGTGTCGAAAATCTCTACTCGACGCATCTGTCTCTCATCCTCTCTACGTCTGTAACGAAACTGGAAGTGCGGCTAAGGGTGGTTGGTGGCCGCCGGCAACCCGGCTAGAGACCGGGACGGGTAATTCGCCCGGAGGCCACCCTGGTTAGTCGTAGAGTGGAGGGGAGACGCATGATGTCAGAGACCGGCCTTCATGAAGGGTGGCAGTATCTCACTGCCTCACCCCTTCCGCAACCTCGACGGACACCGTCCAGCCTGAGTACTCGTCCCACCCGCCGCGGGCGGCCTTGAAATATAGGTCTTGCAAGCGATCGACGACGGGACCTATGCTGCCAGTCCCGATCGGCCTGTCGTCGACCTCGACGACGGGTGCGATCTGGAAGCCTGTTCCACTGAGGAACACCTCGTCGGCGGCATAAAGCTCCGTCCTTCCAACCTCGCGCTCGATGACGGGCATCCCGAGCTCCTTGCCCGCGAGCTCCATGACCGCGTCGCGGGTTATGCCCTCCAGGATATCCGCCGTAACGGGGGGCGTGATGAGTTCTCCCTTCCTGACGAGGAAGATGTTGGCCGCGCTCGCCTCCGAGACCTGCCCGTCCTGCGTAAGAAAGATGGCGTCGTCGTAGCCCGCCCTGTGCGCCTCGTCCACCGCGAGGGCCGTGTTGACGTAGGAGCCCGTGCACTTGGCCCTGGCGGGGATGGCGTTGTCCGGCGTGCGCCGCCAGGAGGAGACGCACACCTTGAGGCCCGTGAGCTCCACGTAGTTGCCCATCGGGACCGTGAAGATGGAGAGCTCGGAGTCACCCGTCAGGTTCACCCCCACCGATTCGACTGCCTTGAACGCGAGCGGCCTGATGTACGTGTCAACGCGCGGGGCGTTGCGACGCAAAATCTCCAACGTGGTGTCGCAGAGCTCGTCAACGCTCAGGGGCAGGTCTATGCGGAGCAGGCGGCAAGACTTCTCGAAGCGCTCGTAGTGCTCGCGCATCTTCAAGACCTGCAGGGTTCCGCGCTCCTCGCTCCAGTACGCGCGGATGCCCTCGAAGACGCCGGTGCCGTAGTTCAGGGCGTGGGTTGCGGGGGAGAGGCGAACGTCGCCCATCCTGACCAGCTCGCCCCCGTGGAAGGCCCACTCGGCGTCGGACGCCGCGAATGCTTTACGACTCATACGTTCTCACCTCCTGCTCGTCCCGCCGGGGGCCTCTATGCCCTCGGCCGCGAGCGCCCGCAACTCCTGTCCCACTTTTTCGACCTGCGATTCTGCCTCCCTGCGGCGCATCGCGAGGAAGCTCGACCCGCCAGCCTGGTTCTCAAGTACCCAATCCTTCGCCCACTTGCCGCTCTGGATGTCGGAGAGGATGGCGCGCATCCTCTCCTTCGCGGCGTCGTCGATGATCTTCGGCCCCGCCGTGTAGTCGCCGTACTCGGCGGTGTTGGAGATCGAATACCGCATTCCGGCCAGTCCGCCCTCGTAGATGAGGTCGACTATGAGCTTCAGCTCGTTCACGCACTCGTAGTAGGCGAGCTCAGGCTGGTAACCCGCCTCCACCAGCGTGTCGAACCCGGCCTTCAGCAAGGCGCTCAATCCGCCGCACAACACCGCCTGCTCGCCGAAGAGGTCCGTCTCGGTCTCTTCCGCAAACGTCGTCTCGATGATGCCGGCCCGGCCGCTGCCTATGGCGCGGGCGTAGGAGAGGATGACGTCCCTCGCCTGGCCGGAGGCGTCGTTCTCGACGGCGAAGAGGGATGGCATGCCTTTTCCTTCGACGTAGAGGCGCCTGAGCACGTGGCCGGGTCCTTTAGGCGCAACGAGCCCGAGGTCCACGTCGGGGGAGACGGAGATCTGGTTGAAGTGGATGTTGAAGCCGTGGGCGAAGAGCATGAGGTCGCCCTCGGAGAGGTTCGGCCCGACCTCGGTGGCGAAGACGGCGGGCTGCTTCTCGTCTGGGAGGAGCATCATCACCACGTCCGCATCCCTTACGGCGTCAGCGATCGTCTTGACTTGCAGACCATCATCCTCGGCCTTGGGCCAGCTCTTCGAGCCTTCGTAGAGCCCGACGGTAACGTCGCAGCCGGATTCTTTGAGGTTGAGAGCATGGGCGTGGCCCTGGCTGCCGTAGCCCAGGATCGCGACCTTGCGCGTCGTGATCTCATCCCCTATATCTCCCTCACGGTATACCCGCGCCATCTAAACCCCTCCCTGACCGTCAGGACGGGCCACAGGACCCATCCTGACCATGTCTTCTACATCATCACCGAGAGCCGCGAGAAAGCCATCTACCTTCTCCGGCTCGCCCGTAGCCACGACCGTCCCACCGTCCTCGTGCGCTTCGACGCCGGCCCTCTCGGCGGCCTGGCGCCAGTCTGCGGCGGTCTCGACCAGGGCCACTTCCATCGTCGGCGCCGGTCCTGCTTCCGTCACGTCTTCGAGGGCGGAGATGATGGCCGTGTAGCGGAGCGCCGACTCCGGCGGGCAGTCGAGCATGATGGTCGCCCGCATCCCTTCCGCGTCGCGCCCGAGGTTGAAACCGGCCACGGGCATGCGTTTGTTCTGGAGCGTCATCAGGAGGCGGTTCAGGGCGAGCATCCTGCCCGTGAAGCGGACCTCGACGGTGTTCAGCGCGATCCCGGTTGCCGGCTCAGGCACCGTCTTCCTCGATCATCTCGTTGACCGACATGCCGGAGGGGATCATGGGGTACACGTTGGCCTCGGGGTCGATGTGGAAGTCCAGGATGGTGCAACCTTCCTGCTCCTGCGCCCACCGCACCGCTTCTTCGACATCGTCGCCCTCACGCACCGTCCTTCCGGCGAGCCCGTAGGAGGCGGCGAGTTGTTCGTAATCCGGCCCCGTAATGGGCGTCTCCGAGTAGCGGCGGTTGTGGAAGAACTGTTGCCACTGGCGGACCATCCCGAGAAAGCCGTTGTTCAGCACGGCGACCTTTATGTTCAGCCCGAACTCCCTGATGGTGGCGAGCTCCTGGATGTTCATCTGGATGCCGCCGTCGCCGGCGATGACCCAGACGGGATCTTCGGGATAAGCGAACGCCACCCCCATCGCCGCCGGCAGTGCGAAGCCCATAGTGCCCAGGCCTCCGCTGGTGATGTGGCTGTTCGCCTTCGTGAACTCGAAGAACTGGGCCGCCCACATCTGATGCTGCCCCACGTCAGTCACGAGCCGCAGATTAGGGCCGGCCGTCCCCTTTATGGCCTCCATCACCTGTATGGGGCCGTACTCGTCGCGCGCCGACTCCTTGCGCCGCCTCTCCGGCTCCTGGCTCTCTGTGAGCTCCTCGCGCCACCGGTCGCACCCTTCGTCCTCCGAGATCTCATCCAGATGACCCAGTATGGTGCGCATCGCGGCCTTCGCGTCGGCGGCGATGCCGACGGTCGGTTTTATGACCTTGCCGAGCTCCGAGGGGTCGATGTCGATGTGGATCACCTTCGCGTTCGGGGCGAACTTGTGGGCGGCGCCGGTGATCCTGTCGTCGAAGCGCATCCCGACCGCGAAGAGCAAATCGGAGCGGTCGATGGCGCGGTTCACCGATGCCTGCCCGTGCATCCCCGGCCAGCCGAGGTAGAGCGGGTGGGCGTCTGGGAAGGCGCTGATGCCGAGGAGCGTCGTAACGACGGGGATGCCTGTCCTCTCGGCGAGCAGCCTCAGCTCCATCTCCGCGCCACCGAGGGTGACGCCGTGTCCGGCCAGGATCAGGGGCCGCCTGGCGCTCCTCAGGAGCATGGCCGCCCGCTCCAGGCCTGGCGACTCGACGGGAGACGGGGCCTCCTTCAGGCGCCTGTAGCCGTTGTCGTTCGTGGCCGCGAACTGCACGTCTTTGGGGACGTCTATCAGGACGGGGCCCGGCCTGCCGGAGCGGGCGATCTCGAACGCCCGCCGCATCGTCGGGTAGAGCTCGTCCGGGTCCTCTACCAGGAAAGAATGCTTGGTGAAGGGCAGCGTCATGCCCATCACGTTCGTCTCCTGGAAGGAGTCCTTGCCCATGGCCGGACGCCCAACCTGCCCCGTGATCGCCACGAGCGGCACCGAGTCCATCTGGGCCGTAGCGAGGCCTGTTACCAGGTTCGTCGCCCCCGGGCCGCTCGTCGCCACGCACACTCCCACGCGTCCCGTTGCCCTGGCGTAGCCGTCGGCGGCGTGGGCTGCTGCCTGTTCGTGGCGGGTGAGGACGTGGCGTAAAGGATAGTCGGGTAGTGCATCGTAGAAGGGCATGATCGCACCGCCCGGGTATCCGAATAAGTACTCGACCCCCTCGTCGAGTAGCGCCTCGCACATGGCTTCACTACCTGTGCGTGGCCTGTATTCGATGTTGAAAGCTGTGTTTTCCACGGTTTACCCCGTTCATGTAGAGCGAAATTCTGTCGACCTTGCCGAAGATCGGGGCCCGTGCCCGTCTCTTGCGGCGACTTTAGGCGGACCGGAGAGCGCCGTCCCGGCCCGCCCGGCTAATTAGTCGTAGGGCGGAGGGTACGGCTACCGTGGATACTCGCGGGTGGATGGGGGGAGCGAGCAGGCGCGAGATCTTGAGCATCAAGCCCGAGACCTTC
>JBKPSF010000339.1:0-4693 GCA_046734875.1 Actinomycetota bacterium | reverse complement strand
TCGAACTTGGCGGCGAGGTCGGTCATGGCGGTGGTGCGCTCGACCGAGGTACCCATCCCGTACTGGTTGTTCTCGACTATGAACAGGCAGGGGCACTGGCCCTCTTTGCCCCAGAGCCCGGCGAGGTTGGCGGCCTCGTGGAAGGCGCCCTGGCTGATGGCGCCGTCGCCAAGGTAGAGCTGGCAGATGTGATCGGTCTCCTGGTAGCGCATGGCGTAAGCGACGCCGACTCCCAAGGGTATGTGCCCGCCGACGATGCCGTAGCCACCCATGAGCCCGTTATCCACGTCGAAGAGGTGCATGGAGCCGCCCTTGCCCTTGACGAGGCCAGAACCCCTGCCGTAGAGCTCGGCCATGACCTCTTTGGGATCGCTGCCAAGAAGCAGCGCGTGCGCGTGGTCACGATAGGCGGTGATGACCCTGTCGCCTTCTTTGAAGGCTTGCAAGAAGCCCGTCGCCACGGCCTCCTGGCCAATATAGACGTGGAGGTACCCTCCGATCTTACCCTGCCTGAAACCCCTCTGGCACGCCTCTTCGAAGGCCCGAATGAGGGCCATCTCGCGGTACAGGTCTACGAGACGTTCCTCGCTCGTAGCTATGGCACCACCGTCCTCGCGGGCCTCCGCGCCCCCGTCTTCCGACTGCCCGTTGTCTGCCGACATTGACGGCCCCTTCCCTCTCAGAGAAACAAACCCAACGACAGAATACCAAAACCGCGACTTCGGCATCCAATCCCTCTGCACCTTGTACCCCGCTCCTACGCTTTTTCTAACCACCCCCGCACGGCTCTGAAAGCCCGCGTCCTGTGCGAGTCCTCGTTCTTTCCCTCGCCCATCTCCGCGTAGGTCATGGAAGACCATTCTGGAACGAACACGGGATCGTAGCCGAACCCGCCCTCGCCACGCGACGCTTCGGCAACCATCCCCCTCACATTACCCCTGAAAGTGTGCACCTTCCCGTCGGCTTCGGCGAGCGCGACGACACACACGGCACTGGCCGAGCGGTCCTCATCCGGACCGAGCATCCTGAGCAGGCCCTCGTTCCCGACGCTCTTCATGACCCACTTGGTAAGCGCCCCCGGAAAGCCGCCCCAAGCATCTACCATCAGCCCCGAGTCCTCCACGATGACGGGGAGATCCGTATCCCCGAGTGCCATGCGGGCGGCGCGGGCCTTCTCCGCCGCCACCTCGGCCGGGTCTATCGCCTGGATCTCGGGCAGGTCGAGATCCGCGCTCTCCAACTCGACGCCGAGGATCTGCTGCACCTCGCGCCGCTTGTGCTCGTTGGTGGTCACGAAGATGGCTTTCATGCCGTGAGAGTCTACATAGGTGCGAACCTTTATGATACAGTCGCCTACTATGCAGGAGGTAAGGGTCGAGAGCCTCGAGAAGCTGGAAACATGAAAGGGCGCAGACACAGCTCTCGGCAAATGCGAGCTCGCTACGCATAGTCTTCTTGCAGTTCAGACCATTGCAACAGGGAGATAACCTTTGCCGCTCGTAGACCTCGACCGATTCGACTTTCTCTACGCGACCAGGGTCAAGGGCATGAAAACCGCAGCGACCCGCGACCTGATGGCCACGCTCTCGCGGCCCGGCATCATCTCGCTGGCCGGCGGCTTTCCGGACACCAGGGCCTTCGGCGAGGAGGCGTTCCGGGAGATCTCGCGCAACATTGCCACCGACGCGGCCCAGGCCCTGCAGTACGGTCCCACCGCCGGCCTCGAAGCCATAAAGGACGTCATAGTCGAGGTCATGGGCGTGGAGGGGACGCCGGCGAGGCAGGAGGATGTCTTTGTCACCACCGGCGCGCAGCAGGGCCTCGATCTCATCGCCAAGGTTTTCCTGGATGAGGGAGATGCGGTGCTCTGCGAGGGACCGACTTACGCGGGGGCACTTAACGCGTTCGCCGCTTACAGGCCGCGCATAGCCCACGTCCCGATGGACCGCGCGGGCATCATCCCCGTCGCCGCCCGCGAGACGTTGAAGAGGGCGAGGACGCAGGGCCTGCACGTCAAGTTCATCTACACCGTGCCGAACTTCCAGAACCCTGCCGGGGTGACCATGGTGGCACAGAGGCGCAGGGAGCTGTTGGAGATGGCGCGAGAGTTCGATCTCATTGTCGTGGAGGACAATCCTTACGGGATGCTCCGCTTCGAGGGCGAGCCGCTCCCGTCGCTCGCGGCGCTCGAGCAGGAAGAGGGAGACCTCGACAGGGTCGTCTATCTCGGGACGTTCTCCAAGATCTTCGCTCCTGGCGTCAGGCTCGGGTGGGTCCACGCGCAGCCTGGGATATTGCACAAGATCAACGTCGGCAAGCAGGGCGCGGATCTCTGTTCCTCCAACCTCTCGCAGATGATGATCTCCTCCTACTTCCAGAACGCGGACTGGAGGGCGTACGTAAAGCGCCTGACCGTGATGTACAAGGAGCGGCGCGACGCGATGCTCGACTCTCTGGCCGAGTTTATGCCCAAAGAGGTCCACTGGACCCATCCCGAGGGCGGGCTCTTCGTGTGGGCCACCCTCCCCTCTTACCTGGACGCGACGGCGATGCTGCCCCGCGCCATAGCCAGGAACGTTGCGTACGTCCCCGGCGAGGGGTTCTACGGGGGCTCGCCGGGCACGGGCAAAAACAACATGCGATTGAACTTCTCGTTTGTGGAGCCCGAGAGGATAAGGCGCGGCATAGAGTTGCTATCGGTGGTGGTCCGGGAGCGCATGGAGCTAAGGAGCGATCTGGAACGCGGCTCGCACAGGGGCATCCGCTCGGCCGTCGGCACGGACGGTTAGGACCGTGGCTCGTCTGGCGGTCCTGCGCGGCGGACACTCGATGGAGCGCGATGTGTCGTTTATCACGGGCAGGCGCGTCCAGCACGCCCTCGAACGCCTCGGCCACGAGGTCTTTGCCCTCGATATCGAAGATTCGACCACGGGAACGCTCATGGAGCTTGCACCCGACGCGGCCTTTATCTGCCTGCACGGCCCCGGCGGTGAGGACGGCACCGTGCAGGCGCTCCTGGAGACTATGGGCATACCCTACACGGGCAGCGGGCCGCTCTCGAGCATCCGCTGCATGGACAAGGATTACGCCAAGCGCGCGCTCCGCGCCGCCGGCATACGGACGCCCCCTTTTCGGACCTTCCTCAGAAGGGCGATGAACGAGATGGGCGCCTCGGCGGCCCTCGACGTCGCGGCCGAAGAGCTCGGTTACCCGCTAGTAGTCAAGCCCGCGCGCGAGGGTTCTAGCTTCGGGCTCTCGCGGGTCGAGGAGCCCCAAAGGTTGCTCGACGCCGTCTACGAGGCGCTCGGATACGACGCCAAGATCCTCCTGGAGAGCTGGGTCGAGGGAACGGAGATCTCCATCCCCATCATCGAATCCTCGGGCGAAGACCCGAGGGCGCTGGGGCTGGTCGAGATAAGGCCCCGCGAAGGCGCCTACAATTTCGAGGCGAAATACACCCCCGGCGCTACGGACTTCGCCATCCCGGCGGAGATACCCTCGGAGGCCGCCGCCAGCGTCGAGGAGACGGCGCTCACCGCCTACA
Source organism: Actinomycetota bacterium (assembly GCA_046734875.1). Lineage (GTDB taxonomy): Bacteria > Actinomycetota > Rubrobacteria > Rubrobacterales > Rubrobacteraceae > Rubrobacter_D. The sequence goes on along the minus strand of JBKPSF010000339.1, from coordinate 1,149 downwards.
ACATCCTCGGCTGCTCGGGCTTCGCCCGCGTGGACACCATCTTCTTGGGGGGTGTCCCCTGGGTCCTCGACGTCAAGACCATCCCTGGTTTCACTGAGACCTCGACCTTCCCGCTCGCCGCCGAGGCCGCCGGCATCACCTTCGAGAAGCTGGTCGAGACCATCCTGGACACCGCGCTACACACCGAGGCGACAGCCAAGCTGTAGATCGGCACGCCTGCTTCGCAGGCTTGTCAGCACGGCGCTTGTAGCGTCTTGTCAGCTTATTGTTGCTGACTGGCTGAAGCGCTGATTATGTGCTCCTGCGGAGTGTTGACCTGATCAGTAATAGTCCGGCGCAGCCGGAGAAGAGCCCTGAAGCGAGGAGCCAGAACAGCGGCACGCCGCCCGTGTTGGGCAGCGGATTGTTTGAGGTCGTGTTGGGAATCACGTCCGTGCTGCTGTTCGTGTCGCCCGGGCTCGTGCTGTTGTTGCCTGCGGCTGAGCTACCCACGACGTGGCACCCTTGCCCCTCGATGCCCGTCGAACTTATGATCGGAAACTCGTTGTTGGGCTCCCGCGGGAACGTGTTGTTCTCCGGATCTACGGGTATCGGTATGATGACCCTGCTCGGGTTGTCCCTCCGGCCCGGCGGGAACTCGTCCCCCAGCGTGCTCCTGCCGTTCGCGACGATGGTTCCGTCCGGCCTTATGATGATGTCCACGTTCTGGCCATCCCTGATCCGGAAAGGCACACCCTGGTCGCTCATGGTTATGGTCAGGGCATCACCTTGCGCCGTAAGCTCGCAGTTCTCGGTTTTTATGATGATCTGGTCGATCCCGACAACTCTCGTGCCATCGGGGAGTATGTCTATCACGTCCCCAGGAACGAGCACGTCTTTGCCGAAAGCCGTCCCCCCAGCCAGGGGTCCCTTGTTCTGATCCTGCGGCTCCGGTGTCGGGCTGGGTGACGGGCTAGGTGTCGGGCTGGCTGTCGGGCTAGTTGTCGGACTTGGCGTCGGGCTCGGCGTCGGGCTTGACGTAGGGCTGGGGGTCGGGCTAGTTGTCGGACTTGGCGTCGGGCTAGTTGTCGGACTTGGCGTCGGGCTAGTTGTCGGACTTGGCGTCGGGCTAGTTGTCGGACTTGGCGTCGGGCTAGTTGTCGGACTTGG
>JBKPSF010000338.1:0-4888 GCA_046734875.1 Actinomycetota bacterium | reverse complement strand
GGAGCGGCTGCCGTACGGTTCTGGGCTGGCGCAGAGCTTCGACGGAACCCTGGCTATCGGGGTTCTCAACTACATCAAGGACATCGAAGGCGCCCTGAGATCGCTCGTTTCGTCCATCAAGCCTGGAGGCTGGACCGTCTTTAACGTCCCAGCGCGCAGCCTGGAGGGCAGGGTCTACGCGCTCGCCGAGTTCTTCAACAGGCGTCGCATCTACCTCTACTCGGTCCCCGAGATCCAGTATCTCGGCAAGCAGATAGGCCTGCAGATCGAGGCCACCGCGACGGCCGGGCTCAGCCGGGGCGGTATCACGCTCGTGGTCGGCGCGATAAAGCCGCAGGAGGCGTCAGGCAACAGACTTCAGCAAGAGTGAACTGAAGCCTGTGCCCTGGCACCTTCAGCACGTTTCACAGTAGTTGGGCTCGTGGACGATAGCCAGCATGCTCGAAGTAACCTCTAGCGTCCTGGGCGCTGATCGCTGAGAGCGCTTCGCCTAACACATCTACCAAAGCCTCCCTCGTGCGAGCTCCCGCTTGGCGCACCATGCCCTTGATCTTGCTGAACGCTTCTTCTATCGGGTTGAAGTCCGGCGAGTAGGAGGGTAGGTAGATCAGCTCACATCCCCGCTCCTCGATCAGCTCCCTCACTCTGGCCGGTTTGTGGGCAGGGAGGTTGTCCATGACAACTAACTGTCCGGCCTTCAGGGTGGGTGCTAGGGCGTGCTCCACGTAGGCCTCGAAGACTTCTCGATCGGTGGAGCCCTCTACGGCCATCGTCTCGCCCATCGCGCCAAGAAGGGTCATCGAGGTCTATGGAGTAGGCTTTCATCGGACCATGATGCCATGTAGCCCATCCTCATCGCAACAAGCTGTCAGGAACAACGAGACGGGTGAGTACTCACCCGTAGGACACAAGGACGAGTGGCTCCCGTCGACGTACCACTTCTCCGGCTTCACCCCATCCGGGAAGTAGGAGCATGAACCGCGGAATTCACGTTCAGCACGAGGACAACGCGAGCAAGGTCCAGGCGACCGCTTCACACTTGGTCGCTTACAGTCCGTAGTGCTACTGCTGGTGAGGCTTGGCCGGTACACTACGCCTCGGTTCCGGCCTCTTGCCATTGTTTACCCAGCGCCGTGGAATCAAGATACTGGCCAGTAAGACAGGCCCCGGAGGATCGTCGAGTATAGGGTTCGGCAGATGAGCAATGTTGAGGGCAGGGCCTCGACATGCCCCTGACCTAGACACAGGATGTTCTCCAAGCCTCTCCCGGTCCTGGGTAACCATGCTCTAGAGGTGCCTCAAACTCCGCTGTAGCCGAGGAGAAGGCTCTCGGCGGTCCAAGGGCTGGCGGGGCGGACGAGCCCGCTAAACATCTCTTACGCACACCGAGCCCAGGCCGACCGGAGCTCTTCTAGCAGACCGGGGGCCTCAACTCCTGATACCCCCCTATCGGCGTGTTCACGGGGTGCCACGTATTGACCCGAGCGCATCTTTCTGCCGGGGTCCGATATCTTGTGGGCAGAGGTCTGGGCCATGGGTGTTCGAAGCGTCCGAATCCGTCGGCGTACCGGAACTATATGCACGGTTCTGCGATTGGACTTATGGCAATCCACCTTCCACGAGATCCGTGAAGGGGCCGTCTCGTGCTCTGCGTCCGAGTTAGGATCGCTGCTACGAGCCCTCAGACCCAGGGAGGCGCGGCTCGGCGTTCCAAGCGGGGCGCGTGCTGATGGGACGCCACTCGCCCACCCCCACCACCTGCAGGTGTGCCTCGGTGTGCTGGGCCGCCGAGAGAGATTGGCCTAGCCTCGCCTTGGCCCTGGCAGCCAGCATGTTGATATCTAAGGGGCCAGGTGCTGTCACCTCAGAATCGATTTACGTCCTCTCCCTACATCCAATGCTGCTGGATAGAGACAAATCTGATGCTCCGGCATCGCTACCCACTCGTTGAGCAAACCGATCAGCGCCTTAGAGGCCAAAGGAACATCATCGGGCGGATCGGGAACCCGTTCCCATGGTCTGTAGTTGCGCTTATCCCACTGCCATTGCTTTCGGGCGTCGGATACGGGGTAACAGTAATGTACGATCGGCAGATCGGCCCGATTATCCGAAGACCAAGACGCCAACTCGAGTTGCCTGTGTCGTAACCCTAGCTCGGCCGCGGCTGACACATAACCCCACATCCCAGAGATCCAGTTAGCGAGGGCGCGACTTCTCGGGTCATTTCGTATCTCCCGGGTTTTCTTCCACCAGAGTGGGACCAGTTCTACTAAGTCATCTCGGTGGATGAGGGTTGGTATTCCCACAGCATCTACGAACTCTGGGTTCTGACAGTGCTTCTTTACTATCTCTTGGTTGTCTTGGTTGCGCTCCGGATCCATGTACCATACGGGCTGAGATATCGGATGCCCACGGCTCACCGGCTCTTCCAGCAATAATGGAGCCAAGAAGACGCAATCGGGATCTAAGAGCAGCACTACCTCATCCGTGGGAGGACTCTCTTGTAACCACGACTTGAGGGCCATGATCCTGGTGGAGCCTAGGTGGTGATCTCCTGTAACGGGATGCGGGCGAAACGGCTCGGTCTGGAACGTCCGGCCCGCAAAAGGGGTGGGCGGACCATCGGCGGACAGCAAGCGGGTCAAAGGGCCTGGTTGGCCGACCTTCTCGTGCGAATAAGCCAACAGATCTGCCTGCCACCTCTGGTAGAGGGACCCATCAACGGAGAACACGGTGTGAATCATATTAACCTCCGCCAAAGCCTTTGAGCTTGAGCTTGGTCTGGTGCTCTTTGGCGCGGAGCCCCCCGAGGGTCGTGCCCCGGACGTAGTCTTTCTGCCAGCCCTGCTTCACGGCCTCAGAGTCTGGCACTTCGAGATCCTGGTTGAATTTGCCGCGGCTCTCGGCCCACTGCCTGAAGGCGCTCGCGGTCTCCGGCTCCTCGTCGAGCTCGCGGATCTCGGGGTGGAAGGCCTCCAACTCTCCTCGCCTCTGCGGTACGATCATGCAGATCGGCTCACCCGCCTCGAAGATCACGGGGAGGTTGGCGCGGGTCAGCTTCCAGTTCATGGTGAAGGTGGATTCCAGCCAGTCAGTCTCCACGATCCCCTCTAGCGGGGACGCCCCGTCTTTCGGCCAGTTCGCCGGACCGCGGGCTTGGAGATTGTAGCCTGGAGGGGTCCTGAAAAGGAACGGCAGGTTCCAGGTGAGTATGCCACTTCCGAAGTGGCTGCTCGCGAAGTTAACTTCCTCACCGTTCAAAGATTCTATCTCGATATCCGAGGTGTCGTTGCCGCCGTTCCAGGTCACGCGCAGCGCATGGCTGTTTAGCACGAACCAACCGGCTTGGGCGGCGATCCTCAAGGGCAGGCAACGGTTGGCGAACCGCTTGGGGGTGGCGTCCATCCAGTCGCGATCGGCGGGCGCTACGACGAGGCGCATCGGAGGCCAGGGTCCGGTACGGTAAGCGATCAGTTTGGAATTTTCACCTTTGTCACTACTTCGCTTGGGGTCCTCTACGGCGCCCTCAGACATTGCTCTCTCCTTTGCCCGCCTTTGGGGCGATTTCCTTCCCGTCCTGCTTGATGTGGAGCCGCTGCCTGGCGTCGTCGTCATCGCCTGAGCAGGCGGCCTCCTTGCAGAGCTCCCTCATCCCGAGCCCGAAGGATCTTCCGAGTGCTGGCACCCGGTTGGCCCCGAAGAACAAGATTAGTAAGATTACCAGAAGGATCGGTAGCTCTGCTCCTCCCATGCTGCCTATCCCTGGGATCATGCGGGAAACGCCTTCCGCTCGTTAAGCCCCTGCCTATTCTTGCGCCTGGGCCAGCGCGAGCACCGCCGGGGCACCAACGGCTAGCTCGGACGCTATCTGACCCTGCTCGTCGATGAGTACGGCCGATGGCGTACCCGGCGCGTCGAACGCTGATCCTACAGCGAGCTGATCGTCGAGTAGCACCGGCGAGCTTAGGCCCATCTCCCGGTTGGCTTCCTCAGTGCCGCTCGAGACTATTAGCAGCTGCGGTGTTTCTCTGAGGGGATTGTTTTCCCAGATCCTTAGGTCTGGGAGCATCTCCCGGCAGAACCCGCATTCCGGGTTCCAGAAGAGCACAACAACCTTCTCGCCCCTGAAATTTCTCAGGGAGACGGGCGCGCCGTTCAGGTCCGGAAGCTCTATCTGGGGGGCGAGCTTGCCTACCATGGGTCCTTTCGATGCGGACTGCGCCGTGGCGCCTCCGGGGGTGAGGTGAGGTTGCGCCGCTTCTTGGCCTCCAGAATGCATCGGCAGTCGGCTGCGCTTCCCCACCGCGTACTCCAGGAGGTCGCCTATGGCATCCGGGCCTTCGAGGACCGGGCTGCCGATCGTGCCGTCGGGCCGGACGAGCACTGCACTCGGGCTGGCCTCGACCTCGTAGGCCTCCGATACCTCCCAATCTTGCTCCATAAGGACGCCCCTCAACCCATGTTCGGTGCTCTTGGCGCGGTTCTCCTCGACGGTGCCCTGGCTCACGAGCGAGATGGTCAGCTCCTCGACGTGTTCTTTCTGCCAGCGGCGGATCTCCGGGAGCATCGCCGTGCAGGAGCTGCAGTTCGGGTCGGTGAACAACAACATCACCGGCTTCCCTGAGGCGCGCAAGGACTCCAGCGTTAGCGTCTCTCCGTGGAGGCCAGGGAGCTCAAAATCCGGTGCTATCTCCCCGATTGGGAGCCCGAGTGACGGTTGGGTCGCCACGCTGCCGTTGGACGATGTCGCCGCACCGCCGCCGGGTCCCCACTCCAGCGCTTCAACCCGCATTAGGAGCCGCCCATTCTGCTTGATCAGGTTGAGGAGCACTAACCACTGGGCGGCCAACACACTGAGTACGGCCAGCCCAACGACGAGGCCCGCGAC
>JBKPSF010000337.1:0-7643 GCA_046734875.1 Actinomycetota bacterium | reverse complement strand
TCCCAAGGCGTTGTAGAGGAAAAAGGTCCTCCAGCGCATGCGGCTTATGCCGGCGACCAGGGCACCGAACACCCTGAGGCCGGAGAAGAAGCGAGCCAGGAAGACGGCCTTGCCCCCCTGCCTCTCGAAGAACGCTTCGGCGCGTCCCAACCTCTGGGGGGTTATGAAGACGTAGCGGCCCCAACGCAGCACGAACGGGCGCCCCCCTCTGCGCCCCACCCAGTAGCCGATCTGGTCGCCGACCACGGCCCCTAGGATGCCGAACACTATGGCATCCCCCAGGTCGAGGTGTCCCCGTTGGACCAAGACGCCAGCTGCAAGGAGTATAGTCTCGCCTGGTAAGGGCACCCCTGTGCTCTCAAGCATCACCCCGAAGAGGATGACCAGGTAGCCGTATTGCTCGATGAGAGAGAGGATCCGGTCCATAGCCTAAGAGTGTAGCTTTTTACGAAGGTCCGGTAGCTTGGAGCCTCCGTCAATAGAGCTCTCCCGGCCGCCAGGATGGTCGCCCTCCCATCAGTAGCGTCTCCAGCCTTCTCGGATGAGCCGCCTCACGATGATCAACACATCGGAGAAGGCCACCCAGAAGTCGATTACCCTTCCCACCCGCTCCGTGCCCCCCACCAACTTCTTGTGGGCTTGTGCCACGAACTTGTCCTTCTACCGTGGACGAGATCTACGACATGCTCTATCCTGGCAAGGCGCCCGACAAGCGGAGGCCCTGGGACCTCGTCCGGCGCAAGAAGACCGAGAAGGGCCGCGATGGGCTGCTCGTGGTGCTCGAAGATTCGGGGATCCTCGCGATAGATGGCGACGTGGTGACGCTTACCGATAACTGGCTCGAGGCGCTCGACGAGCAACGCAGTCTTGGCAAAGAGATAGACAATACGGACGGGGCCGGTCACGTCTCGGCGGGGGCCGAGACCGTCGAGCGCCGGCGTCTGGAGGCGAAGGGCAGGGCGTTCCGGGAGTGGAGCAAGGGAACACTCCGGGTTTCAAGCCACTGGGCCAACAACCCCGAAGCCGATGGCCGCGTAGAGGACCTGGAGCGCGTAGGGACCGCCCTCTCCGAGTCCGATAGTCGAATCCTTGAGGACATCGAGGCTTTCGAGACCAGGTACGGCCACGGTGCCTTCCGCTGGGACAGGGCAAGCTGCAAAGAGCTGTTTTACTCCGGTCCGATCGAGGGCTTCTGGCCCGAACCTGAAGAACTGCGCCGCATCCGAGACTACCTGACGGCGACGAAGGGGGTGGCGGCATGACGCCCCCACGCAAGCCGGCAGAACCCTGGGACACGGAGAAGGCTGCCGAGCTGGCCGCTGAAGCGCTTCGCTACCTGGGAACCCACTTCCCGGAGTGCTCGGGCTCGCCGGCGCTCAGGCCCTACGTGGAGGCCGCCGAGCGACGGCTCAGCGAGCTGAAGGAGGCGTGGCGCCGTCGCCGCGAGGACGGGGAGGAAGGCGGGAAAGGCCTCTCGGAGAGGAAGCCTCGGGCGTGAGCGTCGTGGCCCGCGACGCCCTCATGCTCACGATCTCGTTGCTCGCCGCGGCGGGCTCCGTGCCCCTGTACATTGCCGCGGTCCGCTACCGGGCCTGGGGCGCCGTATTGTCGTTCGGTCTCACGCTCTTCGTGTTCGGCATCGCCGCCGTGGTGCTCTTCGCGAGGCTCCTCTGGGAGGCGGCTTGATCTCAACATTCTCCAAAATGCACGCCCCGGACCGGCTCCTCCTCGTGCGCGTCGGGGGCAAGGTGGGCCGCGGCTTGGCGCTCAGAGTTTCAGACCGGCATGAACTTTCCAATCGAGTGGAATTTCCTTGTGCGTCGGTCCTCACCGTATGCAGCCAGTTGTGATAGGAGGCGGCCGCCGGGCACCTTCGGACTCGAGGTGGCCGGCGATATCTGAGGTTGGATGCTTATGCACTCTTGTGGATGCTTCCTTGAGAATCGGAGGCCGGTGTTGCATCCTTCAAGGCCTTGACACCTACGCAGGAATCGAGGTGACGCGATTTGGCTCGTCGTAAGCCGAATGTGAGGCACCTATCGAGGGGCAGGCGGACTCGCCCCTCCACCAGGAATCGTGCCCGGCACTCCAGGCGGACGACCATCATCAAGACGCGCGGCAGGCGTCCCAAGCGGACCGTCTACGAAGAGTTTTGCGAAGAGGAGTGGTGACCAAGGCTATCTGCCGAACATCCTACGCCACCACGGCCGCCGCACGCCCTCCTGAGCGCCTCCCGTAACGGAGTGGGGCTGCCATGTCAAAGCAAGCCCTATATCGTGCCCCACTCCCAGATGCATCCGTTGTCGGGGTCTACCACCCAGTACTTCCAGCCCAAATCCCGCCAGGACGTGAGCTCGTCGGTGGCCGCCTGGAACATCCACGTCCAGTGTCCCCTCCCCGCCAGCACCCCCGCCGCACGAACGGCCGCTCGGTCCACCTCGTCTGCCTCAGAAAGCTCGCCGTTGAGGTGGGCCTCCCAGATGCCCTGCACGGTGAGATCCGTCAAATCGTACACGCGCTTCTTGCCACACACGAGTCCTCACCTTCCGAACATCCAACGCTACCAAGGCCCATGTGGGCCCTCCCGAACCCGTCCCGCAGCTGACAGGGGCTTATTCGCTTTCCTGAATCTTTATCCACCATCACATGTAGTTCCCTCCCGCCCGTCGCGATGCCTCTTCTCCCAGGGTTCGGGCTTCCCCGGAGGTGCGTGGGTGAGGTGGGGAAGTTTCAGCGTCTAGGGCGTGAAGCTGCACCTCATCTGCGCCACCAAAGGGGTGCCCATCTCCTTCGAACGAGTGGGGTCTCTACATGTTGTGGTGGTGCACGAAGACGCAGGGGGACGAATTCTCTCCGGTGAGCACTTTGTGGTCACGTACTTTACGAATGCAACGAATCTGCGAGGTACGGCTTTCCGCTCCGGGGAGTCAGGAGGCGGACGCAGCATCGGCGTGAGCGCCATGCAGGCGGGCTTGTTGTCTCCGTGCTTCCGTCGTGCGGGGAGAACCTCCTGGGCCTGCCGATCATCTCGGATCAACCAATAGGGCTAAACGATGCACGTGCATCGATGCGACCAACCTCTATTCACCGGAGCACGCGGCAGACCAGTGCCGCGAAGTTCGTACATACGGCGTACCGAGAACCTCGCCACACAGTAGCGACTACAAGCAACAGCGAAGATACGCCACATGGCATATACCTTTAGTAGCAAGTTCCTGCTACAGTGGTTACGTCGTATGGAGCGACTGTACGGGCACGCCTCAGCTCCCTGTGGAAGGGGCTAACACGGAAGGGAAAGGGTCTGCGCCTAGGAGACAAGTCAGGAACGAAAGCGCTCTTCCTGCTGTTGGTTGGGGTCGTGCTTTGCTTTCTCGTGCCCCACTTTTCTTTGCCACGGACGATTGCCCTACCCGTCTCTGAATGAGTGCTTTGAGAAGCCGGTGTCTCAAACAGTAGCTAGGGTAGGGTGGGTGTTGTATCCCTGCGGCGGCGCGATCGTTATCATTGCGCCTTAAGGGACAGTGCGAGAGTGGCTGCCAAACGAAGGACAGCCCGTACAGGGTCGGGTTCGATGGGCACATCAAAAAGTGGGCTTGAGGCGGTGCGGATCTGGTTGCTCGGAGGCTTCCAGGTTTCGGTTGGGCAGCGAAACATCAACGACGTGGAGTGGCGCCTAAGGAAGGCCCGGGGCCTGCTCAAGTTGCTCGCCCTGGCACCGGGACACCGGCTGCATCGGGATCAGGCCGTGGAGCGGCTGTGGCCGGGGATGAACCCGGAGGCGGCCGCCAACAACCTCCACTACGCCATGCACGTCGCCCGCCGAACCCTCGAACCGGCAGCCCTGGCTAACACCGCTTCCCGCTACTTGACGCTACGAGGAGACCTGCTCGTGCTGTGTCCGGACGGACCACTCTGGGTAGACGTCGAAGCCTTCGAGCACGCCGCGGCCACCGCTCGCCGCCACGGAGAGGTCGCAGCGTACCGGGCGGCGGTACAGTTGTACGCTGGCGATCTGCTGCCCGCGGATCTCTACGAGCCGTGGGCGGAGGAAAAGCGGGAGCAACTCAGGCGGTCGTACCACGCGCTGCTCTCGGAGCTCGCGGGGCTCTACGAGGAGCGCGAGGAGTACGGGTCGGCCATTGAAGCGCTCCGTCGGGAGGGGTCCTGTGAACCCGACCGAGTAGAGTCGCATGCAAATCTCATGCGACTCTACTCCCTCGCGGGGCAGCGCCACGAAGCGATCCTCCAGTACGAGCAGCTTCGGAACGTCCTCCGCGAGCGGCTCGGCGAAGAGCCCGGCGTCGAGATCAGGCGCCTCTACGAAGCGATACGAGCCGGGAACTTCCCGGCAGTTCCTTCGCCGACCGCCGACCGTCCCTGCAGGGAACCTTCGTACCCCGCTCCCAACAACCTGCCCGCCCCCCTCACCAGCTTCATCGGCCGGGAGGAGGCGTTGTTGGAGGTCAAACGGCTGCTTTCGATGACCCGGCTCCTCACTTTGACCGGCGCGGGCGGCTCGGGTAAGACGCGCCTCGCCCTGGAGGCGGCCCGCGACCTATCAGGGGCCTACCCGGAGGGGGCGTGGCTCGTGGAGCTCGCGCCGCTTTCGGACCCGGATCTCGTGGCGCAGGCCGTGGCCCAGGCGTTGGGCGTGCGCGAGCAATCAGGCCGCCCGCTGACGGAATCGCTCACCGACCACCTGCGGGCGAAGGAGGAGTTGCTCCTGGTGGTGGACAACTGCGAGCACCTGGTAGACGCCGCGGCGCACCTGGCGGTGGTCCTGCTCGAGTCCTGCCCGAGGCTGCGCATCCTGGCCACCAGCCGCGAACCCCTCGGCGTCCCCGGCGAGGTCGTGTGGGCCGTACCCCCCCTCTCTGTGCCAGGCGGGGATCTAGTGCCCACCGTCGAGAGCCTGATGCGTACCGAAGCGGTCAGGCTCTTCCAGGATCGCGCCCGCTCCCGGTTGCCCGGCTTCGGGCTTACCGAAGGGAACGTCGGCGCCGTTGGGAGGGTGTGCAGGAAGCTGGAGGGAATCCCGCTTGCCATAGAGCTAGCGGCCGCGCGGATGGGGGCTCTGGCGGTGGAGCAGGTGGCCCAGCGGCTCGAAGACTCCCTCAACGTGTTGACCGGCGGCAGCAGAACCGCCGAATCGAGACAGCAGACCTTGCGGGCGACGCTCGACTGGAGCCACGAGCTCTTGAGCGAGCCCGAGCGGATGCTCTTCGGGCGGCTTTCCGTGTTTGCCGGGGGATGGACGCTCGAGGCTGCGGAAGAGGTGTGCTCTGGAGAGGGGATCGAGCGGGGCGACGTGCCGGATGTGCTCTCCAAGCTGGTGGACAAGTCGCTGGTGGTAGCGCAAACCAACCGGGACGGGACGCTACGATACAGGATGCTCGAGCCGATTCGGCAGTACGCGCTGGAGAAGCTGAGGGAGGACGGAGCGACCCAGCGGATCCGCGAGAGGCACGTGCATTGCTACCTGGCGTTCGCTGGAGGGGCGGGTGCCGAAGAGGCCGATGCAACCGCATTGAGGAGGGGGCGGCCGGCGGCGTGGTTTGGGCGGATGGAGGCCGAACGCGACAACTTCAGGGCGGCGCTCTCCTGGTCGCTCGAATCCGAGGAGGTGACCGACGAGCGCCGCACGAAACTGGGCCTGCGGTTGGCGGTCTTGCTGTGGTGGTTCTGGCACACCGGCGACCACCAGAGCGAGGGGCGAAGGTACCTGGAGAGGGCCGCCTCCAGGACGAGCGGCGACCGTGCCGCGACCCGATTGAGGGCGCGAGCCTTGAGCGGGGCCTCATGGATAGCGCTCTACCAGGCCGATTACGAAGCGTCGAAGGCCTTCGCAGAGGAGTGCCTGGACCTCTACCGGCGGGTTGGAGATGAGGAAGGTATCGCGTCGGGCCTCACCGACCTCGGTTACAGCGCCCTGCTAGGCCAGCGGGATGACATACCCCTACCGGCCGTCATCGGGGAGCTTATGGAACTCAAGCCAAAGATAAACAGCCCGAACACGCTCGCCTACGTGCTCATCCTCGAAGGGGTAGTAGCGGCGAGCCGGGCCGACTTGGAGCGGGCCGTGACCCGGCACGAGGAGGCCCTCGAGCTGTTCCGCGAGATAGGAGACTGGCAGGGCACGCTCGCATGCGTGGGCCACCTCGGCCTCCTGGCTTTAGTCCAGGGTGATTTCGAGCGAGCGCTTAGGCTGCAACGCGAAAGCCTGCGTCAGGGGTGGGAGGCGGATGACAAGATGCCCATCCAGACCTCCCTCTTCGTGCTGGCGTGCGTGGCCGCCCGCCTGGGGCAACCCGTACGCGCGGCGCGGGTTTGGGGAGCGTCTGAAGGGATGCAGGAGGCCTACGGCGTCTACCCCGCGCCCATAACCTACTCTCTCACCGACTACGAGGACCTCCTGGCCACCGCACGCTCGCAGCTCGAAGAGGAGACCTGGTCGGCAGCGTGGGCCGAGGGCAAGGCGATGACGCTGGCGAGGGCCGTAGAGTACGCCCTCTCCGAGAAAGAGGAGCGGGAGTCTCCCACGGCGCCCGTCGCCGTGGCGGAGCGGCAACCGCCGGCCGGCGAGGGGACGGGCACGCTCACCCAACGCGAGCGGGAGGTGGCGCTCCTCGTGGGGCGGGGCCTCACCAACCGCCGGATCGCCGAAGAACTCTCGATCTCCGCCAACACGGTCAACAACCACGTGGCCAAGATCCTCAAGAAGTTGGGGCTCGGGTCGCGGGCCGAGATCGCCGCCTGGGTGGCCCAACGGCGTTCCCCTTCCTCGAAGCCGGATTGACGCAGGCTCCTCACCGCACGAGGGCGTCGCGGGAGCGAACCATTTTTCACCCCGCGTAAACCGAAGATAGTCAATCCTAACTACGCCCTAATGCCCTACAGCTAAGTGGCAGCTAAGTGGGGCCTGCTAGGGTGCTTCTCCGAGGGAAGGTCCTCATGGGCTGACCCGACGAAGAGTACGGAGCAGGTTAACGGGGCGAGGCTCGGCGATCCGCCCCGATCGACGAAAGGAGCGCAGGCGTGGCAGGAACTAAGGACCGGGGCGGGGGTCCCGGCCAAGGAGCCGGAACCATAGCTATAAGCAGACCGGCGTACCTACTGGCAATGGCACTCATGGCGGGACTGCTGCTGCTGCTGGCCGGCAGCTGGTCCGGCTCGCAAACGGCATCCGGTGCGTCCGCCGCCAAACCGATGATCAGCATCGACGTCGTGCTCAACTCGGCCCTCACCCAAAAGGAGGTAGCCGACCTGGGCCGCTACGGCACCGTCCGCGACGTCATCCCCCAGATCAACGCCGTTACCCTGCAGGCGCCGGCGAGCTCCCTGGCGAGCATCAAGGCGCGGCCTTACGTGGCAGCGGCCAACCCGGACGCCAGGCGCCAGGGCGCTCCGGTTGACACCGTCGCGGCGCAGGACTTCGCGGACGGCGCCAACACCTGGAACCTGGACGCCGTCAACGTGACCGACGCCGGCAAGGACGGGCGGCGGGTCGCCTACGATGGAGACGGGGTGTACGTGGCGGTGCTCGACACCGGCCTGCTCGACTCCTGGCGCCAGTACTTCCCCGAGGAGCGCATCGACGCCGACCTGGCGCGCGCCTTCGGCGGCGGGGGCGGCGAGGTCGGCAC
>JBKPSF010000336.1:0-2787 GCA_046734875.1 Actinomycetota bacterium | reverse complement strand
GGGTCAGAGTCCGATAGACTTCGATGACCCCATGCTAGAGCGCGGTTACGACGCCATGAGGGCCTACTCGACGAGCAAACTCGCACAGATCATGTTCACCTTCGAACTGGCCGAGCGCCTCTCGGACACCGGAGTGAGCGTCAACGCCTTGCACCCGGCATCTCTTATGGACACGAAGATGGTCCAGGACACCTTCGGCTACACCATGAGCACCGTCGAGGAGGGAACGGAGGCGGTGGTTCGCCTGGCCGTCTCGCAGGAGGTCGAAGGGGTAACGGGCCGCTACTTCGACGGGACGCGGGAGGCGCGTGCGGACGGGCAGGCCTACGACAAGGAAGCCAGGCAGACGTTGTGGGAGCTTAGCGAGGAACTTTGTGGGCGTCTGCTCGACCCCAAGCTGCGACAACTCTGAGGCCATCCTACCCACGCACCCCGCTACCGATGCGCCCGGTAGTAGGAACGTGATACTGCTCCGCAAACCCTCCGACGGGCGGATCGGACGCATGCTCGACGACAGCCTCAAGCTTCACATCGGCATCGCACTTTGTCGCGCTTGTGCTCCTCATGCTACCGCCCATCTCCGGAGAGTGCCCCCGCCCCATTTAGAGAACCTCTGCAATTCATCGTCATCACCGTCATTTGCGTCATGAACGATGCTTTTCCCGATACCTATAAGGTTTCTGCATGACGATGGATTGGTGGTGTATTTGGGGGCCGTCATTCCATCGTCATGGTGATCGTCATGGAGGAAACCGCGTAGCTAAGCGGCTTCCTCGCAGGCGTGACGATGATGTCGCTCATGACGGTCCTTTACAAGCTTATTCTAGACAGGGGGCGCACCTCTACTTCGTAGGCTCTCTCTTACCCTGTCAACCTGACCCGACGAACCCGACGCACAAAACAAGGAGTCCCGTACCTATGGGATCTTAGAGGCAACTAGCGGCGTCGGGTTTGTCGAATCTCCCCGATAACTCGACACCGCTACCCGACGACGGACCACCCTTGTCGTCGGGTTTATAGAGGGCATCGTCGGGTCAGCAACTAGAACCCGACGACAACGAACACCTTACTTATGCCGGATACCCTGGCTATCGTCGGGTTCGTCGGGTTTGTGAGAGGCATGGGAGCCACCAACAGAAAGTGGAGGAGAGAGTACAGGATATGGTGCTCTGAAGGTGCTGAAGGCATGGTGCGAGGCGAGGACAGGGAGGACTGCGGGTCCTTCAGATGTAGCTGAGGAGCGGAGGCGTCCCTGGCGTGCTCGGTGGGGCCATGATCTCTGTATGGGTAGGACGTTGGAGAAGCTAGGTCCCGCGCTCTATTCCCCCGAGTGCGTGGAAGGGGTATTCTCCGAAGATGAGATGAGAAGGCCGACCCTCAACGCAGTACCTTATGGTCTGCAAAAGCACTATACGGGCTCTTACGCCCAGGAAGGAGGATCGGCCCTAGAAATGGATGGTAGCAGCGAACAACCACGGATGACAGCC
The DNA here is from genome assembly GCA_046734875.1 of Actinomycetota bacterium. Classification (GTDB taxonomy): domain Bacteria; phylum Actinomycetota; class Rubrobacteria; order Rubrobacterales; family Rubrobacteraceae; genus Rubrobacter_D. The sequence goes on along the minus strand of JBKPSF010000336.1, from coordinate 1,300 downwards.
GGATTGGACCTCGGCGACAGGTACTCCTACCTCTGCCTCATCGACCAACAGAGCGGCGAGGTTATGGAGGAGGGCAGACTGCGAACCACCCCCGAGGCCTTTCTACGACGCTTCGCCTCCGAGCGGCCCATGCGCATCGCCATAGAGGCCGGAACCCACTCGCCCTGGGCGAGCAGGGTGCTAGAGGAGTGCGGTCACGAGGTACTTGTGGCCAACGCCCGCAAACTGAGGCTCATCTATGCCAACAAGCGCAAGACCGATGAAGTAGATGCCGAGAATCTGGCTCGCCTGGCTAGAGTGGACCCGAAGCTCTTGTACCCGCTCAAGCACCGGGGCGAGGAGAGCCAGGCTCATATGGCCATCATCCGCTCTCGACAGGCGTTGGTGGATTGCCGCACCCAGCTAGTGAACCACGTTCGAGGAGCGGTCAAATCCTTCGGAGTAAGGTTGCCCAAGTGCCCGGCCAGAAGCTTCCACAACAAGGCACCCGAGCACATCCCCGAGGCGCTCTGGCCAGCTCTCGGACCCATCCTGGAGCAGATCGGCGCGCTGACCGAGCGTATCCGCGACTACGATCGGCAGCTGGAGGCCATCTCCGAGGAGACCTACCCCGAAACGGGGCTACTGCGTCAGGTCGAGGGGGTCGGACCGCTCACCGCTCTCACGTTCGTGCTAACCCTGGAGGACCCCTACCGTTTCGAAAAGAGTCGCAGCGTGGGCGCCTACCTGGGGCTCGTGCCTGCCAGGGATCAATCGGGGAACAGGGACCCTCAGAGGCGTATCTCCAAGGAAGGAGACGAGATGCTAAGGAGGCTCCTGGTCAGCGGCGCCCACTACGTCCTCGGTCCGTTCGGCTCGGATTCGGACCTGAGGCGCCACGGGGAGAAGATAGCCTCTCGGGGAGGCAAGAACGCAAAGAAGCGAGCGGTGGTGGCCGTGGCGAGGAAGCTGGCGGTGCTGCTACACAGCTTGTGGGTGAGCGGAGAGGTCTACGAGCCGCTGCGCAACACCCACCGCCTAGGAGGCCGGGCAGCCTAAAGGAAGAAGCGAAGCCGATGAGGAGGAGGTGATGATCACGACGCAGCTCTCTTAGGGCGAGACGTAAGGTTCCTGCGTGTCCGATCGCTTCGGATCTAGAGATAAGGCGACTGCGCAAAGCGAACTTGGTCCACCCTCCTCTCTGTAGGAGCAGCGGAGACCGATCCGAAGATTGCAGCGCCTTCTTAGTAGTCCGAAAAGACGGATCCCATAATGCACCGAGTCACCGGAGAGTAGGCTCACCGAGAGTGCGGATGGAAGC
>JBKPSF010000335.1:0-7231 GCA_046734875.1 Actinomycetota bacterium | reverse complement strand
TCAAGGGCCTCGTCATAAACCGCTTCTCGTCCACGGGCATCCTCGTGTCCGGGCCCACGATGGGCACCCGCATCGAGGGCAACTTCATAGGCACCGACCCCACCGGCACCATAGACAGGGGCAACGGACTCGGTGGCGTGGACATCCAAGGCGATGGTGTGTCCCAGGCGGTGGTTGGGGGCACGACGCCAGCCTCCAGAAACCTCGTTTCCGGCAACGCTAGAGACGGCGTCTTTATGGGCGGCATTTTCGGCGGCAGGCAGGCAGATTCGATGCGCGTGCAAGGCAACTACGTGGGCACCGACAGGAGCGGCACCAAGGACCTTGGCAACGACGGCATCGGCATCGCCATCCAAGACGCGTCAAACACGACGGTCGGCAGCACCACCACCGCCTCGCGCAACGTCGTGAGCGGCAACAGTGCCGGTGTGGATCTGGTCTTCGCCTCGGGCACCAGGGTGCTCGGCAATCGCATAGGCACCACCGCGAGCGGCACCGGCACCCTGGGCAACGCCGAAAGCGGCGTCCTGCTAGAGAGCGTATCCTCGAACAACCGAATAGGTGACGGCACCGCAGCGGGATCCAACACCATAGCCTTCAACGGAAGGGAAGGGATCGAGGTCGGTCCCCTTAGCGTCGGCAGCGAGATCTCGCGCAACTCGATCTTCTCCAACGCGGGCAATGGCATAGTTCTTGACAGGTTCCAGGCCGGGCCGGTCCTGAGCTCGGCCAAGAGCTCTAGCACCAAGACCATCATCAAGGGCACGCTGAGCAGCACGCCTGGCAAGAGCTTCACGATCGAGTTCTTCTCTAACCCCTCGGGCACCGGCGAGCGCAAGAAGTTCATCGGCCGGACGACCGTCACCACCGACGCGTCGGGCAACGCCGCCTTCACCTTCGTCCCGGCCACGAAGGTCGCGGTGGGGCAGACGGTAACGGCGACGGCCACGAACACCACAACGCACGAAACGTCAGTGTTCTCGGACCCCAGGACGGTGGCCACTGTGTAGATGGGGAGCCCCGCAGGGCGGGGTCTCCCGGAGAGCCGACCTCTTCTGGGGCCGGGACCCTCGCACAGTCCCGGCCCCGAAAGAGAAGGCAAAAAGAGAAACTGCAATCGGTCTTACCAAGAACGACACAGAAAAGGAGCAACAGAGATCATGACGAACACACAGGCAACCACGAAGACCGGCCACTACTTCAGGGCGATGCTGACGATGCTCGCGATGTTGGCGGCCATGCTTGTGGCCGGCGGGGCGGCGCTTGCGGCGACAACCGCCTTCAGCAACTCCTAGCCGATACAGATAGTGGAAAATAGCCCGGTCAACCCCTACCCCTCTCAGGTTAACGTCCAGAACCTGAGTGGAGCATTAGCGACCTCAACCTCAAGCTCAACGGCTACAGCCACGACTTCCCGGACAACGCGGCCGTGCTGCTTGTTGGACCGAAAGGCCAGAAGGCCCTCCTGATGAGCGACGTTGGCGGGGGTGATGTGGCCAACGCCATCGCCGACGTGAACCTCATCCTCGACGACGAGGCGGCCGCCTCCCTGCCGGACAGCATGCCCCACGCGGAGAACATGACTTCCGGCACCTACAAGCCGACCCAGGGAACCATCACCACTCAGTTCGAAGATTGTGCAGCACCGGCGAACTTCCCTTCCCCGGCGCCCGTGGGCCCATACGCCAAGAAGCTCTCCGTCTTCGACAAAACCGACCCTAACAGCACCTGGAGCCTCTTCGTCCTAGACGACTGCGCATTCTTCGCCGGGTTCACCGGGCAGTTCGCGGGCGGGTGGTCCCTGGACATAACCACCGCAAGCCCCACACCCCAGCCCGGCACCACGGCGCCGAAGGTCACGAGCACCAACCCTCTGCCTGGCGCGACGGGCGTCTCCCCGATCGCCAACCTCACGGCCGACTTCTCCGAGGACATGCAGGGCTCTACCATAAACATTCAGACCTTCAAGCTCTTCAAGAAGGGATCTACAACCAAGGTCTCGGCCATCGTTAGCTACTCTGCGAGCTCCGACAGGGCGACGCTCGACCCGACCAACTCTCTGAAGGCGGGCGCCACCTACAATGCTGTGGTCACGACCGGTGCGAAGGACCTGGCTGGCAACGGCCTGGACCAGAGCTCCACGCTCAGCGGGCTGCAGCAGAAGGCGTGGACCTTCAAGGTGAGAAACTAGGCCGAGGCGCACGGACTAGCCGAAGGCCATCACCTTTTGGGGGCCGGGGCTTGACCGCCTCGGTCCTCCTGCTTGGCCCTATTCGCTCGCCTTCGGAGTAGGGGTTCAACAGGCTGGGGGCTTCTCGGAAGACGATATACGGTGTCTTGCATGGACCGATGCCCCTAGCTTCTCGAAGGTTGCCAGGGGTGTGCCTGCAGAAAGGATCTACAAGCCGGAAGCAGATAGGCTAGAATGATTCTTCGAGCTTATGGGTAGTCGTCGGAACAACCTGATCGTGCTGGCGTTGGTGGTCGTCCTTCTCGGGGTGGCCGCCTACTTCATCTTCTTCAACGAGCCCGTCACAAAGTCGACGCAGCTTGGCCTCGACCTGCAGGGCGGCGTAAGCGCGCAGTTGCAAGCTTCCCAGACCGGTGGGGGCAAGGTCACGCGCGAGGAGATACAGCAGGCTGCGGACCTGATCCGGCAGCGCATAGACCGCCTCGGCGTCGCGGAACCGGACGTGAGGGTGCAGTCCGAAGACCAGGTTGTGGTCCAGATCCCCGGCGTCAAGAACGATGAGGAGGTCATCCGCATCATCGGCAGCACGGCGCAGCTTGGCTTCTATCAGGTCCTGGCCGCCGACCCGCAGCCGAACATCCCGGACGACGAGATCGAAGCCACCAAGAAAGACGTAACGCAGACCCTCAAGCAGGACGATGCTTACGATAAGGGCAAGACGAAGATACTCTTCGAGGAGACCCCCTCCATTCAGGGCAGCGGCACCGATGTGAACGGATATATCGTTCACAAGAACCCCGACATGACGGGCGACTCGCTCAAACAGAACGGAGCCAACGTCGAGTTCGACCAGACCAGCGGCAAGCGCATCGTCAGCCTGGAGCTCACCGCAGAAGGCGGCAGGCAGATGGGCGAACTAACCCAGAACATGCTCGCCGACGCGGCCGCGAGCGGGGAGCCCGCGCTCCTCGCCATCGCCCTCGACCAGGACATTCAGAGCGCCCCGCAGGTCCAGGAGCCGCTCGGGCAGAACATTTCCATCTCAAACGACAGCCTGCCCGACGGTCTACCCGAAGACGAGGCCAAGCAGCTCGAGACCGTGCTCAACACCGGCGCTTTGCCGGTGAACATGACCGTAATCTCCCAGACCACCGTTGGCCCGACGCTAGGGTTCAGCTCCCTCAAGAGCGGGCTTCTGGCCTCTCTCATCGGCTTCGGGCTCGTGCTTCTGCTCTTGCTCGTGATCTACAGGGCCCTGGGCGTCGTCGCCGACCTCGCGCTTCTCATCTACGCATTCCTGCTGTGGGGGCTCATCGTGATCATCACGATCACGGTCACGCTGCCAGGCATCGCGGGCATCGTTCTCAGTATCGGGGTCGCCGCCGACGCGAACGTGGTTATCTTCGAGCGTATAAAGGAGGAGGTAAGGCGCGGCAAGACGCCGAGGAGTGCCATCCAGGCCGGCTACGACAAGGGCTTCAGGGCCATCCTCGACGGGAACATAACCACTTTGATCACGGCGTTTATCCTGTTCGCGCTCTCTAGCGGCTCGGTCCGGGGCTTCGCGGTGTTGCTCGCGCTCGGCGTCGTGCTCTCGATGTTTACGGCGATCGTGATCACACGCGCCCTCCTGGGCCTCCTTGGCGACCGAGGAATTCACCTCTCGCCGGCCCTTATGGGGGTTTCGAAAGCCAGCATAGCCGCTACAGAGCGGGCGAGGGTGAGGTAAGAGTGTTCGAGAAGGTAGACTTTGTCGGCGGCTGGAAGCTGTACTTCTCGATCTCCGGGATACTTCTGATCGCTGGTGCCGTAGCGATAGTGCTGGGGGGCCTGAACCTCGGGATAGATTTCCAGGGCGGCGCGCAGTTCACCATCGCCAACGCCGACCGCCAGCTAAGCGACGAAGAGATACGCGCCGCTTTGCCCGGCGAGTTGGCCTCGGAGGCCGTCATCACGACCCTGGGGCAGAACGGTTACGAGATAAGGACCCCGGTCGTAAGCGGCCAGAAGGAGCAGATCAGCATCCGGGACTCCCTGACCGAAGCCTCCGGTGGCGAAGTTAGCGTCACGACGGTGAGCCCGGCCTTCGGCCAGCAGGTCAGAAACCAGGCGATACAGGCCGTGGTGGCCGCGTTGCTCATTATAGTGGCGTTTATCAGCTTCCGGTTCGAGTTCGCGTTCGCCCTCGCCGCCATGGCGGCACTAGTGCACGACATCCTGATGACCGTTGGTTTCTACGGCATCGTCGGCAGGGAGGTAAGCCTCGTCACCGTCGTCGCCATCTTGACCGTGCTCGGCTATTCTATCTACGACACCATAATTATTTTCGACAGGATCAGGGAGAACGCCCCGACCGTCGGCTACAACCGCCGTCGCTTCGACGAGATGATCAACCGCTCCATCCGCCAGGTGGTGAGGCGCTCCATCTACACCTCTATCTTCACCCTGATCCCCATAACCGCGCTCCTGATCTTCGGTGAATCCACCCTGAGCGATTTCGCCTTCGCCCTCCTCGTCGGCATCATCGCAGGAACGTACAGCTCGATCTTTATAGCCTCCCCTGTCCTCTCGCTCTACAAAGCCTGGCGCGCCGGCGCGAAACGCCGCACCCCCCAACGGGCCTGACGGCAGCGCGCTTCGGCTTCGCCTACGCTTGTCAGGTTGGTTTGTTTGGGACGTTGCTCGGCTGATTGGTACGCTCTCTGTACCGGTGGCTTGCGCTATTATGTGGGTGGTGAGACTCGTTCAAGGGAGGTTTTCGTGCGGGGGACGGTTGGAGAGACATTGGAGCGGTTGATCCTTTTGCAGATAGGGGCTGCGGCGGCGACGCGGGATAAGGTGCAGGAGATCGTGGATTCCCTGATCGAGCAGGGGCGTGTGGAGCGCGAGGAAGGCCGCACGGTGGTGGATGATGTGATGAGCCGGGCCCGCGAGCGTTCGACGGGGGCGCGTTCCCTGGTGGACGCCTCGGTACAGCAGGGTTTGCGGAGGAGTGGTCTTCCGACGAGGGAGGATTACGAGGACGTGGTATTCAGGATCGAGCAGCTCGAGCACCGGGTTAGGATGCTCGAGGACAGGCCCGCGCCACCGCCTCCGCCTGCAGGTGAGCCCGAGGTTCCGCCCGAGGCACCGGATACGCCGGAGACGCCGCCGGGCCTTTAGCGGGTCTGTAAGGCGAGGGCGTGGACAGCCTGGAGCTATCCCGGAGGGGGCGCTCGGGGAACCTCAGGCGATTCTCCCAGATCAGCCGCGTCCTCGTGCGCCACGGCTTCGGCTTCGTCTTCGACGTCAGGCGGGACCGCAGGGAGAGGAAGGGCCTGCAGGAGTTCCTCGCGCCCAACTTCGGCGTAAGGCTGCGCCGTACCCTGGACGACCTCGGCCCGACCTTCGTGAAGTTCGGGCAGGTCCTCTCGACGCGCTCGGACATACTGCCAGAGGGCGTACTTTTGGAGCTGCAGAAGCTTCAGGACACGGTGAAGCCCATGCCCGCCGGGATGGCACAGGGGATAATCGAGCGGGAGCTTGGCGCTCCCGTGGACGAGTTGTTTGCCGCCTTCGACCCGGTGCCGCTCGGCTCCGCGAGCATAGGGCAGGTGCACAAGGCCGTGCTGCGCAGCGGGGAGACCGTGGCGGTCAAGGTGCAGCGGCCCGAGGCGCCGGGCAGGGTGGCGGGGGATCTCGAGCTCATGCGGGACTTCGCCGCGTTTTTGGACCGCAGGTTCGGGCGCGGGCTCTTAGTGGACGTCGGCGGGCTCGTCGCCGAGTTCGAGGTCGTGATCCGGCGCGAGCTAGACTACTCGGCGGAGGCGGAAAACGCCCGCCGCTTCGCCGCCAACTTCGCAGGAACCCGGGTCGTTGTCCCCGCGGTCTTCCTGGACCTCTCGACCCCCAAAGTGTTGGTGGAGGAGTTCATCGAGGGGACCAGGTTCAGGGACATACTCCCGCTCTCGCTCGCGCCCTCCGAGCGGCGCCGCGTTGCCACCATGGGGGCTGATGCGATCTTCAAGATGGCCTTTGTGGACGGCTTTTTTCACGGAGATCCCCACCCGAGCAACCTCCTCCTCACGCCCTCGGGAGACCTCGCCCTGCTCGACTTCGGCATGGTCGGCTACATGAGCCAGGGCGACATCGAGGCCCTCTCCAGGCTGTTCATCGCCGTCATCCAGCGCGACGCCCAGGCCGCCCTGCGGGGCCTCGAACGCCTCGGCGTGGGGTATGCTACCGAGATCAGGGGCGACCTGGTGCGGGACCTCAGGGAGTTCCTCAACAAGTATTCAGGGCTCTCCGTCGGGGAGGTCACGCTGGGGCAGGCCCTCTCCGAGCTCATAGCGCTTGCACGCCGCTACAGGCTCAGGATGCCGCCGGTCTTTCCCCTGCTCACCAAGGCGCTCGTCACAGCCGAAGGCCTCGCCCGCTCCATAGACCCCACCATCAACGTCTACGAGGTGGCAAGGCCCTACGCCCGGAGGCTCCTCTCGGAGCGCTACAGGCCTGCGAATGTGCTCGACGTCGTCGAGGAGCACGCGCTGGAGTACGCACGCTACGCCGAAGAGTTACCGGATCAGGTAAGCGTCATCCTTACCGAGTTCTCCGACGGCGAGATCGAAGTCCAGCTCGAGCACGGCGGCCTCGACGAGCTGCTCAGCAGCGTGGACATCCTGGCAAACCGCGTCGTCTTCGCGATAGTCACCGCCGCCCTGTTCGTAGGCTCGGCGATGCTAGGCGCCTTCGACGTAGCAGGACCAGACGTACCCCTGATCGGCGCCCCCTTCATCGCCTTCCTGGGCTTCACACTCTCGATCATCCAGACCGCGATACTGCTGACGATCATATTCAGGTCGGGACGCCTGTGACGAGCCGCTGTGCGGCTCGTCAGCACGCTACGCCCTTCGGGCTCCGCTTTCAGCACGCTCCTTATGATTGTGTTTGTCGTTCGGGTACAGTTCCTGAATGACGTCCATGGGGGCCGAGGATGGCTATGCACGCTCTGCCGTCCGATGGCTCAAAGGGAATCGCCCCTCGGTCCCTGTTGAGGAGGCC
>JBKPSF010000334.1:0-4852 GCA_046734875.1 Actinomycetota bacterium | reverse complement strand
CACAGACCACATCGATCTCTACCAGGTCCACGAGTGGGACGGTCTTACCCCCCTGGAGGAGACCCTCGAGGCGCTGGACACCCTCGTGAGGAGCGGCAAGGTGCGCTACGTGGGTTCCTCCAACTACTCCGGCTGGCAGCTGATGAAGGCGCTAGGCGTCTCGGACAGGCTCGGGCTGCAGCGCTACGTCAGCCAGCAGATCCACTACACGCTGCAGGCGAGGGAGGCCGAGTACGAGCTGCTCCCGCTCGCCGTAGACCAGGGATGCTCCATCCTCGTGTGGAGCCCACTGGCCGGTGGCCTCCTTTCCGGCAAGTACCGGCGAGAGAGGGACGCCCAGGAGGGTAGGCACGTTGAGGGCTGGGACGAGCCTCCCGTACACGACACCGACAAGCTCTACGACATCATAGACGTACTGGTGGAGGTCGCGGGCGATCGCGGCGTATCGGCGGCTCAGGTGTCCCTCGGGTGGCTGCTCGGTCGGCCGGGTGTGGCCTCGGTGATAGTGGGGGCGCGCACCGACGAACAGCTAGCGAACAACCTCGAGGCGGCCGACCTGGAGCTCACCGAAGCGGAGCGGCGACGCCTCGACGAGGTGAGCGCTCCGCCCCTGATCTACCCCTTCTGGCACCAGGCCAAGACCGCCTCGGACCGTCTGGGACCGGCCGACCTCTCGCTACTGGGTCCGCACGTCGGCGAGGGGCCGTAGCCTTGCGCGTCGAGCAACCCTGAAGCTGCTACGGAGCATCCCCTTCACTCGGCGCCTTTACGAGCGGTATCCTGGATAAGCCTCCGTAGCTGCCCGTTGGCGTCTTCGCCCACCACGCCGCCGTGGTAGCAGACGATGGTCTCCACGTCCAGTTCCGCCAGCCTCCTTACCGACCGTACCGCCTCGTCCACGTCGAGGGTGACCGACGGGTTCGGGCCGTTCAGACGGCCTTCCTCAGCCGTGAGCGCGTCCCCCGCCACCAAGACCTTAGGACGCTCCAGGTAGAGACTCAGGTGGCCCGGCGTGTGGCCCGGCGTGTAGATGACCCGCATCCCGCCCGCAAGGTCCAGGCGCTCTCCGTCCTCCAGGTGCTCGTCGACCTCGACGGGTTCGAGGCGCTCCAGTACCTCGCGCATCTGCGGCCTTTGTTCGAGCATCTCGGGCGTAGGCTTGAGTGGCGTCAGTTCGCCCTCTATGTAAGGAGTATCGGCGGGATGGGCCAACACCCTCGCACCGCTCTGGCGCACGAGTGCGGCCCCCGACCCTATGTGGTCGAGGTCCTGATGGGTGAAGATTATGCGCCTCAGACTCCGTACCCCTATACCAGCTTCCCTCAGAGCGGAGCCTATCGCCTCCGCATGGCCCGGCAACCCCGCATCGACCAGCGTGGCGCCTCCTTGCTCGTCCAGGATCAAGGTTAGGTTGAGGAAGCCCTCGGTCCCCTGCGAGCCCCTATGCATGGGCAGAACGTACACGCCGTCAGCGATCCTCATGGTTCACCCCTCAGGCCGTTCTTCCGATTGTGGGCACTTCGACATACTACCCCGCCCTCGCATGGTGCGTTGCCTCCACGATCAGCGAACGATCTTGAAGTTGAAGAGGGGTTTCTGAAGGGCGCCGAACAGCCGCAACCAGATCGGCATAACCATCTCCGTGCCGCGCGCGGTAGTGATGTCACCCAAGTCGATGATGTCCGTCCAGCCGAAGCTCCGGAGCAGCTCGCCCACCTCGGCCTTCGCTTCGGCGTCGTCGCCGCTAACGAACACGGTGTGATCGGCTCCTGCAAGTTGCGTGGGGTCGACCATGACGTAGGCGTTCATCGTGTGCAGGGTCTTGACCACCTTGGCCTCGGGGAACCTCCGCTGGATCCGCTCGCCCAACGAGTCGGTGTTCGATACCCAGAGCGTGGGCGGCATGCCTCGAGAGAAGTCGAGCGGGTTCGACACGTCGATCAGGACCTTCGCGTTCAAGTTGTCTTCGCCGGCCATCTCCAGCGCCTCTATGGAGGTGATACCCGCGGTCGCGTTGACGACCAATTCGCCATGCGCGGCCGCCTCGGCAAACGTGTCCAACCGCACGTCAGGGTGCTCCTGCTGCCAGGCGCTGAAGGGGGGATTGCCGTACCGGTCGGGCTCGCTGCGGGACATCGTCTCTTCCGGGTCGCGGGTGCCAACCATCACCTCGTGTCCCATGCCGTCCAGCCGGGCGGCTATCGTTTTGCCAACTACACCGGTGCCCAGGATGCCGAATCTCATCGGTTCTGTCTCCTTTCAAGGTTCGTGTCGGTAATGACGTGTCATCTCATCAAACCCACGCCAAGACCAGTGGCCTTTCGCGACCATTTTCTCACCTCTAGTGCGCCCGGAGAAAGGTTTTGAACGCATCGAGGCTAGAGAGCAGAGGAAGGTCCGCGACGGGCGAGGCCTCAACTTGACGGGGGTTTAGGGAGCCCTTGAAGGATCTCTTGGGATCCGCGGGGCAGGGTAAGGATTCCAGTGCTTCAGGCGGGTCCGGTGTCGTCGACGCCAACACAAGCGCACTAGCACCAGCCCCGCTAGCGAGACGCCGAGGGCGAGCGCAACGGAGGTGAGTAGGCGGATTCGCCGGATCCTTCCCCTAAAGACCTCGCTGTCGTTGAGGTGTGGGAACGGTTCGTCCGGCACTTCGACCCCCAAGAACTCGCACAACGGTCCCCATCCTTCCCCGACCTCGTACACCAGTAGGTCCTCGGCCGGGACGTGCCGCTCGACCTCCTCGTTGTGCCGCTCGAACGTCTCGATTGCGTACTCCCGATCCTCGAACCTCCCATCGAGATCCCTCTGCCAGACGATCTCCTCGATCATCCGGCGGGCGCCCTTCATGCCCTTGGCCCTCGGCATTACCAGGGTGGCCAAGTAGAAGATCGGCGAAGAAGAGGCGGCCCGGGTGATCGTGTAGATCGTGTTGTAGGCGCTCTCGTACCACCTCTGGGGGTCACGCACCGTAAGGATCACCTTTGCGTCCGGATACTCCTCCATCAACTCGCCGTAGAATGTGCATGCCGGCCAGTCCACCGTGGCCCTGTAGCCGCCAAAGACTTGCTCCCAGTCGACCGGCTTACCCTGTGCGGCGGCCCTCCACAATTCTACGTGCTCAGGATGGGCAAACACCTCGCTCATGTGGTAGCAAGGTCCGAAGCCCAGGATCTCGAGCGCCACCTTCAAGGACATCGTCCCGGTCCGTCCGAAACCCGCTCCTATCACCTCCAAGGACATGCACACCCCCGTGCGTGTGACCCACGATCAGCGACCAGAACAGTGTAACCTTCATCGTCGATAAGACGCTACCAAGCGACTTCGAGAGCGGGAAAGATCGCGGGCCTATCGTTGGCCCTCCACACCCTGGATGCATTCCGCCGTAACCCCTAACTTCTCGACTTTAGCCATTTTTGAGCGCAAGGGGTAGTGTACGCTCGTCACCCATCCGCTCAAAGTGAGGCGATCGAAGTGTGTACCCTACCCGAACAGATGATACGGGCATTGACCCCGTTCGTGCCACTTTTCTCCAAGCGCGTCTGGCGACAAATTGAAATTACCGGGACCACCCCGGCGGGGTGCTCAGGATCAAGTCCCGAAGGGGCACAACCCAATTCTATGTCGGAAAAGAGTCGTCCAGGCCATCAAAATTCATTGCGGATTCATCGCTCATTGGTATTAAGGTAAGAGGAGAGAGCGTGAGGTAAAGCAACACGGAGGCATCATCCGGATGCGGAGAAATCCTTCAATGGATATTGCGTGAAGCCGGGACTCAGCGCATGGTGCATTCATAGCAAGCACCGGAAATGTGCCTGCAAGAGCATTCGCGCGCTGCGAGAAGGGCATCCATCGGCCCGCTTTGGAGCAGTAGCGAGCCCACCCAGGCACCGAAGGAGCCCTTTGCTCCGGCTAGAGAATGGGTTTGAATGAGGATGATGCCTTCCCAGACTAACGTGGCGCTTGACACCGTGCGCGTATGGTTGCTTGGGGGCTTCAGGGTATCGGTAGGCTCTCGGACCATCGGTGAGGATCGTTGGCGGCGGAGGAAGGCGGCGGCCCTCGTCAAGTTGCTCGCCCTGGCGCCCGGCCACCGTTTGCACCGCGAGCAGGTGATGAACTTGCTCTGGCCGCACCTGAGGGAGGAGGCCGGAGCCAACAACCTGCACCGCACCCTTTACGTCGCCCGCCGCAACATAGAGCCTGACCCGGCCACCAGCTCCCGTTACCTGACCTTACGCGGGGAGCAGCTTATGCTGTGCCCGGAGGGAGATCTCTGGGTCGATGTCGAAGCTTTCGAGCAGGCCGCAGCGGCCGCTCGCCGCTCCCGCGATCCGGCAGCCTACCAGGCAGCCGTCGAATTTTACGCCGGTGAGTTACTACCGGAAGACCGCTACGAGGAGTGGACCGAAGAACATAGACTGCGGCTGCGGGAGATGTACCTCTCGCTCCTGCTCGGCCTCTCGCTTCTTCAGGAGGAGCGAGAGGACCATGATGATGCCGCTGAGGCGCTCTTGGAGGTACTGGCGGAGGACCCCGCACGTGAGGAGGCGCACGTGGGGCTGATGCGCCTGCACGCCCTCCGTGGGCGTCGGGGGAGGCGTTGCGCCAGTACGAGCATCTGGAGGAGGTCCTCTCTCGGGAGCTCGGCGCAAAGCCTGGTGCCACGAGCCGCGCCCTGCGGGAAGATATAGCGGCGAGGAGGTTCCCCCTGGAGGGACGCCAACCCGCCGTCTCGGAGCCGGCCTCGCTCTGGGAGGGGCGGCGCGAGGACGGCCCCGAGAGTTCCAGGCACAACCTGCCCGCTCCGAGGACCAGCTTCGTAGGTAGAGAGCGGGAGATGGTCGAGGTC
>JBKPSF010000333.1:0-5728 GCA_046734875.1 Actinomycetota bacterium | reverse complement strand
TCGCGAAGCACCTCCTGACCGCATCCAGGAGCTGGGCGTCGCCGTGGACGTTGAGGAAGCTCTCCTGCTGGCCCGCGAAGCTCGCCGTCGGCAGGTCCTCGGCGGTGGCGGAAGAGCGGACCGCCACGTCGGTGAAATCTTTCCCGTAGAGCGTAGAGAGTTCCGCGTATCCCCACAATATCTCAGTCTCGAGCGGCAGTCTCAGAAGCTAGCCGAGAAGCTATCGATCCGGTTGGGCATGCCTATACGCTGCCTCAGCTCAGGCGGCGGGCGTACCAACGAACCGCAGAGCTCGTATCTAAAGTATTTCCTGGTCTGGGTGCCTCGTTGTCCTCGGGATAGTCAACGCCGCGATTCGTCGGGCCGTGTACGCCCGGTACGTAAGCGAGCTTGCGGCACACCAAATACCTACCTCGACTATCAGCGTGTTTTAGGGGTCTACGCTTGGGTAGTGCTTGGCTTGTTGAGGCCGCACTCCCTTGGTCTAGTGGTGGTCGGCCTGATGTGGATGGTGCTGACCGTCCTATTCGAATTCGGTTTGGGGCGTTACGTACCGGGCGACCCGTGGGGCAACCTCCTCCAGACCTGTAACCTCCTGGATGGTAGGGTGTGGGGCTTGTTCATCCTGTGGGTCGGCCTGGCCCCGCATGCCATCTACGGGCTCAGGGCTTGATGGTCGGCCAACGTTCGATTTCCCTGTTTGCCGGGGCGCTTCTAAGCCAGATCCTGCACAAACGGATAAGGCTAGCATCCTAGTACCGCATGACGGGGTGGCGCGGGGTGCCCGGTGCGTGAGAAAGTGTGCCCAACGATGCCTTCTAGTGCCGAGGGAATGGGACGAGGGTGAGATCGGTCGTAGTGATTGGGGGCGGCCTGGGCGGCCTGGCCGCCGCGGGCCTGCTCGCGAGGGCGGGGATGCGCGTGACGCTCCTCGAAGCGGCCCCCCACCTGGGCGGAAAAAGCCGCCGCCTCGAACTGGTCGGACAGCGCCTTGATACCGGCCCGGAGTTCCTCACGTTCCTCGGGATTTGGGAGGAGTACCTGAGGCGCTGGGACGGCCGAGAAGAGAGCGGCAGGGCCGCAGAGATAGCGGACCTAGACCTCCTCAGGCTGCCGGAGATAGGCACCTACCACTACCGGGGCGAGGCCTGCTCCCTGCCGGTCGGGGAGGGCCACCCATGGTATGCCTCCTGGAGGCGCTACGTCGCGATGCACTCCGGGTTCGGTCCCGACGTGACGCTCTTGCTCGTCTCGGACTGGAAGGACCCGCGCATAAGGCCCGTGCTGAGGCGCATAGCGGGGCTGGCCAAGCTCACAGCCAAGGGCTACCTGGATAGCCTCACCTGGCTCCCCGACGGGCTGAGGCAGATCATCGCCGTCCACGCCCTGGACGGCGGGTCGGGCCCCAAAAACACCCCGGCCCTCTACGCGGCCATGCCCGCGGTGATCGCCGAGGAGGGCGCGTGGGTGCCGGAGGGAGGGCTCCACGAGCTGGTGCTCGCCCTGGCGAGGCTCGCCGAGGCGGCGGGGGCCGAGCTGAGGACCGGGGAGCCAGTCGAGCGCGTGGAGCCGGGCAGGGTTTTGGCGGGCGGGAACGCCTACGGGGCCGACTTCGTGGTCTCGGACCTCGACGCCAACCGCCTGGACGCCCTGCTGCCCTCGGGGCGCGCCTCGATGCCCAGGAAGCTGACCCCCTCGGGCGTGGACGTATATGCCGTGCTGCGGGAGCCTCTGCCGGAAGGGGTGCCGAACCGCACGGTGCTTGTGCCCGACGACACCGAGAGGTTCTTCGCCGAGCTCGAGTCGGGAGAGGAGCCCGAGCAGACGGTGGTGTTCCTCAACCACTACCGCCCGGGCGAGGTCTACCCTAACGAGAGGGGCACCGCGACGCTGCAGCTGGCGGTGCCCGCGAGCGGTAAGGGCTACAACCTCTCCGACCCATTCGTACGGAGGGAGTCGCGCAGGGCCGAAGAAGCCCTCGCCTTGCCCCGTCCCCTCGAAGCGTACCTCGAAGAGCACGTAATCTTGGATCCTGAGTACTTCGCCGAGTGGGGTAGCGTCGGTGGGGCGATCTACGGCGTGGCCCACCCGTTCTGGCAGATAGGACCGCTGCACCGCCCGCGCTACTCCGACAGAAGGCGGCCCTGGCTGTGGCGGGTAGGGGCGTCGGTGCACCCGGGAGGCGGGGTGCCCGCGGTGCTTAGCGGGGCGATGATCTCCACGGGCAGGTTGCTGGAGAAGCTAGGCTCCTAGCCTTTATTCACCCGAGCGTGTGGAAGGGGCTTTCTGCGAACTACTTCGCCTTGACAGCGTTCTAGAGAGTTCGGCTAGGGGGGTTTCTGGGATGTTCGCTTTGTGGTGCTTCACGGCAACTCGCGGTCGTTGCCCCTAGCAACGTGCCATCCGGATGCACTAGACTGAACGTCGTGAAGTCTTTGCGGAGACGCATCGTACCGAGGGTTTTGCTGATGGTCCCCGCCCTCCTCGTCGTCCTCGTGCTGGGTGCCTGGCTGTACGGGGCCTACCGCTGGAACTCCGAGACGCAGCAGTTGCGGGCGCGACTAGCCGCGGCGCGCGCACCCGCGCGGCCGCGGACCGTAGACTTCAGCGAGCTGGAAGGCTTGCCCGCCCCGGTCGGACGTTATTTCCGCACGGTGCTCAAAGAGGGGCAACCGATGGTGTCTGACGTACGCGTGCGGCACACGGGCACCTTCAACATGGGAGAGGGGACCAAGGACGACTGGAAACCCTTTACCTCTGATCAGTTGGTGGTCGCTCGGCGGCCGGGTTTCGACTGGAACGGGCGCGTCGCGGTCATGCCGGGCCTACCCGTTAGGGTCCACGACGCCTACGTGGCGGGCGAAGGTATCCTGCACGCCTCCGTGCTCGGGCTCTTTTCCGTAGTCGGCATGCGGGGCACGGGTGATGTGGCCGAGGGAGAACTGATGCGCTTCTTCGCCGAGACCGCCTGGTACCCCACGACGCTGCTGCCCAGCCAGGGTGTGCGTTGGGAGGCCGTAGACGATCACTCGGCCTACGCCACGTTGGTGGAGGGCGACCATACCATCACCATGCTCTTCACCTTCGACGAGCGGGGGCTCATCGACACCGTGCACGCGAAGTCGCGCGGAAGGGTCGTGGGCGACGAGACAGTTCCGACACCCTGGCAGGGTCGCTTATGGAACTACGAGGAGCGGGACGGTATGCGGGTGCCCCTGGATGGCGAGGTGGCCTGGCTGCCGCCCGAGGGCGCAAAGCCCTACTGGCGTGGTCACATAACCAAGATCCACTACCGCTTCGCGCGTCGATAAACGGCTTCCGACGGTCAGGGCCACCGTCCCTCCCCGCCCCGTGCATTCGCCAGCAGCAGTAGCGTGACGGAGGCGGTGGTCGCCGCCAGAGTTCCCCACAGGGGCACCCAATGGCGCTGTTAGCGTCGCTCCCTCGTTAGGCCGCCCTTCGGTCCAGCGAGAACAAACAACTATCTCGACGAAATCGGTTTCGAAGAAGAAACTGCTCCTATCCCGCCAGAGACCTGACAACTTTGACCACTTATTTGACCACTTACCCGTCGGGATCTAGGCGGTCTCAGACGGGACACCCGAGTAAGCCAAGACCGGAATCCGGCTTTTCTAGGGACTCCACGGGTGTTCGACGGGAACTAAATGCACCCACTCAAGTTGACTACGAATCAGAAGGCCGCAGGTTCGAGTCCTGCCGAGCGCGCTACATAAAGTGCTGTTTTGCAGGTATTTTAGGCAAGTCTAAAAGGTTGAATGCCTGACGTTTACCACTTATCTACCACTTATCGTTTTCGCGGCCACCCAAGTAATATCCTCAGGATGGCGGCCTTCCGCCGCCGTCTTGAGTGATCGTATCGTCGTTCGGCCGAGCGCCGAGGGTCATCGAGGGGCGGCCGCAGCATGTCTCGTGAGGGCAACGTAGCGGTCGCAAATGGGCGTAGTCGCGCGCCTTTAGCGTGCCTGCCGGCGGCTACCCCGGCTAACGGGCGGTCGGGTGACGCTGCTACCACACGGGCGCGAATGCCGCCGTCGCGATCGGCCTTCGGCGTGCCGCCCCTTCGCCTCCCCGAACCGAGCGTTCGAGAGGATGTATCGCTACCGGTCGTTCTGCCCCATCGGGGCGTGGTGTTAGGAGAGGGGCGTTTTCTGATACCGTGCCGGCGCGGAAGCCGATGCTGCTCGGAGAGCGGGATTGCGTTGTGGCGGATCCTTGCCCCTTTTTTGGTAGTGCCGCTGCGGCATAGCAGCGACCGCCGTGCGATACGAAAAAAGGTCCGACCCGAGGCATCTCTCCGAGACATCTCTATCTCACTAGGATCTGCATGGGTGATGTCGCCACTTGCGTGGGCTTCTTCAACCCTCTGGGGGGTTAGCGACGACCCTTCTTGGTGAGGCCCTTTTCGGGCCGAGGCGTAGCGGCTTCGGCCCTTCTTCTTGGCATATTCCTCGGAGTGCTTAGAGAAGGGTTACTTTGCGAAGTTGCAAGGTACAAAGTGCGAAGAACCGTAGCCCATGCCACAATTAGCCGGCACGTGCAGCCTGCTCTGGGGAGGATCCTCATTCCTTCATCGAACCTTATCCGGATAGGTGGTGGCCTTACTAGCGCCGCGGCCGGCCTCCTGCTCTTGCTTGGCCATCTTCTCGACCTCGGAGGCGACTCGGAATATGGCACGGTGCTCGGAGGGAGCCTGGTTCTCGCGGCGCACGTAGTGCTCGTATTCGGGCTCGTGGCCCTCTACGCCGCGCAGGCCGAACGGAGCGGTCCGTTGGGGGTCCTGGGGATGGTGCTCGGCGTGGTGGGCACCACGCTCGTCAGTGGGGTCGTGTTGGTCGAGATCGCGGGGGCCTCCGGAGCGGAGGTGGAGGACGTGCTCGGGGCAGGCCTTCCGGGGGCGCTCGCCTTGCTGGGAGGGCTCGCGTTCCTGATCGGGCTGATCCTCTTCGGCGCGGCGACGATGCGAGCCGGGATGTTCCCTCGCTGGGCGGGGCTCCTGTTGATCGTCGGGGACGTGGTGTTTGGTCTGGGCAGCTTCGCCGGATCGGCCGCGACCATCTTCGAGATCGTCGGTGCGTTTATCACTTGCGTCGCGCTCGTCTGGCTGGGCTTGTCGTTGCTCTCGGGTGGCGCCTCAGCAGCAGGTCAACCCACCCGCGTGAGCCAGGACGGCAGGGCAGGGTGAGCGCGATGGAGTTGATAAAGGGCGCCAACCTGGCCCTTCGGTTCCTCCTGGAGCTGTGCGCCCTGGGCGCGTTGGGCTATTGGGGCTTTAATGCCGGAAACGCGACGATCGCGAGGATCGCCTTGGGGGTTGGCACCCCGCTCGTGGCCGCGGTCGTGTGGGGCACGTTCGTGTCTCCTCGGGCGCCGGTGGAGCTGCCCGGGGCCTTGGTCGTGGTTCTTCAAGCGCTGGTTTTCGGGTCGGCCGCGGCAGGTCTTGCCGCCAGCGGGCATCGCACCCTGGCTCTGGTGTTCGTGGTGGTCGTCTTGATCAACGTCGTCCTGATGTACGTCTGGGGGCAGTGAGGAATCTTCCTACCGCGAAGCCTATTCAGCGGAGTGCGTGAGGGTATCCGGCGAACTTCGCCTTTACGGCGTTCTCGGAGGTTCTAAGCCAACCCCAACACGACCCCCAGTACCAAGAATCCTATGTACACGCTCTGTGCGGAGTGGATGATGACGCTCATCCACGTGCTCCTGTAGCGGT
>JBKPSF010000332.1:0-1673 GCA_046734875.1 Actinomycetota bacterium | reverse complement strand
CAGTCGGGGCGGGATTCGCCATCGCCTTCCTGGCATGAGAAAAGCCCGCCGAAAAGCGGACTGGTAGTGACCCCACCGGGATTCGAACCCGGGTTTTCGCCGTGAGAGGGCGATGTCCTTGGCCTCTAGACGATGGGGCCTTGCCGAGAAGCTGGAAGATTCTACCCGACACCCGCGGGTTCGTCAAAAGGTCCCTGGTTCGGCGATCAGGCCGGCAGGCGCTCCATCTTCTTGACGACATCCTCCGCCCTCAACAGGCTGCGATCCCGCCCAAGAAGCTGCATGGTCTCGAAGAGGCCCGCACTCACGGTGCGCCCGGTAACAGCGAAGCGCAGGGGATGAATGAGATGGCGCGCGCCTTTCTCCTGCTCGGCGGCGAGGCCGCGTACCGCTTCTTCGATCGCCGTCTCCGTCCACTCCGGAAGTGCTCCGAGGCGCTCCACGAGCGTGGGGAAGTTCTCGCGAACGAACTCCTTGCCGAACTGTTTCTCGAACTCGGCCTCATCGTAGTCGAGGGTACCGCCGTAGAAGTAGCCGACGGAGTCCGGGATCTCGGTGGTGAGTGCGATGCGCTCTTTGAGAAGTTCCATAATGTCCTCGAGGCGCGCTTTGTCCAGATCTCCTCCTGCGACCACGCCTGACTCGATAAGCATGGGGGCAGCGAGGTCCGCGAGCTCCCCCGGGCTCTTGCGCCGCAGGTAGACGGAGTTCACAGCCCTGAGCTTCTTCTCGTCGAGCACCGCGGGGTTGCCGCTAACGCGGTCGATGCGGAAGCGTTCGGCCAGCTCCTCCGGCGTGAAGATCTCCTCGTCCGCGGCGTAGCCGGCGCCTAGGAGCGCCAGATAGTTGAAAAGCGCCTCGGGCAGATATCCCCGCTCCGCGAAGTCCTCGACGCTCGCCGCGCCGTGTCGCTTAGACAGTTTCTTCTTGTCCGGTCCGAGTACCTGGGGGACGTGGGCAAAGGCCGGAAGCTCGTTACCTAGTGCGTCGTGGATCAGGATCTGTCGCGGCGTGTTCGAGAGGTGGTCGTCGCCCCTGATGACGTGGCTGATCTCCATCTCCGCGTCGTCGTAGGCGGCGGCGAAGTTGTAGGTCGGGGTATCTGAAGATTTCATGAGCACGAAGTCTTCGAGGTTGGCGTTCTCGAAGGTGACGGGGCCACGGATCATATCCTCTACCACGGTCTGTCCCCCGCGCGGGGTCTTGAAGCGGACGGTGTAGGGCTCGCCAGCCTCTATCCTCTTCCTCACCTCCAAGTGGTCCATCTCGCGGTACTCGCCGCCGGTGTAGATCGGCTGCCGTTTCTCGGCCCGAGCCCTTTCGCGCAACTCGGCGAGTTCCTCCGGCGTTGCGAAATCGTAGTAGGCCGCGCCGGAGTCGAGTAGTTTCTGTGCGGCCTCCCGGTAGAGGTCGAAGCGTTCGGTCTGGCGGTATGGGGGATGGGGACCGCCGGCTTCGGGGCCCTCGTCCCAGTCCAGGCCGATCCAACGCATCGAACGCTTGAGCTGATCGACCGATTCCTCCGTCGAGCGCTCCAGATCCGTGTCCTCTATCCGCAGGACGAAAGTGCCGCCGTTCTTGCGCGCGAAGAGCCAGTTGAAGAGCGCCGTGCGCACGCCGCCGACGTGCAGCCTCCCCGTCGGGCTAGGCGCATACCTGACCCTGATCCTTCT
>JBKPSF010000331.1:0-6885 GCA_046734875.1 Actinomycetota bacterium | reverse complement strand
GAGTAAAGTGGCGTCGAGGCTGGGCGCTGTTCCTTCCCTACCCTCGCAGTACCGCGCCCTGCTCCTATCGCTGGCCACGCCATCACATCGCATGCGGCGCGGCCTTCGCCTCGGATCCAGCGCAGGCGCACGGGGCGGCTCGCGGGGCGCTCTAATTTACTTGCGAACGGTCCGATAACCCTGCAGATGGTCTTTCGTACCACAATGGGGCGGGATGCCGAGTCGCGTGGGCCCGATTCGGGCCGCCTGCCTCGGATGGGTCTGCTCGCCCCGTTGCTCCCGCTGCTGCTGGTAGTAATCTTGAGCGCCCCCGCATGCGCGGAGCTGGAGTTGCTCACGGACGGCGCGGGCGGAGGGGGAGCGGGACCACCGCCTTCTGGGTCTTTGTCGGTGAGCTTCATAGATGTGGGGCAGGAGGACGGCGTGCTCGTGCAGGCAGGAGGGGAGAGCTACCTCATAGACGCGGGGAGGCCCGAGGAGGGGCCCAACGTGGTGGACTTCCTGCGCAGCAGGGGCGTGGAGTCGCTGGACGGCATCGTGGTCAGCAACCCGGATGCGGACCACATCGGCGGCTTCCTCGACGTGTTCGACGCCTTCCCCGTGGAGACCGTCTTCGTGTCGGGGGACCCCAACAGCACGCTGACGTACGACACGTTTTTGCGCGGCGTGCGCGATGAGGGAGCACAGACGGAGGTTCTGAGGGCGGGGATGCTGATGGATTGGGGAGGAGTACGGGCCGATGTGATCGGTCCTCCTACCGACCTGGAGGGTGGCCTGTTCTCCGAGATCAACGACAACTCCGTGGCCATCTTGCTGACTTACGGCACGGCGCGCATCCTGCTCGCCGGCGACGCCGAGGCGAATGAGGAGGAGTACATGGCCAACGGCCCGTACACGGGACCACTGACCATCCTCAAAGTTACCCACCACGGCTCGAACACCTCGTCTACCCCGCTCTTCCTCAGCCGCTTCCCGCCTAGAGTGGCCGTGATCCAATGCGGCGTAGATAACCCCTACGGCCACCCCACCCCCGAGACCCTCGACAGGCTACACAGGGCCGGCGCGAAGGTGTTCCGCAACGACGAGGACGGCGACGTCATAGCCACCATGAAGGACGAGGAATTGAAGGTGGCCGTCACGAAACGTTGAAGAGACGACCCTAAAGGCGTGGCGCTTGAGAACCGAGAATGTTCATGTATTGTTAGCTGTGCAGGGCACACAGAAGGAGGAGAGACGTGGTCAGTTTCAATCGTGTCATACTGGCTGGCAATTTGACCAGAGATCCCGAACTAAGGTTCACGCAGAGCGGCACGCCGGTGTGCGGTTTCGGACTGGCGGTGAATCGGGTGTTCTCGAAGAACGACGAAGTAGACTTCTTCGACATCTCCGCGTGGCGGGATCTCGGCGAGCGTGTCGCCAACTACAAGAAGAAGGGCGACCCCGTACTCGTCGAAGGCCGCCTGCAGTACCGTACCTGGGAGGCCCAGGACGGCTCCAAGCGGAGCACCGTCGATGTGGTTGCCGACAACGTCCAGTTCCTCGGACGGCCCGGCGAATTCGAAGACGGCGCTTCCTCCGGCGGCGGGCAGGCCAGGCCCGGTGGCGGCCGCGGCGGCCGGCGCGACGAGGTGGAGATAGATGAAACTGACTTCGAGGACATTCCATTCTAGTAGATACATTTGTTACAAAACATGTAAGTGGTGTGGTCTGACGAAAGAGCTCTCCGAGTTCTATTAAGGTCGCTGGGGGAAGTTTCGGCTGAGGCTTAGCCGTCCCTGGTCCCACCGCTCCCGAAGGGTTCCCAGTGGTGCACGGCGCGGCCGATGTGATCGGCCATGAGGCTTTTTGCGTCGTCGGCGCGGCCTTCGTAGACGGCGTCGAGAATTTCCTGGTGCTCCCTGACGTCATCGTGGAGCCAGTTGGGATCGGCGGTGCGCCTGGAAAGGAGCCTTCGACCCACTTCGACCAGCCAGAGCGAGCCGAGCACTCTCGCGAGCTCGTCGTTGGCCGACGCGCGGGCGAGCGCCATGTGGAAGTCGCGGCTGGCGTCGTGGGCGGCGATCCCGTCTCGCGCGCCCTCCTCGCTCGCGATGGCCTCTTCGAGCCTCCGGAGATCCTCCTCCGTCCTTCTCTCGGCCGCGAGGCGTGCGATCCCCGGCTCGACGATCGACCTTACCTCCATGCGGCGCAACACGTGGTCCAGGCCCAGATCCGCAACCCTGAAGCCCCGGTTGGAGTGGAAGTCCACGAGGCCCTCGCCAGCGAGCCTGCGCAGGGCCTCGCGTACGGGGGTGCGTGAGATCCCAAACCTCTCGGCCAGCTCTACCTGCCCGAGCCTCGTCCCCGGCGTAGCTTCTCCACCGAGCACGTACCCGCGTATCCGCTCGTAGGCAAGGTCAGCCACAGAATCGACCCGGATCGGGTCGCTCGTTCCTGACGAACGGGGAATGGATCCCATCGCCCGATCATAGCCCGTGTGGATACATTATGCAATGTATCGGACAGACCAGTCCATTGGACCTCTGGCACCTGGCAAGTAGACTACTCGGGAACCCCTCCCTCGTATCGAGTTCGTTGCAAAATATGCAACGTGTCGTATTGCAATACCGGTAGCCTACCTTGATACTTAGGAAGCTTTGGCAAGCAGGGGTGGGGTCTCTAGCATCTTTCTTTCTCCGCTCCGCGACAGGGAAAGGTAGACTGGGAATGAGAAAGACGATCCTCTTGCCGGCTTCCATCGGGATAGCGCTGCTTCTGGCATGTGTGGTTGCCCTCCTGGCCACCCTTGCATCGGCACCCGCTGCGTCCGCGGCCTCCATAGACCACGGTGCGAGCTTCGCCGTCAGGTGCGACTTCAGCCACCGGGCGCAAGTAGATCCGATAGTCTCCCCCGGCGGCACGTCGGCCCACATGCACGACTTCTTCGGCAACACGACCACCAACGCCAACTCCACCTACCAGACTATGACCTCAGGCGCCACGACGTGCTCGCGCCCCGAGGACACCGGGGGCTACTGGATCCCGACGGTTAGTTGGAAGGATAAGAAAGGCTTGCACAAGCTCACGGCAACCCGCGGCGTTTTCTACTACAGGGCGGGCGCGAAGAACCACAGGACGGTCCAGCCCTTTGCCAAAGACCTGAGGATCATCGCCGACAGGGACGTCAACGGTGCCGGCGTCAGGTGGTACTGCGGAGGCGGCGGAAGCAATGATGACAAAACAGGCTCTGCCATCCCACCGACGCGGTGCACCGTCGGCATGCTCGGCCTGCGCATCACCTTCCCCGACTGCGTCGCCAGGGGGGATCTGTCCGACCCCAACCTGGAAAAGCTCGACTCCGGGCAGCTCAGAGATCCCGACACCGGGCAGGTGATAGACCCCGACACGGGGCAGGTGGTCGATAGCCCCACGCACAGGACGCACGTGGCCCGCAGCAAGGCGCAACCCGATGGTACGCGGGCGTGCTCCAACCCCTCATACCCCATCCCCGTCCCGACGCTCACCATAACCGTCAACTTCCCGATGCCCACCACCTCGGGCACGGTGATGCTCTCCTCTGGTGATGCCTCGACCATACATACGGACTTCTGGAACACCTGGGACCAGGACACGGCGTTGAACCTGAACCCTCCCGATGGGAGTAGCTATGGGGGGCTCAACGCTTTGGTGAAGCACTGCATAAACGAGGTGCCGCCCACGAGCCCGCGACCGACGGAGTGCCGGGCCCCGACAGCTATCGCCTGACACGATAGCGTAGACATCTAGGGTTACCGGGAGCGGGCATCCCCGCTCCCGGTTCTTTATTCACCGATAAACACCCCCTCCGGATAGCTGGCGAGCCTCAGGTTCTGTGACCTACAGTAACTTGACAAAGGTTACGTTAATGGATAATGTATCCAATACGAAAGGAGTCTGAATGGGAAGAAGGGTAAGGATCCTGCACGGAGGCGGGCCTGCGTGGGGCAGGCTGGAGGGCGAAGAGGTAGTTCTGGACGATGGGGGACGGGTCCCTGAGGCGGGGGTCGAGTACATTGCGCCGGTGGAGCCGACCAAGATCCTGGCGGTTCATCTGACGTACCAGAGCCGCGTGGACGAGTACGCGGCGCGCACGCCGCCTGAGCCGTCGTACTTCGTCAAGCCGCCGACCACGCTCAACGGTCACCGTGGCGTGCTCAGGCGTCCGCGGGGAACGGAGTTTTTGAACTACGAGGGCGAACTGGCGGTCATCGTCGGGCGCCGGATGAAGGGGGTGTCCGAAAAGGATGCCCTCTCCTACGTAGGTGGCTACACTTGCGCCAACGACGTGGGGTTGCACGACTTTAGGCATGCGGACAGGGGGTCTATGTTGCGGGTCAAGGGGCAGGACGGATTTTTGCCGCTCGGGCCTGAGGTGGTTTCGGCGGACGCGTTCGATCCCACGGATTTTAGACTTCGGACGTACCTCAATGGTGAGGTCGTGCAGGAGGGGGGGTCTGACGATCTCATCTTCACCGTCGCCTACCAGCTGGCGGACCTGTGTCGTCTGATCACGCTCGAGCCAGGCGACGTAGTGCTTACGGGTACACCTGCCAACTCCCGTCCGATGGAGCCGGGAGACACGGTCGAGGTGGAGATCGACGGCATCGGACGCCTGACCAACACCGTCGAGGAGTGGGACGTTGACCTCTCGGGTCCTGGCGAACAGCCCGAGACCTCGGCCAACACGCTGCACGTCGCGCTCGCCGTCCCCGAGGACGAGGCCGAGAGGATGGTCTCGGAGGGCCGCGGGTGAAGCCCGTACTGGTCCGCCAGCACGAAGAGATGACGCCGCCCGGCCTGCTCCTCGAGTGGCTCGAGGAGCGCGGCATACCGTACGAGGTGCATCATTCTTACCTGGGCGAAGCCATCCCCGACCCGTCGGACTACGCGTTCGTGGCCTCGCTCGGTTCGCCTTACGGTCCCAACGACACGCACGAGCCCGGGGTCGTGGACGAGCTGAAGTTGATCGGGGCTGCGGTGGAGAAGGACGTTCCCGTGCTAGGGCTCTGTTTCGGCGGGGAGGTGTTGTCTACTGTCCTGGGTGGGCGCGTGGAGCATGCGCCGGTACCCGAGCTAGGTTGGCGGGAGATCCAGACCGACGATCCCGATGAGATCCCCGCGGGACCCTGGCTGGAGTGGCACTACGAGCGCTTCACGACGCCCCCCGGCGCGGTCGAGGTCGCGCGCACCGCGGACGCCGTGCAGGCGTTCCGGATAGGGCCGCACCTCGGCGTCCAGTTCCACCCCGAGAGCACCGTGGAGATAGTTGCCCACTGGGCGAACATGGACACGAAGAACCTCTTTGGGCTCGGGATAGAGGACGGAAGGGCGCTTCTGGACGTGGCACCCGGGACCGAGGAGGCCGCGCGAGAAGGGGCGTTCCGGTTGTTCGATGCGTTTTTCGAGCGTGTGAGGGAGAGCGGGAAAGTAGCCGGCGAGGCCGGCGGGAAGGAGTAATCGTGGTTCAGAGGGAGGAGATCGTGGCCCGGCCGCCGGAGCTATCCGACGAGTCGGTGAGGTGCGTGCGGGTGATCTACCCCGACCTTCATGGCGTGGTTCGCGGCAAGGACGTGCCGATAGGCGAGTTCGAGCGGGCGATAGACCACGGCCTCGCGTTCTGCTCGGCGGTGATGGGCACCGACCTGCGTCACACGCCCGTGGTCGGCGGCGAGGAGGGCTACCCCGACCTTATAGCCTTCCCCGACCTCTCGACGATGACCCTGGTGCCGTGGGAAGAAGGCGTGGCATGCTGCGTCGCCGACCTGCATCCCGTGGGCGAGCACCCGCCGCCCGCCGACCCCAGGGGCGCCGTGCGCCGGGCCGTGGCCGGCTTCGAGGAGCTCGGTTACGCGCCTATCGTCGGGCCCGAGCTCGAGTTCTTCCTGTGCGAGCGGGACCCGGAATCCCCCAACGGCGTCAGGCGCTACGTGGACAATTTGAGCATGGTCTACACGGTGGGGCCGCAAGCAGATCCCCGTGGGATCGTGCGCGAGATCGCGGAGGCTTTGTCTACGCTAGGGATGGGGACGTTCGCCGCCAACCACGAGTTCATGAACTCACAGTTCGAGATCAACCTCCAGCACGCCGACGCCCTCACAGCCGCAGACCGCGCCTTCCGATTGAAGAGCGCCGTGAAGGACGTGGCCGCGATGCACGGCCTCGTCGCCACGTTCATGGGCAAGCCGTTCAACGACCAGGGCGGCTCGGGATTCCACTTCCACTTCTCACTCGACCGCGACGACAGCAATGCTTTTGCTGATAGCGAAGATGCGGACGGCGTCTCCGACGAGTTCAGGCACTTCACCGCAGGCATCATGGCCCACGCCAGGGCGCTCACGGCCTTCCTCAACCCGACCATAAACGCCTACCGCAGGCTCGTCCCCGACTCGCTGGCGCCGACCCACGCCAACTGGGGCTGGGACAACCGCACCGCCTTCGTCCGTGTCCCGCCGGAGCGGGGCGGGGCCACGAGGGTAGAGGTGCGCGTCGGCGACGGCAGCGCGAACCCGTACCTGGCGGAGGCCGCCATCCTGTTCGCCGGGCTGCAAGGCGTGCGCGACAGGCTCCCGCTCGGCCCACCCGTCGGCGGCGACGCCTACACGTTGGACGAGGCGCACGCCGGCGGGACCTTGCCAGCATCGCTCAGCGACGCCCTCGACGCCTTAGAGGCCGACGAATATTTGCGTGAGGCGATGGGGTCAGAGATCGTGGACACCTTCCTTACCATGAAGCGGTTCGAGGTCGAGCGCCACCGCACGTGGGTCTCGGACTGGGAGATCGACGAGTACCTGCATCACCTCTAGGAGGCCGCCGATGACCGACACCAGAGTGCCGCTGGAGGAGATAGACCTCTCCAGCCACGACGCC
>JBKPSF010000330.1:0-5735 GCA_046734875.1 Actinomycetota bacterium | reverse complement strand
GTGCCTCGAGCAGGAGGACGAGTTCGGGATGGTCTTCGCCGACGAGTCGGGGACACGGGAGGTCGGTTGCACGGCCAGGATCGTCGAGCTCGTCGAGCGCTACGAGGACGGCCGGATGCTGATCCTGGTCGAAGGCTCGCGCCGCTTCAAGCTCAACAACGTTCTCACGGGCAAACCTTACTACGTGGGCGAGATCGAATTTTTCCAGGACGAGCCGGAGGAAGACGTTGGCACGCTCGCCGAGGAGTGCATAGCCCTGCTCGAGCGGGTCGTGGAAGCCGCGACCGAGGGTTCAGTCGGCATAGAGATAGAGCCGCCTTACAAGAACCTCTCGTTCGCGATCGCAGGCCGGGTCGAGTTCGAGCCCGAGGTCAGGCAACAGATCCTCGAGCTCACCTCCGAACAAGAACGCCTGCAGAAAGTAAAGGAACTCCTCGGCGCCGCCGCTGAGAGACTGGAGCGCGAGCGGCAGGTTCGCGAGAAAGCCCAGTCAAACGGCCACCTGCGCGGAGACTGGCAACCGGGGGGTTAGCATTTCAGCCGGTCAGCACGTCTGCAAGACCTGAAATGCTGAAGTGCTGACCAGCTTCTCAAAGCTTCCTATTCGCCTGTGGCGGCAGGTTGCGTTCGGCTTCTTGCGGAAGTAGGGACCTTATTCTCCTGAGGTTCGCCTGGTCTACTTTGTAGGTGAGGGGTTCTGCGGCGAGGGCGTCTTCGCCGGCGGCGGCCTTTATGCGTTGCGTGAGGTTATCCTCGACGAGCCAGGCCATGGAGGGCAAGACGCCGGCGACGATGCGCATCCTGATGCGTCCTTCGGTCTCGCTGCGTTCGACGAGGCGGGGCGGGCTCAGGTACAACTCGGATGACTCGCCTAGCGCCTCTGTGACGCGTGAGGCCGCCTCCGCCCCGGAGACCTGCACCTCCACGTTGAAGCGTTGCTGGCCCGAGACGTAGTTGACGACGCCCTGCATCGTGCCGTTCGGGATGTAGCTCACCTCGCCGGAAAGGGACCTTATCTTGGTCATCCTCAGGCCCAATTCCTCCACGATTCCCGAGACGTCCTGCGGTTTTATAAGGACGAAGTCACCGACGCTGTACTGTCCCTCGAAGACGATGGAGAAACCGGCGATCACATCCCGCAAGAAGCTCTGCGCCCCGAAGCCGATAACGGCGGCGAGGATCGTGGCCCCCGCCACGCCGGGGAGCGGGTTCTCTATAAAGATGCTCAACACGACCAGCGCGACGATGGCGAAGATCACGTATCGCAGAGCGTTGCGGGTAAGGGTGATGGCTGTGTCCTGGCGTTTGATGCGGACCACGGCCTCCTCATCAAGGAGCGACTCCCTGCCCCCCCGCCGCCACCGCAGCACGCGTGGAAGGCCATAGATCAGGAGGCGATAGCAGATAATTCCCAGGATGATGACGAGCACCGAGGCGAGTACGCTGCCGATAAACTTCGTAGAAGCGACATAAAGATAGGCGTTCTCCGCAAAGTCCCTGAGGCTCGTGAAGATGGAGACGGGCTGCTTTACCGCGTCGCCTGCGACGTCCGCGATTCCGGTCGTCTCCTCCTGAAGCAGGGCGAAGATCATGAGGATATTGTAGAACCGCCCTCGCACGCGAACCGGGCCCTAGCCATGGCGTTCGAGAGCGAGTTGCACGAGCCGGTCGAGGAGATCTTCGTAGGGGAGGCCGCTGGTGGCCCAGAGCTCCGCGTAGACGCTCGTGGGGGTGAAGCCGGGGATGGTGTTGATCTCGTTTATGAGCAACCGGTCCGTGCCGCGCTCCAGGAAGAAGTCGACGCGCGCCATGCCCGCCGCGTCTATGGCCCCGAAAGCCGTGCGGGCTATGCCTCTGATCTCCTCTTTGGTCTCGTCCGGGATGGGAGCTGGGGCGAGTAGTTCCATCCCGCCCTCGACGTACTTCGCCTCGTAGTCGTAGAAGTCGTTTTTCTTCAGGACGATCTCACCAGGGACGGAGACCTCGGGGTCTTCGTTGCCGAGAACGGAGACCTCTATCTCCCTGGCGTCGATGCCCTCCTCGACGATGATTCGCCGGTCCAGGCGCGCCGCCTCGTCGATGGCTTTACCAAGCTCCCCGGCAGTCTGCGCCTTGCTGATGCCGACGCTGGAGCCGAGGTTCGCGGGCTTTACGAAGCACGGGTAACCGAGAGCGGTCTCTATTTCCTCAGTCCAGCCCTCTTTGTACTTCTCCCACTGCTTGCGGGTGAGGGCGGCCCACTCGACTTGCGGGAGATTGTGGTGGGCGAAGATCTTCTTCATGGTCGGCTTGTCCATGCCGACCGCGCTTCCCAGAACCCCGCTGCCGACGTAGGGGACGCCGGCGAGCTCGAGCATACCCTGTATGGTGCCGTCCTCGCCGTACGGGCCATGCAGAACGGGAAAGACCACGTCTACGGAGCCGAGCCCCGCAGGGAGCTTCTCGGCCGTGGAGGCCGGTGGGCCGGAGACTTCGAGGTCGGAGCCGTCGGGCAGGTAGCCGGCCCTGGATTCCAGCTCGCGCATGGGTTCGCCGGAGGAGATCCAACGCCCCTCCCTACTTATGCCGACGGGAACGACCTCGTGACGGCCGCTACTCTTTAGGGCTTCCGTTATGGCGCGTGCCGAGGCCAGGGAGACCTCATGCTCCCCGCTGCGGCCCCCGAAGACCACCATCACCCTGACCAAATCGCCGCTCCTCTCCTCACCAACCCGCCCATCCTAGCAAAGGCGCGGGGGCAGCATCTAAGCGCTCCGCGGCGCGAATCCGAGCTCGTCGGAGCGTTCGCTGAGGGCGCCTGCCACGAACTCTATGTGCTCGTTGAGGTCGACGCCGAGCTCCTTGGCGCCCCGCACGATGTCGTCGCGATTCACGGCCGCCGCGAAGGACTTCTGCTTCATCTTCTTGCGGACGCTTCTGGCCTTCATGTTCTGCAGGCCCTCGGGACGCACCATGGCGCAGGCGACGATGAAGCCGGAGAGCTCGTCGACGGCGTAGAGCGTCCTGGACATGGGCGTGTCGCGGGGCACGTCGAGGTAGTCAGCGTGCCCCTTTATGGCGTGGAGCACGTCGTCGGGATAGCCCAGCTTCTCCAGCTCCCTCACGCCCACCATCGGGTGCTCGGCAGGCGTCGGATGCTTCTCATAGTCCATGTCGTGCAACAAACCGGTAACGCCCCACTTCTCCTCGTCCTCGCCGAAGCGGCTGGCGTACGCCCGCATCGCCGCCTCCACGGCGAGCATGTGCTTCCGCAACGAATCGCTCTCGGTCCACTCGCACATGAGGTTCCAGGCGTCTTCTCGATTCATGGTTTCTCCCTTCGGTCGCTAAGGCTACAGGTTTCAGGTATTGGGCTACGGTCCTGCTCCCAGGCGAGGGTACGCGGTTGGTGCCCTACCCACCATACGACACTTTGATGGCACCGCCGGGCGTGTTCGTCTGCTGGACGGAGCGGGTGGTTTCTCCGGCTATCAGGACCACTTTGAGGTCGCCGGCTTTGTCGTCCCGCTTCTCTATGCGGCAGGAGAGTTGCCGCCCTTTCAGGTCGAACTTGAAGCGCTTGGGGACCTGGCCGCTGAGAACTTTCTGCTCGGCTCCCACCGAGCAGAGGCCTGAAAAGGTGGTCGTGGGATCTCCTTCCAGCCGGATCACGACATCCGCCTCGCCCCCGGCATCGTCGCCGAGGGTTACCTCAGGGGGCCGCGAATCCCCCGTGGTTTCGAGCATGGTAGCGGGCGAGGTGGTCTTCTCCACCACCTCGGTCTTCTGCTCGGGAGGGCCGGTTTTCTGATTCTGTGGATCGTCGGTGCAAGCCCCCGCAGAGAGCAGCACCACGAGGAGCAGCACCGCCAGCACGCCCACACGCTCCTTTTCGGACCGAATAGAACCCACGAGCATGCATTCTAACCGACGGAGCCGCTGCCTTCCCCGCAGCGGTTCAGCACTTCAGCCTGTCAGCTTTTTGGCTGAAGTGCTGACAGCGTGGTTCGCTCCGCGAACCGCTTTAGCGGCAGAGGCGCGTCGGGACGCTCTTGTCGCATTTGTTCTTGGCGAAGCTGTTGCCCGACGGACCGCACGGCGAGCCCGCTTTGGCGGGGGGCAAGATCACGGCTTTGTTGGTGCCGCGCAGCGAGATCCCGTTCTTTCGGATCACGACATCCTCGCGGTGGACGCCGGATACGAGGATGGTGTCGCCCGCAGCCGCGGCGTTGATTGCCTTCTGGATCGACTCGCCCGGACCCACGATCGGCCCCACCGCGCCCTGCGCCGAACCGACGCCGCCGACACCGCCAGAAGTATGGTCAACAGCACAACGGGGATCATCCGTAATAGGCCTCTCAAACCCCTCTCCTTTCCCGCTTCCCCTTGCAGTAATGGCAGCATATATTGTCGGCACCAGACGCGCATCCCCCAATTGAACTTGTCTCGAAGGCGACGCGTGTACCGCAGAGCGCGACAAACCGCCAGCGAGCCGGTCAACCTTTCAGCCGGTTGGCAATCCGATCGTCGAAGAAACGGTCATCTCGTTCTTGCTAGCTCTTTCGCCCGCGACAGGACGGTGTCGAGCATCTCGGGGGTGAGGACGCCGGTGAAGGTGTTCTGTTGAGAAGGGTGGTAGCAGCCCAGTAGTATGAGCGGCCCGCTGCAGTGCTCGGCGCCGTGGGAGAACTTGGGCTTCGGCCTCACTCGCAGCAGGCGCAGGGCGGCATCCCAGGCGAAGGCGCCGAGGCAGACGATGACCTTCGCGTCGAGCATATCCAGTTCGCGCGCGGCGTAGGGGAGGCAGGCGTCTCGCTCCGCTGGGGTCGGTTTGTTCTGCGGCGGGGCGCACCTGACGGCGGCCGAGATCCAGAGCCCGGAGAGCCGCATGCCGTCGTCCGGCCTGCGCGAGACCGGGCTGCTGGCGAACCCGGTCCGATACAAGGCCGAAAACAGAAAGTCGCCCGAGCGGTCGCCGGTAAAATAGCGCCCCGTCCTGTTCGCCCCGTGCGCGGCCGGAGCGAGGCCGAAAACCACGACATCGGCCTCAGGATCGCCGAACCCGGGAACGGGACGCCCCCAGTACTCTTCGTCCCTGAAAGCGGCCCGCTTCTCCAGCGCCACCTCCTCGCGCCAAGAGACCAGACGCGGGCAGAGGCGGCACGAGACGATCTCGTGTTGGAGGACAGCGAGTCTATCGCGTTTGGGCACGCTGCTGGATATCAGGCGCCAAAGCGGTTTAGCTTCAGGGCGTGTCCCATCAGGTAGCCCATTATTTCTTCGGCCGGGAAGATGCCGAGGGAGCCGCCGGCGCACTCGCGTTCGCCGAAGCTGTCGGCGGTCGGGAGGGTGTACGGTGAGGCGAGCAGGAACGGGACGCCGTGCCAGGAGTGGCTTTTCATCTTGGCCGGCGTCGCGTGGTCGCCGGTGATGCCGAGGGCGTCGGGGGCCAGGTCGAGCAGGCCGGGGATCTGGGCGTCTACTTCCTCGATGACGGAGGCTTTTCTGTCGAAGTCCCCGTCTTCGCCGGCGGCGTCGGTAGGTTTGATGTGGATGAAGAAGAAGTCGTGGTCGTCCCAATTGGCTTTCAGCGTCTCGAACTCGCCGGCGATGCCTTCGCCTTCTTCGAGGAGTTGCATGCCGGCGAGGCGGGCGAGGCCCTTGTACATCGGGTAGCTCGCGATGGCGGCGGCGTCGAGGTCGTAGGTCTGGTCGAAGGAGGGGAGGGCGGGGTGCATCCCGAAGCCGCGTACCAG
>JBKPSF010000329.1:0-15914 GCA_046734875.1 Actinomycetota bacterium | reverse complement strand
TGAGGAACTGGAGGAGTTGGCCGAAGGTTACTTCAAGGAGCGAGAGCCCTTCCGGCCCAAACTCGGGGAGATCTACGAACAGTTGGAAAGGTCAGCGCCATGAGATTGGCGAGTGTTTATTTATCTTGTGGACTTATCTAGCTCTGCCTAACCTGGGCCATACCCTGGATATTGTGTAAACTGGGGAAGGCTATGGAAGGGCAATTCGAAACATTGATACGGAATAGATCAGTGGTTCGAGTCCACTGTCGCTCAGTTTCGGGCCTTCGACCCCGCTGTCAGCGGTCAGCTACTTGTTTCGCCGGATCGCTCCGTCGAACTACCTAGCCAACCCCCGCGTTTTTCCTTATCTACCATTGACAGGAAGGGTGTAAAATGGCCTCCGTCAAGTTACCCGACGGCAAACAACTGGAGATACAGCCCGGCGAGAAAGCTAGAGACGTCGCCGAGAAGATAGGCAAAAGGCTCGCCCGCGACGCAGTGGTCGCGAAGCTCGATGGGGAGCTGATCGACCTCGATGCCCCGCTGAACGGCGGGGGAGACTTCGAGGTGGTCACCAAAGAGTCTGCCGAGGGCCTGGAAGTGCTGCGTCACTCGACGGCGCACGCGATGGCGCAGGCTATAACGGAGCTCTATCCCGGTAGCAAGTTGACGCTTGGCCCGCCCATAGAGGATGGCTTCTTCTACGACATCGAGGTGGCGGGGCGGCTTACGGACGACGATCTGCCGCGCATCGAGGAGCGGATGCGTGAGATCGTCGCGCGCGACATCCCGATAGAGCGCGAGGAGGTCTCCAAGGCGGAGGCCGAGGCCCTCTACCAGGACAACCCCTACAAGACGGAGATCATCGAGGCTCTCGAAGACGGCGACATCACGGTTTACAAGCAGGGCGACTTCTTCGACCTGTGCCGTGGCCCGCACGTGTCGAGCACCGGCCGGCTCGGCGCCTTCAAGCTGCAGAACATCGCAGGCGCCTACTGGCGCGGCGACGAGAAGAACCCCATGCTCACCCGCGTCTACGGTACGGCCTGGCCGACAGAGAAGGAGCTGAGGGCCTATCTCAGGCGTCTCGAAGAGGCCAGGGCGCGGGACCACCGCAAGATCGGCAAGGACCTCGAGCTGTTCACGTTCTCGCCAGACACCGGCGCCGGCATCCCGCTCTTCCTGCCCAAGGGCGAGATGATGCGCCACCTCATGGAAGATTACGTTCGGGAAGTGCAGACAAGGTACGGCTACGAGCACGTGTGGACGGGTCATCTGGTCAACGAGGCTCTGTACGCCAAATCCGGGCACCTGGAGCACTACAGGGAGTCGATGTTCCCGCCCATGGTGGACGGCGACACCCGCTATCGGCTCAAGCCGATGAACTGCCCGAGCCACATGACGCTCTACAACTCGCAGGCCCACTCCTACAGGGATCTACCGCTCAGGTACGCTGAGTTTGCGACGTTGTACCGTTACGAGAAGAGCGGGGAGCTCAACGGGCTCACCAGGGTGCGCGCCCTCACGCAGGACGACGCGCACGTCTTCTGCACGGAAGACCAGATCCAGGAGGAGTTCGCCAGGGCTCTGGAGATTATTCGCGAGGTCCTCGACACCTACGGGTTCGTCGACTACAGGGTCCAGCTCTCGCTGCGTGACCAGGACTCGGCCAAATACGTCGCAGACGACGCCAAGTGGTCGCGGGCCGAGAAGGAGCTGCGCGAAGCGCTCGATACCGCGGACATCGCCTACGACGAGGAGGCCGGCGAGGCGGCGTTCTACGGCCCCAAGGCCGATTTCCTGGCCAAAGACGTGCTCGGTCGCGAGTGGCAGCTCTCCACGATCCAGGTCGACTTCATCCAGCCGGGCAGGCTCGGTTGCGAATATATCGGCGAGGACGGCAAGGCGCACACGCCCGTGCTCCTGCACAGGGCCGTCACCGGTTCCACGGAGCGGTTCATGGGCGTGGTGATCGAACACTTCGCCGGCGCCTTCCCGACCTGGCTCGCCCCCGTGCAAGCAGCGGTCATCCCCGTAGCCGACAGGCACCTCGACTACGCCCGAAAAGTTCAGGAACAACTCGCCGCCAAAGGCCTTCGCGTGGACGTCGACGACTCCCAGAACAGCATGCAGAAAAAGATCAGGGCCAACTCCCGCCAGAAAATCCCCTACCTCCTGATCGTCGGGGACAGGGAGTTAGAAGAAGGCACCGTAAACGTCCGCCCCCGCGGCCAGAAACAACAAGAAGAGACGCCGCTAAACGACTTCGCCGAAACGACCCTAGAGGAAGTCAGCACCCGCGCCTGAAGCCGTCAGCTTACAGCCCTCAGCGATCAGCCCAAACAAAAAGCTGACACGTTGAAATGCCGAAGTGCTGACAGCTAACATAGACACGGAGCGAAGGCCCGCGGTATAATCACTAACGTAGTTGGGGTCCGCGTCCGTCCGGCGCACGAGCAAATTCATTTGTCCCTGGAGGACGAACGGCCCTGGGAAGTCTATTTTGAGAGGAGTGGTGCGCAGTAGCCACTGAAGAAGAGCCGCGAATAAACGGTCAGATCCGGGCACGCGAGGTGCGTTTGATCTCGGCCGACGGCGAGCAGCTGGGGATCAAGCACATCCGCGAGGCCATGGACTACAGCGAGAGGGCCGACCTCGATCTCGTGGAGGTGGCGCCCAACGCCAATCCGCCAGTGGTCCGCCTGATGGACTACGGCAAGTTCAAGTACCAGAAGGAGCAGGCCAGAAAGGCCGCACGCAAAAAGCAGGTCAACGTCAACGTGCGGGAGATAAAGCTCAGGCCGAAGATCGGCGACCATGACTTCAACACGAAGCGCGGCCACGTCGAGCGCTTCCTGCGCGGCGGCGACAAGGTGAAGGTCACCATCATGTTCCGCGGGCGCGAGGTCCAGCATCCCGACCTCGGAGAGAGGCTCCTGAGGAGGCTGGCGACCGACCTCGAAGACCTCGGGCGCATCGAGAGCCAACCTAACCTGGACGGACGCAACATGGTTATGGTCATGGCCCCGAAAAAGGAGTCCCAGCAGGGGGATGCCGCCCAGCAGGGCGCCCGTAGGGAGCGGGCGGCTCGCAGATAAGCAACAGTTTGATACACTAGCCTGGCGACCCAAAGAGGCGAAACGGCCCTTTCTCCCGTGCCGCGAGCCTCTTCGCAGGCAGAGAAACCGCTAAAAACGTGGAGGAAAGATGCCGAAGATGAAGACCCACCAGGGTGCCGCCGGGCGCTTCGTGGCGCGCAAGAACGGCAAGCTCAAGCGCCGCAGGGCCGGCCACAACCACTTCCTGGAGAAGAAGAGCACGCGTCAGAAGCGTAGGCTCAACGCGGAGACCGATCTGACCAGCTCAGACGCCAAGAAGGTAAAGCGTCTGTTGGGGGAGAGGTAGATGGCACGCACGGCACGCAGCGT
The DNA here is from genome assembly GCA_046734875.1 of Actinomycetota bacterium. Lineage (GTDB taxonomy): Bacteria > Actinomycetota > Rubrobacteria > Rubrobacterales > Rubrobacteraceae > Rubrobacter_D. Next base: position 12,504 of record JBKPSF010000329.1, on the reverse strand, counting down.
TCACGCCCGCAAAAAGCGCAGGAAGGTCCTCGATCAGGCGAAGGGATACCGCGGGACCAAGCACAGCTCGTACAAGCGGGCCAAGGAGCAGGTCTGGAAGAGCGGCGTCTACGCCTACGAGGGGCGCAAGCAGCGCAAGAGGGATTTCAGGGCGCTCTGGATCCAACGCATCAACGCCGGCGCCCGTGAGCACGGCCTCTCCTACTCGAAGTTCATCCACGGTTTGAAGCTCGCCGAGATCGACCTCGACCGTAAGATCCTGGCCGACCTCGCCGTCACCGAGCCGGAGATCTTCGCCGCCATCGTGGCCCAGGCCCGAAACGCCCTCGACGGAAAACCAATCGAGCGCCGCGTCGAAGTAGAACGGGCCATCGCCTCAGCGCAGCCCGAGTCTTCCGAGGAACCTGCCGCGGAGACCGAAACCCCGTCCGACGAACCGGAAGCCGAGGCAAACGACGCGGAAGACGAGACGGAGGCGCCCGCGGGAGACACCGGCGAGGACGACGAGTAGCGGCAGAGTGCCGGGTCTTTCGGCGATCTCCCCGAAGCGGGCCGCGAAGCTCAACGTCAAGAAGTTCCGCGAAGCCGAACGCCTGTTTCTCGCCGAAGGGGCAACGGTCGTAAACGAGGCCCCCACACCCCCCGTACAACTTTTCGACGAGGAGGCGCATATCCTCCGCGTCTCGACGCTAAAGACCCCGGCCGGACCGGTCGGGGTCTTTCCTTTTCTGGACGTAACGGTCTCCGAGCTCTTATCGAAGGTGAAGCGCGTGGTATTGCTCTGTGGCGTTCAGGACCCGGGCAACGTTGGGACGGCCATCCGTTCTGCCCACGCGTTCGGTGCCGGGATCGCGCTCTCCAGAGGCTCTGCGGACCTTTACAACCCCAAGACGGTCAGGGCGTCGATGGGGTCCATCTTTCACGCCCCGGTCGCCCGGGAGGTCGGGTCGGATTCGTTTCTAGACGCGGCGAGGGAAGCGGGTTTCGCGACGGTGGCGGCGATGCCGGGGGAGAGGGAGACACCGAAGAGCATGCCAGCCGGGCCGCTCGTCGTGTGCATCGGGGCCGAGGCGTCTGGCCTGCCCGAAAAAGTTGTCGATGCTTGTCAGATGACGGTTGGCATACCGTCGTTTGCGCCCTCGCTGAACGCGTCGGTGGCGGCTTCGATTTTGCTCTACGAGGCTTATTCGCGTGTGCTACCATAATCGCCCATTATGACGGTGAGCGAGCGTATCGAGCAGCTAAAGTCGGAGGCCCTCTCCGCCGTCGCCTCGGGCGATTCCACGGCCGTCCTAGAAGACGTACGCGTAAGGTATCTCGGGCGCTCCGCGGAGCTCACGGAGATCAAGAAGAGCATAGGAAGCCTCGCTCCCGAGGAGCGCAAGGAGGTGGGCCGGTCCTCCAACCTGGCATCGCGGGAGATCGAAGTCGCCCTCGACTCCAGGTTGGGGGAGGTCTCGGCCCGCGAGCGGGAGGAGCGGCTGCGCGAGGAAGCTGTGGACATCACGCTGCCCGGGGTTCCCTTTCCGAAGGGCCACCTCCATCCGTCGCTGAGGATCATCGACGAGGTGGTCGACTTCTTCGTCGGCCTCGGCTATCGCGTGGCTGAGGGGCCCGAGGTCGAGACGGATTACTACAACTTCACGGCACTTGGCATTCCGCCGGGGCATCCCGCGCGCACGATGCAGGACACGTTCTTTGTGGACGAAGGGTTAGTGCTGCGGACGCAGACTTCGCCCATGCAGATCAGGAGCATGCTCGCGCAGGAGCCGCCGGTCTATGTGGTGTGCCCGGGCCGCACGTACAGGCGCGATTCCGATCCGACCCACACGCCGATGTTCCACCAGATCGAAGGCCTCGCCGTCGACCGGGGACTGACCCTCGCGCATCTCAAAGGAACGCTCGCGGCCATGGCCCGCCACGTCTTTGGCGAGAGCGCCGAGATCCGGCTCCGCCCCAGCTACTTCCAATTCACCGAGCCGAGCGTGGAGCTGGACGTAAGCTGCTTCGTCTGCGGCGGCACCGACCCGAAGTGCAAGATCTGCAAGGGAGCGGGCTGGCTGGAGATGCTTGGGGCCGGGATGGTGGATCCCGGCGTGCTCGAGGAAGTCGGCTACGACTCGGAGGAGTACACCGGCTTCGCCTTCGGGATGGGCCCCGACAGGATGGCGATGGTCAAGTACGACGTGCCTGATTTGCGCCTGTTCTTCGAGGGTGACCTCCGCTTCCTGCGTCAGTTTTAGTTCTCAAGAAGGGAAACACCTTGCGCGTTCCGTTAACCTGGCTTCACGAGTACCTCGACTTCGACCAGGGTGCCTCAGAACTGGTAGACCTCTTCTCGCTCTACAGCCAGGAGATCGACGGCGTCTACCGCTTCGGCGTCACCGACGGTGAGGTCGTCGTGGGAGAGGTTCTGGAGTTCGGGCCGCATCCCAACGCCGACCGGCTCTTCGTTGCCAGGGTGGATCTGGGCGGCAGGGAAGTCCAGATCGTGGCCGGAGCTTCTAACCCCTACCCAGGTGCCCGCGTGGCCGTAGTGCTGCCGAGCAGCGTTATGGCCGACGGAACCAAGCTCAAGAAAGCAAGGCTCAGGGGCCTCGAATCTTACGGGATGATGATGAGCGAGCGCGAGCTCGGTATCTCCGCCGACCACGGGGGAATACTGCTGCTCGACGAGGCCTACGAGGTTGGGCGTCCCGTCGCCGACTACTTTCCGGTGGGCGAGACCGTGCTCGACATCGACGTGACCCCCAACAGGCCGGATCTGTGGGGCATGATCGGGGTCGCCAGAGAGCTCGCCGCCATCCTCAAAACCGACTACAAGATTCCAGAGCCGGTTCTAGAAACGGGGGGCAAGCCGACCGGCGACTTCGGGCTCAGGGTCGAGGCCGGGGACCTGTGTCCGCGCTACGATCTGCGGCGCGTTTCGGATCTCTCTCCTGACCAGGACGCACCGCTCTGGATGCGACGGCGGATCTACGCCGCCGGCATGCGGCCCATCAACGCCGTAGTCGATGCCACCAACTACGTCATGCTCGAGACAGGACAACCCCTTCACGCGTTTGATGCGGCGAGGGTGCGGGACGGCATCGTGGTCAGGCGGGCGAAGCAGGGCGAGCGGATCACGCTTCTCGACGGCTCCACCCGCCGGCTCGACGGGGAGATGATCCTCATCGCCGACGAGGAACGGGGGCTGGTGGTCGCCGGTGTCATGGGCGCCGAGGACGCCGAAGTTGGCGACGAGACGACAGATACCCTGATCGAAGCCGCAAACTTCGTGGGACCCAACATCCTCCAGACCTCCCAGAAGCTCGGGCTGCGCACCGACGCTTCGGGCCGCTTCGAGCGCGGCCTCGACCCCAACATGGTCGATTTCGCCATGGACCGGGTGACCGCGCTGCTTACACAAAACCCGGGCGGAAAGGTCGCCGAGGATACCTTGAGCCACTACCCCGAGCCGGTGGCCCCCTGGCGGGTCGGCATGCGCCTCGACAGGGCGGAACTCGTACTCGGTATGTCCGTCGAACCGGATGAGGCGGTCGAACGGCTCGAATTGCTGGGGTGCGACGTCAAACGCGAGGACGGACGGCTCTCGGCGGTTGTGCCTACCTTCAGGCGGGATCTCCGTCGGGAGGTAGACCTGATCGAAGAGGTAGGACGCCTCATCGGACTGGACAGGGTACCCGAGATGCTACCCGCCGTTCCCCAGGTGGGAAGGCTAACGGATACGCAGCAAAGCGACCGTCTGCTCAGGCGCCTGCTCGCGGACCTCGGGATAGCAGAGGCGATCACCTACCCGTTCGGCCCGGAACGCTGGACGGAGGACCTCGGCTTCGACGCGAATACCGTAAGGATGCAGAACCCGCTCAGCATCGAGGGCAGCCACCTGCGGACCACCATCCTACCGGGGCTGCTCGACGCCGCTGCCCGCAACCGGGCCTTCGGTGAGAGGGGCGCTTCGCTCTTCGAGCTTGGCACCACCTTCTTCTCTGCCCCTCCCCCGGACGACAAGAGAGATGCCGCACTCCGGTTCCGCATGACGGGCGACCTCGGAGGGGAAGCCGAAACCCAGCTTATGGGCGTGCGCGAGGAGAGAAGGGTTGGGGTCGTGCTCGCGGGCACCGTGAGACCGGCGGGTTGGAACGTCCCCGAGGTACGGGCCGGTTTCTTCGAGGCCAAGGGCATCGTCGAGCGGCTGGCGCCCGGCGCCCGGTTCGTGCGCGACGAGAGAGTGTACTTGCATCCTGGGCGCTCCGCCACGGTACTCGTCGGCGACAGGGAGGCCGGATGGGTCGGGGAGGTGCACCCCGAGGTCTTGGAGAGGTTCGATCTCGCCGGCTGGCCGGTCGCGGCCCTTGAGCTCGACCCTGCTCTGTGCCAACCGGACCCGGAGCCGCGGTTCGAGCCGTTTGTCAACGTGCCAGCCGTTGCAAGAGACCTGGCCGTGCTCGTCGAGGAGCGGCTACCCGTCGGCGAGATGCTCGACACTATCCATCAGGTGTCGAGCTCCGTGCTTACCGAGGCGCGCGTCTTCGACGTGTACTCGGGAAGTCCCGTCCCTCAGGGTCAGAAGAGCGTCGCGTTCGGCTTCACTTTCCAGGGCGAGAAGACCCTCACCGACACAGAGGTAGACGCCGAAGTCGGGCGCATCGTAGCCAGGCTCGAAGAGGATTTCGGGGCGCGCGTCAGGAGCTAGGGGCGCCGGAGTGCCACTCTTTCTCGAGGATGCTCATCAGGATGGCATCGTGGAAGCGCGACTTCCGCCTTATGGCCTGGCGGTAGCGGCCCTCGACCACGAACCCCAGTTTCTCGTAGGCCGCGATGGCCCCGCCGTTGAAGTCGAAGGCGCTCAGGCTCACACGGTTCAGTCCCAGCTCGTCGAAGGCGTACCCGAGCAGGAGTGTGATCGCTTCCGTGCCGTAGCCCTGGTGGCGGTCGTCGGGATGGCCCACGATTATAGAAAGCTCCGCGGATTCGTTGGCGTCGCTGATGTTCATCAGGCTTATCACCCCGATAGGTTCGTCGTCGCCTCTAGGGTGGATGGCGAAAGAGTCGTCGGCGGGGGAGAGCTCCCTGTCCTCGAACAGCTTCTCGACCGCCGAGCGGCTCAGGGGGGAAGGCGCCCAACTGGTCAGGTGCCAGATCTCCGGGTCCCCGTACCACCTGGCGTAGAGCCCGTAGTTCGCGCGGTCGTGACGCCGCAACTCGACCGTCTCGCCTTCGAGCTTTTTCGTTCTCGCTTGGAGCCGCACGGGCAGGAATATACCGGGTTCGGAAGGGACACGCCACATTGGGGTTCGACGTCCCAGGGACACATTTTATGGTCCCTGTTGCAAAACTCCTCGTAATCGTGGTTAGAATAGGAGCCGGAGAATCGAGCTATTTTGGCAGAGGGAGAACGTTGTCGTGGCGAACTCGTCCGGCAAAAACGGTACCATAGACTTGCCGCACTCGGCCACTGGACGGGACGCCGCAAGTTGAACGACCGCGTAGCCGCGATCGACACCCCAGAATCCCCCAAGAACGGGCTTCCCTGCTGGTTCGCCCCAGCGATAGGAGGTGCGTGGCGTGCCCAAGCCGGTAGGTAAATCCCAGCGCTACATGCCGGGGCTCGACGGGCTCAGGGCCATCGCGGTGCTCGCCGTGATCGCCTACCATCTCGATTTCGGTTGGGCGCCGGGCGGGTTGCTCGGTGTCGGCGTTTTCTTTACTTTGAGCGGGTACCTCATCACGGACCTCCTCCTCGGGCAAAGGGCCGTCAGTGGGAGCCTGAAGTTGAAAGAGTTCTGGATCAGGCGCGCCAGGAGGCTTTTGCCAGCCCTCTTCCTCATGATGGCGATCGTTGTGGCGTGGGTTACGTTGCTGAAGCCGTCGTTCCTCCCCGGCCTGAGGAGCGACGTTATCGCCGCCACGGTCTACGTCAGCAACTGGTGGAACATCGTCCGCGAGGCCTCCTACTTCGCCAGGTTCGGGCCGCCGCCCCCGCTGGAGCATCTGTGGTCTTTGGCGGTGGAGGAGCAGTTCTACCTGATCTGGCCGTGGCTGGTCTGGCTCGTGTTGCGCTTGACCCGCAAACGCCCGGCGGTTGCCGGCATGACGCTGACCGGCCTGGCGCTGACACTCTCCGCCGCCTCCGCCATCGAAATGTGGGTGCTCTACCAGCCCGGCGTCGACCCGACGCGGGTCTACGAGGGAACCGACACCCGCGCCGTCGGCCTGCTCCTGGGAGCGGCCCTCGCGATGGTGTGGCCCAGCCGGAGACTGAGTGCCGACCTCGCTACAAGGTGGCGCGTCCTGCTGGACGGAGCCGGCGTCGCGGGGCTCGTGGTCATCGCGCTCCTCATCTGGCAGACCAGCGAGTACTCGCCATTCCTGTACCATAGTGGGATCGTGCTGCTCACCATTGGCACGGTCGCGACGGTGGCCGCGCTCGCACATCCCGCCAGCCTCCTCGGCGTGGCCGTTGGCTGGTTGCCTCTGCGTTGGATCGGGGTCCGCTCCTACGGCATCTACCTCTGGCACTGGCCGATAATCGTTCTAACGGCGCCAGGGCTGCGGGAGAAACCGACCCTCACGTTGCAGGTACTCCAGGTCGCAGCGACCATCGCCGTTGCCGCGCTCTCCTGGCGGTTCGTCGAGGAGCCCATTCGCCGCGGCGCCATCGGCCGTCTCTGGGGAAAGCTCAGGTCGGGGGAGTGGCGCCGGAGGGCGTCGACCCGCCTGCAACGCCGGCGTCGCGTCGTCGGCTCGGTAGTGGCATTGCTGGCGGTGGGAATCCTGGCGGTGGACGGTGCCGGCCTGGCGGGCGTGATCGGACGTCAGACGCCGGAGAGCAGCGGCTTGTCGGCCGCCTCCCAGAAGGAGCCCGCACACCAGGGTGTCTCTTCGCACAATACGGTGGATGCGCCGGCCAAGGCCCCGGCGAAGGAGGCCGCCAGAAGTAAGGGTTCTGCCCGGAAGGCTGCACGAGGTAAGGCGGCCGAGAACGGGGTTTCGAAGGCGGGCGAGGCTGCGTCGTCGAACACGTCTTCCTGTAACGCTGTGGCGTACATCGGCGACTCCACGTCGGAGGGCATGGTATTGCCGAGCTACTTGCCCAAGGCCGGCCAGCGTCTGGATGCCCAGTACGCGAGGGTTGGCGCCACCGAGCAGTACTTCGAGATCTCCGGAGCGCGCTCCATCGTGGAGACGCTAAACACCGCGCAGGCCTCGGGGTTGGACCTCGTCAAGCAGTTGAACGCGCAGGGATTCGAAGGGTGCTGGGTGATCGGGCTCGGCACCAACGACACCGCCAACGTCTACGTGGGATCGGCAGTGGATCTGAAACCGCGCGTTGACCAGATGATGCGCCTGATGGGGGACCAGCCGGTAATGTGGGTGACCGTGAGGTCGCTGCTGAACAGCGGTCCATACTCGGAAGCAAACATGGAACGGTGGAATCAGACCCTGGAAGAGGCCTGCGGCAGATACCCGAACATGCGTATCTTCGATTGGGCCTCGTGGACCAAGGACGACTGGTTTATATCCGACGGAACCCACTACACCTCCGAGGGATACAGGCACCGCGCCCACCTTACCGCGAACGGCCTGGCCCACGGGTTCCCCGCCTCGGGTGAGAAGAGTTCTTCGTGTGTTGTCAGGTAGAGGCGTCCGCCGGGTCGCCTGAAACGCGCAGTGGTGTTATAAGTGCTCTCATCATGGGGATCTTTTCGAGATGAAGGCGATAGCCGACCGTATCGTCACGCTGGGGTTCGGGAAGTACGTGAGGGCCGACAAGATCGTTGCCCTCGTCCCGATCGAGGAGGACCGCGGGAGCGGCAGGCGTACGCACGTCTACGTCGAAGGCCTCCCCGACCCCCTCGTGGCCGGCCGAACGGAGGGCACCATCCTCAGGGACATGGTCGGCGCCGAGAGCGGTTCCGCCGAACTCCTGCGCGAGCTGCAACTCCAGATCACGCAGGTCCGTCCTCTCCTGAAGTCCTCGATACGTTCCGAAGCGGGGCTCGACCTCGACGAACTCTCCCGCCGCATCACCGACCTGACGGGGGAACAGGCATCTCCGCAGATGTTCTGAAGGCCACCTTCTACGACAGAGACCCAAGAGACGTCGCTGTCGACCTCCTCGGCTGCGTCTTGTCTCACGAAACCCCGGAAGGTCTGACCTCGGGCGTGATCGTCGAGACCGAGGCCTACCGTCCCGAAGACCCCGCTTGCCACGCCTACAAAGGTCCTACGATGCGCAACCGTAACATCTTCGGCCCCCCCGGAATCGCCTACGTCTACCTCTCTTACGGAACACATAGACTCCTCAACGTGGTCTGCGAGCCCGAGGGTGTCGGTAGCGCCGTCCTGATCCGGGCCCTCCGTCCCACAAATGGCGAAGAGTTGATGGAGCTTCGACGAGGCCGCCCGCGCGACTTCTGCAACGGCCCGGGTCGTCTTACGCAGGCCCTAGGCATAGACCTCGATTACGACGGCCAGGCTCTCACGTCCGGCGACCTGACCATCTCGAAAGGAACCCGGCCGGACGGCATCATCGAGACGACCAGGATCGGCATAACGCGCGGGACCGAGCTGCCGTGGCGCTACCTGATCGAAGGCGACAAGAACGTCTCGGTGTCGCCAAAGGTTATCGCGGGGCGACACTAGAGGGCGAAGCGCTCGAAGGCGCGTTGCTGGAAGGCACGTTCCTGGCGCGGGCGGTGCCTCTGCGTGTGGCGCGTGAACGCTCTTTCCTCGCCGGGGCTACGCTCGAGGCCGAAGCGCTCGTGCTTGCCGGTGCGACGCTCACAGGAGCCGCGCCGGCTGCGCGGTCCGTTCGGCGCGCCGCGCCGCGCGGGCGCCGGTCCACCGGCGCGCGATCCCGAACCCCTGGAGCGTTTCCGGTAGTGCCGGGTTCCTGGCCGGGTGCACTCTTGTTCTCGCTCTCCGGTATAGCGACGCCCTCGAACTGTTCGACGGGTTCGCCTTCGAGGACTTGTTGCGTGTACGTCTTCCAGATCATGGCGGGCGTGATGCCGCCGGGGAGACCGTGCAGCTTTCTGGCGTAGTCTAGGACGTACTCCAGGTTGTCCCCGCCTTCTGCGTAGCCCATCCACGTGCTCGTAACCAGCTGCGGGGTGAAACCTATAAACCAGGCGTCGAAGAAGTTCTCGGTCGTGCCCGTCTTGCCGGCGACGGGGCGGTCGCCCAGCGAAGCGTCTTTGGCTATGCCCTGGGTGACGTCTCCAACCATGATTTCGGTGGCCTTGTGGGCTATGTCCTCCGGTACTACCTGCTCCCCCGCTGGATGGTCGGGGGCTTCGTACAGCACCTTCTCGCTGTCGCGGCCCTCTTCGCTGACGACCTTCGTGATCGCGGTCGGCTCGACCCTCCTTCCACCGTTGGCGATGGTGGCGTAGGCCGAGGCCATGTCTAGCGGCGAGACCTCGTAGGCCCCGAGCACGATGGATGGCTTGGGATGTTCGGGGAGGTCCACGCCGATGCCGCACTTTTCTGCGACGTCGGCGATCTTCTCGGGCCCGTCTTTCAGGCCGCGGCCGTCCGCGTTCATGGCGAGGTCGGCGAAGACCGTGTTGTCCGAGTACCAGAGCGCTTCTTCGAGGCTGATCCTGCCCCGCACTATCCCGTCGTAGTTCTGTACGTTCCACGGCTCGGGTTTGTCGAGCCCGACATCCACCTTGTAGGTCTTTTCCTCGGATATATATTCCGTGTTCGGGTCGATGCCCTGCTCGAGGGCGGCTATAAGCGCGAACACCTTGAACGAGCTGCCGGGCTGGCGCCTGCCCTGGGTAGCTAGACCAAACTGGGAGTTCTCGTTCCTGTCGCCGAGCATGGTCTTTATCCGGCCCGTCCTTGGCTCGATGGAAACGAGGGCGAGGTCGGGATCGTCTGCGTTGGGTAGATATCCACCCGGCCCGTAAGCGATGTCGTGGGCGGCGACCTGGTCCTTGAGATCAATGGTGGTGTACACGCCGAGCCCGCCCTGGAGGACGGTGTTGGCCCCGTAGCGCGCGATAAGCTCGTCGTGCGCGTACTCGGCGAAGTCGCGGGTGAGCGCGGGCCCCGAGAAACCCGTCTGGGTCGGCGGGTTCATGGGCCAGTCCCCAGGCATCGGCGCCTCTAGCGCCGCGTCGTAGTCCTGGCTCGTGATGTAGCCCGTGTCGAACATCTTCTCGAGCACCAGGTTCCGCTGGTACTGAGCCCCGTAACGGTCCTGGCCGAGGGTGGAAGGAGACCACAACAGCCCTACCAGCGTCGCCGACTCCGCTATGCCCAGATCTTCTACCGACTTGTTGAAGTAGGTCTCCGCGGCGGCCTCCACCCCGTAGGCGTTGTTGCCGTAGTAGACCGTGTTCAGGTAGTCGGCGATGATCTGGTCTTTCGAGTCCTCTTTGCGTTCTACCTCCAGGGCTATGAGGGCCTCTTTGACTTTCCTGGTAATGGATCTGTCCTGCGAGAGGTAGGCGTTCCTGACGTACTGCTGGGTGATGGTGCTCGCGCCCTCTACAGCCTCGCCGGCCCTGATGTCCACGTAGAGGGCGCGCATGATCCCCCACAGATCTACGCCGCCGTGCTCCCTGAAGCGTTCGTCCTCCTTGGCGACCACGGCGTTTAGCAACTGCGGCGGCATCTCCGAGAGCGTGGCCGTCTTGCGGTTCTGGCCCTCGAAGATCGTGCCGATGACACGCCGCGATGCCTCGTTCTCCCCGAGCGGCGCCGAGTATATGTACGTCGGATGGGTCTCGTGAGTTCGCGGCTCCTCGAGCCGCCGCACGCTCTCGATCAACCCCAGATAGCCGCCAGCCGCGAACGCAACCCCACAGACAAGCATGCACAGAAAGAGGAAGCCTACAGCACGCAGAAGCCTTGACCCCAGACCCCTTCGCGAAGTCGCGCCTCTCTTGCGGTGCTCCGGTAGCCGAACCGGCCGTCGGACGCTCTCGGACGCCTTCCTGCGGCTGGTTTTGCTTCGGGTGCGGGCCATGGAGCCGCTATACTACACTACGTCAGGCGAGGTTACATTCGTATTGCGAGAAGGTTGCGATCTGTTAATGAACGAAGATTCCGGGCACGATTCCATCTTTAAAAACGCGGTCGATGTGATCCCGCGCGAGGAGCTCGACCGCCGTTTGGGAAGCGGCGAGACTTTGCGGGTCAAGCTGGGGATAGACCCGACGGCGCCGGACATCCATCTCGGGTTCGCCGTGGTCTTGGGTGAGTTGCGGGCTTTTCAGGACCTCGGGCATTTGGCGGTACTAGTCATAGGGGATTACACGGCGCGGGTAGGGGACCCTTCGGGGCGTTCGAAGGAGCGTCCCGTGCTCTCGCCGGAGCAGATCGAGGAGAACACGCGTACTTACCTCGAGCAGGCATATCTCATCCTGGACCCCGATCGGGCCGAGGTCAGGCGCAACTCGGAGTGGCTTGCGCCGCTTTCGATGGCGGACATCATCGGGCTCACGAGGGCGACGACCGTCGCCCGCATCCTTGAGCGCGACGACTTCGCCAAACGGTACGCTGCGAGGGAGCCGATCACGTTGACCGAGCTACTCTATCCCTTGATGCAGGCCTACGACTCGGTCGCCATAGACGCCGACGTAGAGCTCGGCGGCACCGACCAGCTCTACAACCTGCTCATGGGCCGCCAGGTGATGGAGTACTACGGCAGAAGGCCCCAGTGCGTCGTCACGACCCCGCTCCTCGTCGGCACCGACGGTTCCATAAAGATGAGCAAGTCCGTCGGAAACTACATAGGCGTCACCGACCCGCCCGCCGAAATGTTCGGCAAGACCATGAGCATCCCCGACCACCTCATGCCTGACTACTACGCATTACTGCTTGACGGGCCGATGTCCGACGTCGAGCCCGTCGAGCAGAAGCGCGAGCTGGCCCGCGCACTGGTGAGCAAATTTCATGGGCCGTCCCTGGTCGCCGAAGCCGAAAGGACCTTCGACGCTGTCGTGCGCCGTGAGGTGCCAGAGGACGCTCCCGTCGTGGAGTTGCCCGACACGGACTACATCTGGATCGTCGATCTCATCACCCTCGCCGGCTTCGCCAACACCAATGGCGAGGCCCGCCGCTTCATCAAAGGCGGCGCGGTGCGCGTCGGTGGCGAGGTCGTGCGGGACGAAAAGGTCTCGCTCGAGACCGAAGATTTGAGGGGCGAAGTGCTCCAGGTTGGCAAGCGCCGCTACGCACGGCTGGCCTGAAAATTCGTCCGAAAATGGGTTTGACACCCATGTGGGCGGTGCTATACTTCTCTAGCTGATGACGGAACACGACTTGAAAAGCGAGGGCGGCAGATAGGGTAGGAACTCCGGCATATTCGGAGAGCGTACCTGGCCCGCCGAAAGGCGGGCGTTTTGGTCGCCATCGCAAAGAAGTTTCCGTCGGCTCCGCCGAGAGGCAGGAGCTTGAGGCCTTGAAAACTGGATAGCAGTAAAAGATTGGGTAGAGAACCCGTCTAACCGCCGAGACTGACTCTCTGCGGTCCGGGAGTGT
>JBKPSF010000328.1:0-11450 GCA_046734875.1 Actinomycetota bacterium | reverse complement strand
AGGCACATGGTCGTGAAGCTCCCGCCGAGCTACGCTCACAGGCCGCTGCCGGAACCCACCGAGACCACGGCCTAGCTACTACGGAGGTTATGAATGGGTAGAAGAAGGAACGGGCCGCCCCGCGGGGGACGCCCGACCAAGAGCAAGCCTTGCGTGTTCTGCAAGGAGAACGTCGCCTACGTCGACTACAAAGACTACAACCTGCTGCGGCGGTTCATCTCCGACCGCGGCAAGGTCAGGGCCCGCAGGGTAACGGGACTGTGCCCGCAGCACCAGCGGGAGGCGGCCTCGGCGATAAAGCGCGCCAGGGAGATGGCGCTTTTGCCTTACGTGGTGGGGAGGTAAGGCCTTGCAGGTCATACTCAAGAGCGACGTTGAGAAGATCGGCCAGCGCGGCGACATAGTGGACGTGAGCCGCGGCTACGTGCGCAACTTCCTCGTCCCGCGCGGTCTCGCCGAGGTGGCGACCCCGAGCAAGCTCGAAGAGGCCCGCCGCACGATGGAGGAGAGTGAGGAGAGGGACAGGCGCCTCGCCGAGAGGGCGGAAGAAATAGCAGGTATCCTCAACAAGAGCGTCATAACCATCGAGGCCCGTACCGGCGAGGACGAGAGGCTCTTCGGCTCCGTCACGGCAGCCAACATCGCCGACGCCGTCGAGAGAGCGCGCGGAATCCGCCTCGACAGGCGCCGCATCCGCCTCGACGAGCCCATCAAGGCCCTCGGTACGCACCAGGTGCCCATCCAGATCCACGGCGAAACCGAAGCGAGCGTCAAGATAATAGTCGTCCCCAAATTGTAAGGAGTTTCGTGGGGTCGTCGTGCGGATGGGTATTCACCACCCGTTCGCGTCATCCCGATACCTGTAGGGGCGGTTCGCGAACCGCCCAACCGGGGATCGCCTACACCTGAACCTCACGTTCATACACATTCTAAACCACAAGGTAAAGGCCCCCATCTTGTAACGGGGGCCTTGATGTTGCATCCTTGTTGGGTAATGGAACGCCGGGGGAGGATGCGCAGCGTAGAGACCGGGGCCGATGCGGCCCGGGTACCCCCGCACGACCTTGATGCCGAGCGGGCCGTCATTGGCGCGATGTTGGTCTCCGAGACGGCGGTCGCCGCGGTTGCGGAGCGGCTCGCTGCCGAGGATTTCTATTCCGAGGTGCACAGGATCATCTACGCCGCCATGATGCGCCTGTATTCACGTGGGGACCCCATAGATCAACTAACGCTCACCAACGAGCTCAGGAACGTGGACGAGTTCGATAGGGTAGGCGGCAGGCCCTACGTCTTCCAGATCGTCGAGAGCGTCCCGACCGCGGCCAACGCCGGCAGGTACGCGGACATCGTGCGCGGCAAGGCGCTCCTCAGGGCCGTCATAGACGTCGGCAGCCGCATCACCGAAGACGCCTTCAGGGAGCCCGAGAACGTCAGCGAGGCGCTAGATTCTGCGGAGCAGCTTATCTACGGCGTGTCGAACAGAACGCTCAGGGACCATCTTGCACCCGTGTCGGAGCTCGCTCCCGGGACGCTGGAGATGATCCAACGCCTCTACGAGCAGGAGGGCGAGGTAACCGGCGTCGAGACCGGCTTCGAAGACCTCGACCGCCTCACCACAGGCTTCCATAAGAGTGATCTTGTAATACTTGCTGCAAGACCTGCTATGGGGAAGTGTCTGAGCGCCGACGCCGAGATAGTGCTCGACGACGGCAGCATCAACACCATCGAACAAATTTACGCGAGACGAAAGGGCCGGCTGATGACCCTCGGCGAGAATTTGAGGTTCTCCTGGGTGCGCCCAAGCGCCTACGTCGACGACGGTGTCAAACCGGTCTTCAGGGTAAAGACGCGGCTCGGGCGTGAGATCAAGACCACCATAACCCATCCGTTCCTCACGGTCGAAGGATGGCGGAAGCTCGACGAGCTGTCTGTAGGCGACCACGTCGCGGTTCCGCGCCGCATGCCGGTTTTCGGCCGCGAGCCGCTCGGCGCCCACCGCGTCAAGCTGCTCGCCTACATGCTCGGCGACGGCAGCATGACGGGCGTCGTCCCACGCTTCACAAATGCCGATCCAACAATCCGCGAGGACTTCATGGTGGCCATCAACGAGTTTGGCGGTCTCGGCGTTCGGGAAGAGACATTTGGTGGCACGCGCACGCCGACCCTCTGCGTTCGCGCCGACCGGGCGGTCGTGCAGCGGCACCGGGAGACGTTCGCCAGAACGTTGCGCCGGGCGGTCCTGGAGTCGCGGCGTCCGGCGCGAGAGATCGCCGCGCGGGCCATGGTCAGCCCCGCTTCGTTGACCAACTGGTCACAAGGAAAAACAGTTCCCGGCGTCGCCACCTCCCTCCTGCTGCGTGAGGCACTGGCTGACGCTGTGGAACTGGACGTCGCCGACCTGGCCCGGGCGCGCAAGAACGCGCCGAACGGATTGCGCCTGTGGTTGGAAGATCTCGGTTTGTGGGGAAGCGCGGCAAAAGACAAATTCGTACCCGACATCGTCTTCCGGACTCCGCCCGAAGAGCTGGCGCTGTTCCTCAACCGGCTCTTCGCCACTGACGGCTGGGCGACGGTTCTCGCCAGCGGTCAGGCCCAGCTCGGGTACTGTACGGTCAGCAAGAAGCTCGCCAAGCAGGTGCAGCATATGCTCCTGAGGTTCGGCGTGGTCGCCGCCCTCTGCGAGCGGTCGGTGAAGTACGGTGAGTCCCGGCGTCGGGCGTTCCAGCTAAACATCACCGAGCCGAGGTCTATGCGTACGTTCGTCGAAGAGATCGGAATCTTCGGCAAAGAAGCGGCCCTCGGGCGCGTTCGCCGCGCGCTTGAAGGCAAGCGTCCACATACGAATCGGGACCTTATCCCCCGCGAAGCTTGGAAGCTCGTCGACAGAGGGCGCGATGGCAAGTCGTGGGCCTCGGTGTCCCGACGGATGGGATTCGGTCCGGGACACAATCTCCATGTCGGTACGCGGGCAATTTCGCGAGATCGGATGTATCGCTTCGCAGAGGCGCTCGGCGATCAAAGGCTCAGGGAACTTGCCGAAAGTGACGTGTACTGGGACGAGATCGTCAGCATCGAGCCACTCGGGATGGAGCAAGTCTACGACCTGACTATCCCTGGCACGCACAACTTCGTAGCCAACGACGTCTGCGTTCACAACACCGCCATGGCCCTCAACGCCATCTGGCACGCTTCTGGCGAGAAGAAGATGCCCGTGGCGATCTTCTCGCTAGAGATGAGCAAGGAGCAACTCGTACAGCGTCTGATCTCGCAAACAACGCGCATTCCTGCACAGGCTCTAAGAAGTGGCAACGTCAAGGCGGAGGACTGGCCGAAGCTGGTGCGGGGGGTGGCCGAGGTCGCCCGCGCCCCGATCTGGATCGACGACACCGCCAGCATCACGCTCATGGAGATACGGGCCAAGGTCAGACGCCTCTCCAGCCAGTTGAATGCCACGGGAGAGCGGCCGCTCTCGCTAGTCGTCGTCGACTACCTGCAGCTCATGATCGGGCAGGGCAACCGCCAGGAGAATCGCCAGCAGGAGATAGCCGAGATCAGCCGCGGACTCAAGATCCTTGCCCGCGACCTCGACGTCCCCGTGCTAGCCATAGCCCAGCTCAGCCGCGCCGTAGAAGCCCGCCACGATAAACGCCCGCTACTGTCAGATTTGAGAGATAGTGGAGCAATCGAGCAAGATGCAGATATGGTGATGTTTTTGTATCGAGATGAATACTATAACTCAGACTCCGACGACAAGGGCATCGCCGAGGTCATTGTCGGCAAGCACAGGAATGGGCCCACGGGCAAGGTCCAGCTCGCCTGGCTGGAGCAGTACACGAAGTTCGCCTCATTGGCCCGTCGCTAGTTTCACCTATCTCTGATATAGTTCCTTATCGTACAAATCGACAGCGGCGCCGTGCCGTTACTCGCAGACAGGAGCCCTCATGCGTCGCGCCGTCATGTTCGCAACCCTTACCCTTCTCCTACTCGCTGTCGCGGGCGTCACCGTCGCCACAGAAAACACGTCCTGGCTGCCTGCCGGAGACCCGCCGGAATCGACGGCCCCGCAGTCTACGGCACCAGAACCCACTGTCACTGAGCCCACCGTTCCCGAGGTTACCGTGCCCGAGACGACCGCGCCTGAAGAGGTCGAAAAGCCGGACGAGGGGACGGTAGAGGCGACCGTCGTCGCGCCCGAAAAACCGAATGAGCCCGGTGCGGGAGGCACCGGAGTGGAGAACCGCGGCGGGGTCCAGAAAGGTAACGGGACCGAAGCGACGGGCGAGCCTGCTGGTGGGCCACGTCCGCCCGAGCACGCGCAGGGCAGCAAGAAAAACGGCATTCCGCAGCAGACGGGCAAGCCGGAACATCCTCCCAAGCCCCCCGTCAGAGGAAAGCCCGAAGACGTGGGCAAGGCGGGTCACGAGAGGGCTCGCGGTAACCCTGGCAAGGTCATCATCTGCCATAAAGGCAGGGTGACGATCTCGGTCGGCGCGCCCGCAGAGCCAGCGCACCTGCGCCACGGCGACACCCTCGGGCCCTGCTGACAAGCTACCTAATCGGCGCTCCCATCGCGTGGTAGCCGCCGTCCACGTGGATGAGCTCTCCTGTCGTGGCCGGCCACCAGTCGGAGAGCAGGCTCACCACGGCCCTTCCGACGGGCTCGGGGTTTGTCGTCTCCCAACCTAAGGGGGCCTGTCGTCCCCATTCGCCTTCTATCTCCTCGAACCCGCTGATGCCTTTCGCCGCTAGAGTCTTGATCGGGCCAGCCGAGACGAGGTTGACCCTGATGCCGCGGCCTCCGAGATCACGGGCCAGATAACGCGATGTGCTCTCCAGGGCGGCCTTGGCGACCCCCATCCAATCGTAGGCGGGCCAGGCTACCCTGGCGTCGAAGTCGAGGCCGACTACCGAGGCTCCGGAGCCAAGCACGTCTGCGAGGCCAACGGTGAGGGCTTTCAGGGAGTAGGCTGAGGTCTGGAGGGCGGTGGCCACTGAGGGCCACGGTGCGGAGAGGAAGTTGCCGCCAAGGGCGTCCTCCGGGGCGAAGGCGATGGCGTGCACGATCCCGTCGAGCGCTCCCCAGCGTTCTCCCAAATCTCTTGCGACCGCGTCGATGTCCTCCGGTTTGTTCACGTCGAGCTCGAGGATGGGCGGTTCAGGGTCGAGGCGTTTGGCGGTTCGCTCCGTGAGGCGTTTCGCGCGGCCGAAGCCGCTAAGGACGATCTCCGCACCTTGCTCCTGGGCCAGCCGCGCCGCGGAGTAGGCTATGGAGCGCCGGTCCAGGACGCCGGTGACCAGTACCTTCTTGCCTTCGAGCAATCCGCCCATGCCGCCTCCCATTCCTCTTATCTCTGCCGGGCCCGGCACAGTCTACGGAATAGGCCCCGCCCCCGCCAGCGCGGCCAATCTCGATGATTAATCGAGCTGAAAGCGGGTAAAAGCAATTACGGTAAACATACGCAACAGCTTGGTGAGGGAATCCCGTTGCAATGCACAATCAGACGTGTACGATCCGTGCGTTGCGGGCTGCCGGGTCTCTGGCCAACTTAGTTCGCGTGAGGGAAAGGAGTAGAGATGGCAGAAGACACGCAGGTTCGTACCTATGAGCCTCCCGAAGAGTTCGCCTCGCAGGCGAACGTGAACGACGCCTCGGTCTACGAAGAGGCCGAGCAGGACTACGAGGGCTTCTGGGCCGAGCGGGCAGGGGAGTTGCACTGGTTCGAGGAATGGGGCCAGGTGCTCGACTGGGACCCTCCCGAGGCCAAGTGGTTTGTCGGCGGCAAGACGAATGTCTCCTACAACTGCCTGGACTACCAGGTCGAGCAGGGCAGGGGGGACAAGACCGCCATCCTGTGGGAAGGCGACGAGCCAGGCGACAGCAGGACCTTCACCTACTCGGAGCTCAAGGCCGAGGTCGAGAAGTTCGCCAACGTGCTCAAAGGGCTCGGCGTAGAGAAAGGCGACCCCGTCGCCATCTATCTGCCCATGATCCCGGAGTTGCCGATCTCGATGCTGGCCTGCGCCCGCATAGGCGCGCCGCACTCCGTGGTCTTCGGCGCCTTCTCCGCCGACTCGTTGCGCGACCGCATCAACGACTGCGAGGCCAAGGTCCTCGTTACCGCCGACGGCGGGCCCAGGGGCGGCAAGGTCACGCCCCTGAAGGCCAACGCCGACGAGGCGTTGCAGGACACGCCTTCGATCGAGAGCGTGGTCGTGGCGCAGCGTTCGGAAGAAGACGTGGACATGACGGAGGGTCGCGACCGTTTCTGGAACGACCTCGTAGACGAGGCCGACGAGGAGTGCCCGGCCGAGGAGATGGACTCGGAGGACATCCTCTTCATCCTCTACTCCTCCGGTTCGACCGGCAAACCCAAGGGCATCGTGCACACCACGGGCGGTTACCTCACGCAGGTCAAAGCCACGACCAAGTGGGTGCTGGATGTCAAGGACGACGACGTTTACTGGTGCCAGGCCGACATCGGATGGGTGACGGGGCATTCGTACCTCGTCTATGGGCCTTTGAGCAACGGGGCGACCACCGTCCAGTTCGAGGGGACGCCGAGTTATCCTGGACCTGACAGGCACTGGGATTTGATCGAACGCCACGGCGTGACCATCTACTACTCGGCGCCGACCATCATCCGGGCGTTCATGAAGCAGGGCACGGAGCCCATCGAGAAGCACGACCTCTCGTCGTTGCGGCTGCTCGGCACCGTAGGCGAGCCCATCAACCCGCGGGCGTGGGAGTGGTATCGTGAGAACATCGGCGGCGGAAGGTGCCCCGTCGTGGACACCTGGTGGCAGACCGAGACCGGCGGCATCATGATCGCGCCCCTCCCCGGCCTAACCGCTACCAAGCCGGGCAGCGCCACCCTTCCCTTCCCCGGCATCTCCGTCGATATCTACGACGAGGAGGACAACCCTATTGAGGGGGCCGGCAAGGGTAACCTGGTGGTCACCAAACCGTGGCCTGGCATGCTACGCACGATCTACAAGGACCCCGAGCGTTTCCGCGAGACCTACTGGGAGAGGCTCGGTGACAAGTACTTCGTCGAGGACGGCGCCGAGCGCGATGAGGACGGCTACTACACCATCACCGGCAGGATAGACGACGTGATGAACGTCTCCGGGCACCGCATCGGCACGATGGAGGTCGAGAGCGCGCTCGTCTCCCACGAGGCAGCGGCCGAGGCCGCCGTCATCGGGCGCCACCACGAGGACAAGGGCCAGGCCATCGTCGCCTACGTCGTCCTCGAAGGCGACCGCGAGGGCACCGACGACCTTATCAAGGAGCTCCACAACCAGGTAAGGAAGGCCATAGGCCCGCATGCTAGGCCGGAGGAGATCATCTTCACCCCCGACCTCCCCAAGACGAGGAGCGGCAAGATCATGCGCCGCGTCCTCAGGGGCGTCGCAGAGGGCGAGGACGACCTCGGCGATACCTCGACCCTCGCCGACCCCTCCGTCGTGGACGACCTCAAGGAGGCCCGCAGCGAGTCGTAACCTCGAGCAAGCGGGAAACGTAAGACCGGCGAGGCTTCTCTCTCGCCGGTCTTTTCTTCGCCCAGCGGTGGAAACGTTGCTATGCTCCTGGTGAGCAACCAGGATTTCTCTACTTCCTGAAGCCTCCATTTCGCGCAACTTCGCGAGCATCTCTACGTATAAGTGTGTAGTAGAATATGGGCAGTAAACCTGCTAGGAGGAAACACGTTGTTACCGGTCGGATTCGGCGGTTACCTACTGATAATGGTCGTCGGCATGCTCATCTCGGGGGCCGCTGCCTTATGGGTGAGGAGCTCTTACTCGAAGTTCTCGAAGCAGAGGAGCGCGAGCGGTCTCACCGGCGCCCAGACGGCGCGCATGATCCTGGACCGCAATGGGCTGTCTAACGTGAGGGTGGAGCCCGTGCCGGGACAGCTCACGGACCATTACGACCCGCGGAGCAAGGTAGTGAGGTTGTCCGAGGACAACTACAAGGGCAACTCCATCGCGGGGGTCAGCGTCGCTGCCCACGAGGTGGGGCACGCAATACAGGACGCGAGCGGCTACGTGCCGATGAAGCTCAGGGCCGGCATCTTCCCGGTCGTCAACATCAGCAGCCAGTTCTGGCCCATGGCGTTTATCTTCGCCTTCTTCGTGGGGGGAGCGGCGACGCCGTTGGGGTCGCTCCTGATCAACCTCGCCGTCATCATGTTTATCGGCGTTCTGGCCTTCCACATCGTGACGCTGCCGGTCGAGATCAACGCCTCCACCCGCGCCTACGGGCTCCTGACGCGCTACGGCATCCTGTCGAGCTCTGAGGCTTCGGGCACGAGGCGGGTCCTTACAGCGGCGGCCTTCACTTACATCGCGGCTGCCCTCACGGCGGTGCTCACCTTCCTCTACCTGCTCGCCGTAAGCAGGCAATAAGACAGGCCTTTCGGACCACGAAGGCGGGGCTTCGGCCCCGCCTTTGCCGTGCCGGGCAACACGGTGCGGAGAGATGTAGAATACGCGCGTCATGGAAGAGGTTCGTCGCATAAACAAACGCCGGCGCAGGCTCAGGACCGTGGGAGAGCCGCATCCCTGGGAACCCAGGCACATGCGTCTCAAGGCGATGCGCTTCGCCGAGTCGGGCGGGGCAGTGGGGGAACGGCGCAACGTGACGCTCGGGGTGATACAGCACCTCTGGCGCTCCCCGGTCCCCTTTGTCGGGTTCTACCCTCCCGAGGGCGTGAAGGTGACCGAGAATCGGTTGTACACGCCAACTCCCTCAAGGACGGTGGATGACACGGATTATCTAGCCGGGGTGGAGGCCCACAAGAAGGCCTTTGCCAGGGATCTGGAGAACGCTATGGTCCCAGCGGGGCGGTTGCCCGGGTACTTCGAGGTACCGACGGACGAAGGATGGCGGATTACGCTCGACCTCGCGGGTGGGCGCCTCCATCTGGCCGACGCGTGGGGCATGAACTCCGAGAGGACGGTGGCGGGGGACCTCGCGCCTTTCGCCTGGGCATACCGCAACTGCGGCTTCTGCATCGTAACCCTTTTCGACAAGGACATCGGGGCCGTGCGCGACGACCTCCTCTTCGTCGCAAAGCGCGTCGGCGTCGAGCTCAGGTGGCGCAGGACCGCGGCCTGAACGCCCGCGCAAGACGGGCTTCGATCAAGAATAGTTATTGGAATCTGGGGTATAATATCTGGCGTCTGAGGAAGGTCGCCGGTTTCACAGGAAGTCTCTTTAGAGAGGTCGAATCACATGCTCACGAGCCACAGCACCGGAAGCTTCGCCGCCACGAGCGCCCCGGAGGGCTTCGGGCTCGAAGAGTTCGAAAAGGCCGGGCTCAGGGCCGTCGAGCGTCGCTTCGGGCCGAAAGACACGATCTTCACGCCGGGCGATCCCGACGACCAGCTCTACTTCCTGCTCTCCGGCACCGTTCGGCTGTACAAGATCTACGGCGACTACAAGGAGGCCACGACGGCGCTCCTGAAGGACGGCGGCGTCTTCGGCAAGCTGAACCTGGTCGAGGGGCGCTGGCAGGACGTGTTCGCCGAGGCTGTCACCGAGGCCAGGGTCGCAAGCATCCAGAAGAGCGCCATAGAACGGGTCATAAAGAACGACCCAGGCTTCGCCCTCAAGCTCTTCTCCTCGTTCTCCGAACGGCTCAGGCAGTCCGACGAGGTTATAGAGAGCCTCTTACACAGGGAGGTCTCGACCAGGCTTGCGACGTTGCTCATGAACCTGGGCGAGCGCTTCGGCGAGGGCAACGGGGCCGGCACGCTCATAGACGTGCGCCTCACGCACCAGGATCTTGCCAACATGATCGCCTCCACCAGGGAGGCCGTCTCCAAGGTGATGAGCGAGTTCCAGCGCGACGGCGTGATCGAGAGCCGCAACCGCAGGGTAGTTATCGTGAACGAAGAGGCCCTCGCCGAGCACGCCTCGCGGTTGACGGGCCTGAGCATCGACGGCCAGGCGGCGATCTAGTCAGCACGCTTCGGCTTCGCCTCGCTTGTCAGCTTTGGAAACTTTTCCGGGGGTGGGGCGTATACTCATCCTAGTATGGAGTACACGTCTGCGGTGACGCTTGGTGGGTGGCGGGAGAAGCTCGGGAGCCTCTCGGTCCGGCGCGATGAGCTGGACGACAAGGAGCTCGTCGAGCGCACGCTCTCGGGGGATCTGCGTTCTTACGAGGAGCTGGTAAGCCGGTACGAGCGGCTGGTCGGCCGCGTCGTCTATCCTTACGCGCGGCGTGAGATCTCCGTGGAGGACCTCGTGCAGGAGACGTTCTTGCGGGCCTACGACCGCCTGGAGACCTTCAACCCCGACTACCGCTTCAAGACCTGGCTACTCGCCATCGCCAACAACCTCGGCGTGGACACCTTGAGGCGCCGGAGGGAGATCGTCGAGTTCAACCCCGAGACCCACGCCCCCGTCTCCCGCAGCCCCGAGGATGCGGCCGTCGACGCCGACCGCTCCAGGGGCGTCAGGGAGGCCATAGCCACCCTCCCGGAGACCTACGGGGTGCCCCTGATCCTGCGCTACAACGAGGGCCTGAGCTACGCGGAGATAGCGGAGGTGCTCGCGATCACGGTCCCTGCCGTGAAGAGCAGGCTCTTCCGCGCCCGCAACATGCTGGCGGGAAGGTTGGAAGAGGCGGGGGAGAGGGAATGAACGGGCCACACCCCTGCGACCCCGAACCCATCTTCGAGCTGGCCGACGGCTCCCTCCCACCGGAGCAGGAGCGCGAGGTCAGGACGCACCTGAGGGATTGTAGAGGATGCCTGCGGCTCTACGAGAGGGAGTTGAGGCTCAACGCCTCCCTCGGCTCCCTGGCGTTCGAGGAACCTACCAGGTCGGTATGCCAGGGCGTGGCGATGGCGCTCCCGACGCGCTCGCTCAGGGCGAGGCTCCTCTGGGCCGGGCTCGCCGTCGTGTTGCTCCTGACGACCTCGGCGACCATGGTGCTGGGCGGGGCCAACCCCGCGGCCCTTGCCGTGGAGGCGATGAGCATCTTCTGGGGGTTCGCGGCCGGCCTGGCCGACGTGGTCCAGGTCGTCTTCGCCGCCGTGGGTTCGGCGCTTCTCGTGGCACTCGCGGTAGGCGCCTTCGTGGATCTCGCCCTGGTCGCGGTATACCTGTCGGTCTCCCGCCGGCGCGCCAGAGAGGCATGAGCTACCCAGTACCCCTCGCCAGGGTCCACGTGCGGCCGTTGCTGACATTCTCCATCGTGGTCTTCGGCCTCGTCGCCATCCTTCCCCTCCCCGCCCATGCCGCCGAAGAGCGGCTCGTCGGCGACGTGGTTTCCAGGGGGGCGGAGCACGACGTCTCGACCGTGTTCGGCGACGTGGAGGTACACGGGCCTGTGGAGGACGACGTACATTCCGGGTTCGGCGACATCCTCGTGAAGGGAAAGGTGCTAGGCGACGTGGACGCCGACTTCGGCCACGTGAGCATCCAGGCTCCCGTC
>JBKPSF010000327.1:0-4944 GCA_046734875.1 Actinomycetota bacterium | reverse complement strand
TCGCTTGTCAGCAACGCTTCGCCCTTCGGGCTCGCTTTCAGCACGCTTCGGCTTCGCCTCGCTTTCAGCAAGTCGTCTAGGGGCGACGCTTCGAGCGTGGGATGTGGCTGCCGTGGGCAGCGGTCCGTCGTGCCCGGTCGGGCGAGGCCGTAGCTGGAAAAGCTGACAAGCCCGCGAAGCGAGCGTGCTGACAAGCGTAGGCGAAGCCGGAGCGTGCTGCTACAGCAAGCCGATGCGATGCGGCGGCCAGAAGCGTAGGAAGGCTTCGCCTTCTATGTTCTTTTTGGGCAGGGGGCCGAAGACGCGGGAGTCCGCGGAGTTGCCGCGGTTGTCGCCCATTACGAAGACGTGGTTTTTGGGGACCTTGGTCTTGGCGTAGAAGCTCCTATCGGGGAGTTTTTTGTTGAGGTATCCCTCTTTCTGGCGTTCTCCGTTCAGGAAGAGGTGGCCGCGGCGTACCGCTACTGTGTCCCCAGGCAGGGCGACCACGCGTTTTATGAGATCCTCGTTGGGGTTGTCGACGCTCTGGAACACGATGATGTCCCCGACTTTGGGCTCCGTGAAGCGGTAGATGAACTTGTTGACCAGCACCCGGTCGCCGATCTCCAGCGTGGGGATCATGCTTCCCGAAGGGATCCAGAACGCCTCCATGACAAAAGGCCTGACAAAGCCGAAGACGAGCGCAAACGATACCAATAGTATGACCAGGTACTCCAGCGCACCACCACTCTTCTTGCGGGGTGGC
This sequence comes from Actinomycetota bacterium, assembly GCA_046734875.1. Lineage (GTDB taxonomy): Bacteria > Actinomycetota > Rubrobacteria > Rubrobacterales > Rubrobacteraceae > Rubrobacter_D. Next base: position 4,199 of record JBKPSF010000327.1, on the reverse strand, counting down.
CGGCGCTCTTCCCTGGAGGTCCGGAATTCTTGCTCCTCGTAGTACGGCCGCTCGGTCATGAGGCATTAGGATAACTCACCAAGACCCAAATAACCCGGAAAACGTCGCCCGCCCATGAATTTTTCGCCCCAGCTTCTAAACGCAATGCCCGAAGGCTTGACACGCAGAGCCCAAGGATATACTATTACGCGTTACGTAATAGTACGTGTAACGTAGTACGTAGGAGGAAGATGGGCGGGGAGGTTTCGGAGCTGGGGCGGTTCTCCGACCCTGCTTTGTTCATCTTGATCAGCCTGGCGGGTGGCGCGAAGCACGGCTACGTGATGATGGAGGACATCCAGGCCACATGTGGGGCGAGGCTCGGGCCTGGGACGTTGTATGGGGCCCTGGCGCGTCTGGAGAGGCGGGGGCTGGTGGAGCCTCTGGCGTCGGAGGAGCGGCGGAGGCCTTACCGCATCACGGCGGCGGGAGCATCTGCGCTGGAGGCGAGGCTGAGGAGTATGGAGGGTCTCGCCCGGGCGGGGTTGGGGAGGTTGGCGACCGCGTGAGTTGGTTGCTGCGGGCCTTGATCCTGCTCTACCCGCGGGCGTGGCGCGAGCGCTACGGGGAAGAGTTCGGGGCTCTGCTGGAGGAACGCCCGGCGTCCGTAAGGGACGTTTGTGACGTCGCGCTCGGTGCCCTCGATGCGTGGGCTATTCCGCAGGTTATCAACGAAAGGAGCGTGGCGTCGATGGGGAGTAGGATGCGCCGTTCGGTGCTGCTGGTGTTGTGGGGCTGGGTCGGCGTGGTGGCGGCAGGCGCCGGTTTCCAGAAGATGACCGAGTACGACGATTTCGTCAGCGCCGCGCGCGAGAACGCGCCCGTGGGAGCGGCCTTCGACGCCGTCGTCGTCGGCGCCATCGTCGCGCTCGCTGCTGTGCTCGTTGGCGGCATACCCATCGTCTTCGTCGCGCTCAGAGAGGCCCTCGACGATGGACGCAAGGACGTACCTTTGCTCCTGTGCGTGCCGGTGCTCTCTTTGGGCGTCTTCGTCGGGTACGTACTGGTGCTGGTCGGGGTCGTAGAACCCCTGCTCGGAGGGACGGCCGTCCATGATCCCTTAAACGTTGCGCTGTTTCTGTCTATAGTAGCCGTGTTCTTGCTCGCTGCGGTCGCGAGCACCGCCTCGATTTCGGCCGCCGTGGGGCGCTCGGGCGTCGGGGACCGACTCTACCGGTTCGCGTTGTATCCCGCGGCGCTCGCCGCCTTATCCATGGTGGTTGTGTCGGTCGCCACGGCCGTCTGGGGGCTCGCGCTATGGGCGGAGGCTCCGGTCCTGTTCTCCGGCGACGACGGTCTCCTTGCCACCCCCACGGTGGCAAGTTGGCTAGCGATCCTCGCGGTCATGGGCCCATGTACCTGCGCGGCCGTCATCGCGACGTTCCGAGGATTCAAGGGCATACGAAGCGAGTCGCCCTAGAACATCCCGACCGCTCCGCCGAGTAGACGGAGGGCGACGATCATCATGAAGACACCGAACCCGATCCTGACGACGCTCTCGGGGAGCCAATCCCTCGTGCGGACGCCTGGCAGGGCCCAGATCACGGACCCAAATTTCAGCATTTCAGCCGGTCAGCAATTCAGGAAGTAGTACCGTTGCGTTACCGGGAGCCTCATTCCCGGCCGCCCGAGCAACGATGCCTCATGCACGCTGGGGCAGGGCGAAGATAACTGAAATGCTGAAATGCTCTAATCAGAGTGGCGCCAGCGCCAGAACAGGTAGCCGGCGCCGGCTACCAGTGCTACCGCGACGGCGTAGTCGAGGTAGTGGAGGTAGTCACCTATGGTTTCCCAGTTTTCGCCTAGCAGGTAACCGAAGTACGTGAGGGCGAAGACCCAGGGTATGCATCCCAGTAGGGTGTAGAGGGTGAACTTGGCCAGGTTCATTCTGGCCGTGCCGGCGGGGAACGAGATGAAGGTGCGTACCACGGGGAGGCAGCGGGAGATAAAGACGGTGAACTCGCCGTAGCGGTCGAACCACTTTTCCGCGATTTGCAGGTGGTGGGCCTTTACGCCGAGGTATTTTCCGTAGTGTAGCCACAGCTCGCGGCCTCCCCACAGGCCGATAAAGTAGGCGATCCAGGATCCCACGAGGTTACCAAGGACGCCGGCGGTCACAGCCGCCAGGAAGCTCATCTTATCTTCGGAGACCAGGTAGCCGGCGAACGGTGAGATGGCCTCGGAGGGTATCAGGATTCCCATGCTCTCCAGCAGCATGAGCACGAAGACGGCGGGGACGCCGTAGCTGCCGATGGTGTCGGTGACGAACTCTATGAGCGGGTGGAGGATGGCCTCGAGCACGACGTGAAGCTATCACCTTTTTTGCGAATTTCTAGCTCCTCGGGCCTGGCGGCCGGTTCACGCAGTCGCCTGAAGATATCGGCCGCCGTGAGGCAGACGGCGGCCCACACGCCGCCAAGGGTCCATCCCGCCAGCACGTCGCTCGGGTAGTTGGCCCCGTGTACACGCGCCCGAGCCCTAAGAATACTACTAGCGGCCCTCACGGCCGGACTCCGCCGCCCTCAGGCCCCTGACCGAGAGCCACAGCGCGTAAACGCCCCCAACGCAGACAAGCCACAGGAGGGCCGAGAGGTAGCCGGCGAGTATGTCCGTCGGGTAGTGGACGCCCAGGTAGAGCCTGGAAAATCCTATGAGCAGCACTACCAGTACTCCCGAGATGGCCACGGCCCAACGCGCGCGTCCCCGCAGCCGGTAGGCGAGGATCACCGTGAGCATCCCATAGAACCCGACGGCGACCGTGGCGTGCCCGCTCGGGAAGGAGTAGAAGGAGGCCTGGTAGCCCGAATCGAAGAGCTCCGGACGCGTGCGCTGGAACACGCCCTTCAGGACGGTAGTGAGCACGACGCTCCCCGCGGTCGAGACGACGAGGAGTACGGCCGAGAGCCGCCAGCCCCACCGGTAGAGCGAGAAGACCGCTACCGCGAGGACCGGCACCACGAACCAGTAGTAGCCAAGGGCCGTAATGAGGCGCATCGGCCCGTCCAACCAGCCGGGGAAGCGCGAGTGTATCCAGAGCAGCGCGGTTCTGTCGAAGGCGCGGCTGTCGCCTTCGATCACCGCGTCTGTAAGCTCGAGGAAGGCCCAGATCACGAACGCCGAAAACGCCAGCCCCGCCGCGAGCCCGACGGCCGACAGGACCGTCAGGCGCTCGGAGATCCAACGTATCTTCTCCCTGCGGCTTTCGAGCATGGGATGATTCTAGCCGGTTTCGGTGCTGGGGCGGCGCGTATAATTCCCCTGGCGGACGGGTAGGTCCCCGAAACAGGAGGAGCGGGCACCTTGAACAACAACGACATCGTACGGGCGCTCGAGACGATAGCGACGCTCATGGAGATCAAAGACGAACCCTACTACCGCGTACTCGGCTACCAGCGGGCCGCCGAGTCGGTGGCCGCCCTCGGCCGCCCGGCCTCGGAGGTGGACGACCTCAAGACGCTGCCCCACGTCGGCGCGACGACGGCGGAGGTTATACGCGACCTCGCCGAGGACAGGACTCCTGGGCTCCTGGCCGAACTGACGGATGAGATCCCCGTCGGCCTCGTGGAGATGACGCGCCTGCCAAGCGTAGGACCGCGCACCGTCGGGCGGCTCTGGAAAGAGCTCGGCGTCACAAGCATCGAGGAGCTCGCCGGCACCGACCCTGCGGAGATCTCCGCCCTCAAAGGCTTCGGGAAGAAGAGCGCGGAGAAGATGGTCGAGGCCGCGAGCAAGTACAACGCCACGGAGCGCCGCATGCTCCTCGACGATGCGACGGCCCTGGGAGATCAGATCCTCTCCTTCGTACGCTCGCATCCGGCGACCGAGAGGGCCGAGGTCGGGGGCTCCCTGCGCCGCATGAAGGAGACCATCGGCGACATCGACATCGTCGCCGCGAGCACGGACCCGTCCTCCCTCGCCGACGACTTCGCGGAGGCCCCGTTCGCGGAAGAAGTCCTCGCCCACGGCCCCAAGAAGGTCTTCGTCCTCTCCGACGGTACGGAGGTCGACCTCAGGATCGTGGAGCCGGAAGCGTATGGCACGCTCTTGCACCACTTCACGGGCGGGCAGGCCCACAACATCGCGCTGCGCGAGCGGGCCGTCAAGATGGGCATAAACATCTCCGAGTACGGCCTGGCCGAGATCGGCACGGGCGACTACCG
>JBKPSF010000326.1:0-2103 GCA_046734875.1 Actinomycetota bacterium | reverse complement strand
CCAGCTCGACTGGAATCCCGAGGCCTCGCGCCGGGCGCGGGGATTCCCGATCTACGCGGCCATCCGCACGTTGGGCCGGTCGGGTGTCGCCGACCTCGTCGACCGCTGCTGTGCCCACGCCCGGCGCTTCGCCGAGGCGCTAGCGCGGGAGCCCGGGGTCGAGGTGCTCGCCGACGCCGTCCTCAACCAGGTCCTCGTGCGGTTTGTGGACCCCGGAGGTGACCACGACGGGAGGACCCGCGCCGTCGTCGAGGCGGTGCAGGAGGACGGTACCTGCTGGCTCGGGGGTACGACCTGGCAGGGTAAGGCGGCTATGAGAATTTCGGTGTCCAACTGGTCGACCACAACCGAAGACGTCGACCGCTCCGTGGCCGCCATCCTGCGCGCCGCGCGCTGAACTCCGGAGTCTGAACCCCTTGCGGATCTCCCTATCGCTGCCCCATTAGCACGAAGGGGGCCCAGTAGTACGGGTGCGGGCACCTCTCTTTGAGCGCCAGTTGGGCTTCGCGCAGGGCTGTGGCTCGGCCGGTGCCGTCGCGCATGCGGGCGTACCAGCGTTCCATCATCCAGGACGTCGTCTCGTCCTGCACCAGCCACAGGCTCGCGACGAGCGTCGCTGTCCCCGCACCGAGAAAACCGCGGGCGAGGCCGACGATCTCGTCACCGGCCAGTACCCGGTTGCGCGCGGACTCGCAGGCACTCAGCGTGACGAGGGCGCCGTCCAGATCCAACCTCAGCACGTCGGCGGCCGTCAGCCAGCCATCGTGCAGCTTGAGGGAGGAGAACATGGGGTTGTCCCCGCGGAACATGCCGTGGCACGCCAGGTGCAGTATGCCGCAACCGGAGGCCCTCTCTCCGACGGTGTCCATGGTCGCCAGCCCGTCGGAGAGCACTTCGGCCCCGGGGAGATGCGAGGCCACCGCCAGCGCCTCTTCGGAGACGTGGGGAATCAGGGGGTCGGTGACGCTCAGGATCAACGCCCTCTCCGGGCCCCGCGGAAGTTGCTTTTGGCAGAGGGAGAAGACGGTGGCGCTCGGGGCGTAGGAGACCTCGAAGCGGTCGAGCAGGTACGCCTCGCCGTCGAAAAGGGCGTGGAAGGGCACCCTGTGGAGCAGGCCGTGGGGGATGATGGTGATCTTCTGCGGGCCGCGCCCGCTTGCGGATGAAGCGCCGAGGAGTGGCTCGAGCGGGGCCACCAGCTCGTCGTAGAGTGAGGCGAGCACCCGCCGCGTGAGGCGGGTCAGGTGCTCTGCGTGCCTGTCCGCGAAACTAGGTCCCGCTCCCATGCGGTCCCATTGCACGTCCAACTGCTGCAGGAGCTGTGCCACCAGACCGGCCGACCCGCAGTCGCGCACGATCCTGACCCGGTCCCGCCCCCCGACGAAAGCGATGATCTCATCTTCCATAATGTGGTAGGCGAGCAACGTCACGTCGGGGGGAAGGTCCTCCCACACGTCCGGCGGTTCGGCCGTGGTGAAGGGGTCTGAGGAGACCGGCACCGTGCGCAGGCGGAGCTCGCTGATCTCCCTCTCCAATTCGATCGTCCGCCCGTGCAGGTCGGGGAGGGGAACCTGCGGCGGGATCTCGCCGACGCCGAGCAACTGGTTGTAGGTGGCGTTGAGGTCGGACTGCAGGCTCCTGATACGTTCTTGCACGGGTTCTTCGGCGAAGGGCGCCGTCCGCCTGGAAACGCCCGTGAGCAGGTCTACCAGACCGCGAGATTTGGCGCGTTCGGCGACGGCGAACACGCCACGCGGGTCGCTCTCGGCCCACCTGGAGAGATGTATCTTCAGTAGCTCTTCGTAGGCGCCGATCTTGTCCAGCAAGAAGGAGGCGCGCATCGACTCGTGGGTCACGGTATCGCGCAGGCGTTCGATCTCGTCTATGGCTTCTTCCAGGGCGACGAGCGCCTCTTCGTCGCTGCCCTGCAGCCTCCTCAGACGGCCCAACCGCTCGTTGAGCCTCTGGCGCAATTGGGGCAGAGCAAGTCGTTCGGAGAGCAAACGCGCCTCCGTTAGGTGCGGTTCGGCCTCGTCCACGTCGGGCAGCAATACATCCACCATGCGCAGGTGCGCGTAAACGCGCTGCACGGACCAGTCCCGT
>JBKPSF010000325.1:0-6292 GCA_046734875.1 Actinomycetota bacterium | reverse complement strand
ATACGTTCGTATAGTATAATGTCAAGGGTGATCACCGATTTTTTTGGAGGAGGCGATGTGATGAGCGGTAAGGCGCGGTTGAGGAAGGTGGGACGGCGGCCGGCCGAGGAGGCGGAAGAGACGAGGCGGCGCATAGTCGACGCCGCGCTGGCCCTGTTCGCGGAGCGGGGGTACGAGGGAGTGAGCGTAAGGGACATTGCGGAGGGGGCGGGGGCGGCGCACGGATTGATCCGGCACCACTTCGGCTCCAAGGATGGGGTGTGGCGGGCGGTGGTCGATGCGGCGGGCGCCGAGTACGAGGGCGCCCTGCGTTCGCTCATGGCCGGCGCAGTGGCCGTGTCCGAGGAGGAGGCGGTTGTCGCTGCCGCCGAGGTCGTGCGTGGCGTGGTGCTCGTCTCGGCGAGGCACCCAGGTATCGCGAGCCTGCTCGCGCACGAGGGGACGGGGGGCGGCGAACGCCTGGACCACCTCATCGAGCACGCGGCGCCCCTGCGGGAGCTGTGGGCACCGATCTTCGAGCGCGCGCAGAACCAGGGGTACCTGCGCCAGTTCGACGAGGACACCTTCTTCCTTTTCCTCATCACGGCCGGTGTCATCCCGTTCGCCCTCTCCGCGCTAAGCGAGGGGATCCTCGGCGCCGACGTGCTCGCGGAGGAGCAGGCCGAGCAACACGCCGACCGCCTGGTCCAGACGCTGTTCGGCGACATTCGGGGAGACGATCGCTAGACGGCACCGGCGGACGGACAGTGCGAGAGACCGTTCGCTGGACTTCTGCCGATGCCCGGCTCAGCCCGTGGGCTGAGTTTCTATTGGCTTCTCCGGCAGGAAGCGTGGCCAAACCCTGGCAGAGAGGCCACACAGCGTTGGTGTGCCTTGGGAACACCAACTCCGGGACACATCCTTCCGAACCTCTGCCTCCAGACCACCTCAAGACGCCATCACCCGTGGGCACCCTCCCCGCTAGGCGCGTCTTTCTCCAGGAGGAACCGTTCCATCACGGGGGCCAACTCATCTGCGCTCGTCAGGAGGGCCAGATGCCCGTCCTCGACGACGTAGAGCTGGGAGTTCGGGATCAGCTTGGCGAGTATCCTGGCGTTGGCGACGGGGACTATGGGGTCCTCGCTGCCGTGGATCACGAGCGTCGGCTGGCGCAGCTTGCGCAGCCAGGGCAGGCTGGTCCACCCCGTTCCGGCTAGCAGCTGGTAGTAGTAGCCCCTGGCCCCGCGGGCCTTTATCGCGCCCGTGTGCTTGCGGACGGCCTCGGGGTCGGAGCGGGCCTTCCCGCCGTAGATGTCGGGGGCGATGTCCTCCATGCGCGAGGGGTTCAGGTACCGGCGCGGCGTGGCCAGCTTGAGGAGCACGGACGGCCTGCCCGGCACCATGAAGGCCCCGGTCCCTGTGCTCGCCAGGATCAAGCGCCGGCACCTGTGAGAAAATTGGCGGGCGAACTGCTGGGCGAGGGCGCCACCCCAGGACACGCCAAGAACGTCGACCTCGTCGTAGCCCAGAGCGTCGAGCATCCGGGCTGTTAGCCGGGCGAGCCCCGGCAGACGGTAGGGCATGGGCGGCGTGGGGGAACCGCCGACGCCCGGCACGTCGAAGTTGACCACCTCGATCCCATCGTGCACGAGTTCTTCCACGAAGGGATCGGCCAACTCGATGTTCGCGCCGATGCCGTTCAGTAAGAGCAGCGTGGGGCCGCTGCCTGCCCTTCTCGGTCGCACCCCGACGCGCAGGAGCTGCCCGCCGACGTTTATGTGCCGGATCTCTATCTCGTCCGCCTGATTCTGCTGGGACATCTACTTTTCCTTCAGCTCTCGAAGACGTAGGTGCCAGGAGCCTTCGCGCCAGGCGGGTGGTTCTCGCTGCCGAGCTGCGCCGGCGCGGGCTTGCGCCCGCCGGAGCGCTCCCCGAGCCACTCGATCCAGTGCGGCCACCAGGAGGACGGATGCTCCCGCGCGCTGCCCAGCCACTCTCCGGGATCGTCGGGGGTCTTCTCGTTGGTGTAGAACTTCGTCTTGGGGTTGCCTGGAGGGTTCACCAGGCTCTGTATGTGGCCGCTGGAGCTCAGGACGAACTCGGTCTCTCCGCCCAGGAGTTGCGTCGTCGCGTAGCACGCCTTCCACGGCGTTATGTGGTCGGTGGTGCCGGCGACCACGTACGTGTCGCGGTCGACCTTGGTCAGGTCAATGGGCGTCCCCAGTATCTCCAGCGTGCCGGCCTTCGCGAGCGGGTTGGAGAGGGACATATCCAGTAGCTCGTGGTGGAGCCTGGCGGGCAGGCGCGTAGTGTCGTCGTTCCAGTAGAGGATGTCGAAGGCCGGCGGATCGTTGCCGAGCAAATAGTTGTTTACCCAGTAGTTCCATACCAGGTCGTTGGGACGCAGCCAGGCGAACACCCGCGCCATCTCCTGCCCCTCGAGGACGCCTTTCGCCTCCGAGACCTGCTTTGCGGTCTCCACCGTCCCTTCGGTCGCGAACATCCCGAATTGCGACTCCTCTGAGGTGTCGAGCACGGTGACCATCAGGGTTGCGCAGTTGACCCTGTCGTCGCCCTTCGCCGCCAGGTGGGCGAGCAAGAGCGCCGTCGTGTCCCCACCCAGGCAGGCGCCGACCATGTTCGCGTCCTCGCTGCCGGAGCCCTCGCGTACCGCCTCGTTCGCATCCAGAAGCGCCTGTACGTAGGTATCGAAGCCCCAGTGGCGCTGCTCTTCGGTAGGGTTGCGCCAGCTGATCGCAAAGGTCTGGAAACCGTTCTTCACCAGGTACTCGATGATGCTCCTGCCCGGCGTAATGTCCAGGATGTAGTACTTGTTGACCTGGGGTGGGGCGATGAGGATCGGGCGCTCGTAGACCTCTTCGGTCTGGGGCCGGTACTGGATGAGCTCGAAGACCTCGTTCTCGAACACCACGACCCCGGGCGTCAGCGCCAGATTCTCGCCGACCTCGAACGCCTCCTTGTCAACCTGGGAGGGCATACCGCCGCGGTGCGCGATGTCCCCGACCATGTTGTTGAACCCGCGCGTCAGGCTCTCCCCGCCGCTCTCCAAAAACCTCTTGAGCGCCGCAGGATTTCCAAGCAGTGCGTTCGTCGGGGCGGCTGCGTCGGTCAGCATCATGGTCGCGAATTCGGCCCGCCTGCGGTCCTCGCCCTCCAGTCCGGACTCGCTCACGATCTCGTTCAACCCCCTTTGCCAGGCCAGGTAAGTCTGCAGGTACGCCCGGTAAAAGGGGTTGTCCTTCCACGCCGCATCCTTGAATCGCCGGTCCTTCTTATGCGGCTCCAGCCCGGAGCGGCCGGTCCAGACGTTGCCCATCTCGCTCCAGAACGTCACGTACTGCTCCGCGAACGTCTGTGGCCGCCGGAACGCCTGCAGGGCAATCTCCCGCAAACCCGCGAAGAAATCCTGCTGCATGCGCCCCACCGACGCCAGACCGGAGAAGGCGTCCGCGGCGCCCGCGCTCTGCGCCGCCTCCGAGACGACATCGTCGTGCTCTTCCGACCGGGCAGTCATGGCGGCGGCCCTCCGCTTCTCTTCTACGAGCGTCTTCTCCGCGGCGACCCGCCTGCGCCTCTCCTCTTCCAGCTCTCTCAGAGACCGCTCTGCGGCGATGCGCTTTCCCCTTTCTTCCTCCAGCGCCTTCTCCATCTCGTCCAGCCTGCGCTTCTCTTCGCCGGGCGTCTGCTCTTGCGCGGGGCTCTCGCGGCCATCGCTTCCTTGGGTGGTTTGCTCCTTGCCGCTATCGTCCGCCACCTCGGGGTTCCTCCTTCTCGGGACCTATCAGCAGGGCGAGCAGCTCCGCCACCATAGCGGGTTTCTCTTCGCCCTCGATCTCGACGGTGTTGTTGGTCTTGAGCAAGATGCGGCCCTCGCCCTTCTCCTCCGCCGAGAGCAGCTTCAGCCGGTTGCGGATGCGGTCTCCGCTCTTCACCGGCGCGATGAAGCGAACGCGGTCCAAACCGAAGTTCAGTGCCTGGCTGGCGTCGGGCGGCACGACCCCGGCATCGAACTGTAGCTTCGCCAACAGAGATAGGATCAGGAATCCGTGCGCGATCGTCACGCCGTAGGGGCTCTCGCGTTTCGCCCGCTCCACGTCCACATGAATCCACTGGCCGTCGCCCGTGGACTCGGCGAACCTGTCTATGGTCTCCTGATCGACGGTGATCCAATCCGAGACCCCAAACTCGCGTCCGACGAACTCACCTACGTTGTCGAATGCGTAATTGCCGGGGGTTGCCATGCGGTTACTCCTCTTCCCCTAACTATCGGTGAAGTCAGCCTCTCGCTCCTCGAAGAACGCGGTGACGCCCTTTCTCCTCTGCTTCCGCATTCCTTACACGAAGGCGCCGAGGCCGGTTATGGCGCGCCCCACGATGAGCGAGTTGATCTGGCGCGTGCCCTCGTAGGAGTAGATCGCCTCGGCATCCGCCACGAACCGGCCCACGTTGTAGTCGATGAGGATGCCGTTGGCGGCCATGAGCTCTCGGGCGAGTCCCACCGTCTCGCGGGTCCTTGCGGTGCAGAAGGCTTTCGCCAGTGCGGCCTGCTCGTCCGTCATCACGCCCGCATCCTGCAGGTGCGAGAGGCGCAGCATCATGCATTGAGACGCCGTGGTGTTGCCGAGCATCTGGGCCAGCAGGTCCTGGACCATCTGGAAACCTCCGATTGGACGCCCGAACTGACTACGCTCCCGCGAATAGGCGAGAGCGTGTTCGTAGGCGCCCATGCCGCAGCCGACCCCTATCCAACCCACCCCCGCACGCGTCATGCGCAAGACCTTCGCCGTGTCCTTGAATGAGCGGGCGTGGGGCATCCGGTCCTCCTCGCTCACGCGGCAACCATCGAGGGTGATGAGGGCGTTCTGCACCACACGCAGCGCCATCTTGTTCTCTATCTTCTCCGCCTTGAAGCCCGGCGTGCCCTTCTCCACGAGGAAGCCCTTGACCTGGTTGTCCTCTACGTCGCACGCCCAGATGATGGTCACGTCAGCGAAGGTGGCGTTGCCGATCCACTTCTTCTGGCCGTTCAGCACCCACTCGTCGCCTTCGCGTCGGGCTGTGGTCATCAGGCCGCCAGCCGCGCCGGAGCCCACCTCGGGCTCGGTGAGACCGAACGCCCCGATCTTCTCCATCCGCCGCATCGCCGGCAGCCACTTCTGCTTCTGCTCCTCGGAGGCGCACCTGTAGATGGAGCCCATCGCCAGCCCGCCGTGGACGCCATAGAACGTGGCGATGGAGCTGTCCACGCGGGCGAGCTCCATCGCGATGATGCCGTCCAGCAGCGTGCTCTTGCCGGGGCAGCCGTAACCCTCGTAGGAGAGGCCGGCGATCTCCAGGGCACTCATCTCCGGTAGGAGCTCGAAGGGGAACTCGTCCCGCATCCAGTACCCGTTGATGACCGGCTGGACCCTCTCCTCCATAAAGTGTCGTACCCGGCGGACGATCTCCCTGTCCTCCTCGCTCAAGGCGTCGGTGATCCGGTAGAAGTCGCCGACCGGTTCGGGAAGCGGTCGCTCGCGCTCGGTCCGCTCTTGTGTCGTGGTCATCTGGGTCTATTACTCCTTCCCGTTCTACCGCCCATACTTCTCGCGCAGCGCCTTCTTGTCGATCTTGCCCACGCTCGTCTTGTCGATCTTGCCCACGCTCGTCTTGTCGATCTCTTCTATGATCCGGATCCGCTCGGGCACGGCGTATCTGGAGACCGCGCCAGCGTCGGCCCTTTCCTTGACGTGGGCTCTGATCTCCTCCTGCGTGATCTCCTGACCCTCGTTGGGCACGACCAGGCCCAGCGGCCGCTCCCCCCACTTCTCGTCAGCAACCCCGATAACCGCCGCCTCGCTCACGCCCTCGTGCTGTGAGAGGATGTTCTCGACGTCCAGCGAGGAGACCCACTCGCCGCCGGACTTGATGACGTCCTTGATGCGATCGGTGACGCGCAGGTAGCCCTGCTGGTCGATGTTCCCGATGTCCTGGGTGTGCAGGTAGCCGCCCTCCCAGAGCTCTTCGGAGGCGTCGGGGTTCTTGAGATAGCCCTGGGTGAGCCACGGCGCGCGCACCACGACCTCGCCTGCGGTTTCGCCGTCGTGGGGCACGTCGCGCATCTCCGCGTCTACGGCCCGCAGGTCCACCAGGGGGATAGGCCTCCCCGCCTTGGTCCGGATATCCAGCTGCTCGTCGGCGTCGAGCTCGAGCATCTCGGGCGTGAGCTGGGCGAGGGTGAGGATGGGGCCCGTCTCCGACATCCCGTACCCGCCGAAGACGTCGATGCCCCGCTCTAGCGCGGCCCGGGCCA
>JBKPSF010000324.1:0-7078 GCA_046734875.1 Actinomycetota bacterium | reverse complement strand
CCCGATCCACTGGTCGTCTATCCCGAACCAGAGGCCGTCGAGCAGTTTGATCGGGGGGCTCCAGATGCCGCCCATCTCTCCCCTGGTATGGAACCCCATCGCCGGATAACGCCCCGCCTCCGTGCCGACCTCGTAGGCCCTCGTCCCGGTCGTCACGAAGCGGCGTTCGGCGAGCCGATCCGACACCGATAGCGTCGGCGAGTCGGGGACGCTCTGGGCCGCCGCCGGTATGGCCACCGAGAGCAAGACGAGGGCGAGGAGGAAACCCCACGCCAGGGGACGCGGCATGCTTCCTTGTTGAACCAGAGACCGCCGCTCACGGCAGAATCTCACAGACGAGCGCATGCAATTTTCCCCTTCCTGTAACCGCCCCTTACCAGCGTGGAACAAAGCTTACGTTCTTGCGGACCTCACGTCAACAGGAGGGAGCTCAGCCTCCCAGATGCTCGTCGAGGAAGGCGACTATCTTCGGGTAGGCATCGAGCCTGTTCTTTAGCTTGGCGAGGCCGTGCCCCTCGTCCTCGTAGAGGAGGTACTCGACCATTCCACCGTTCTCCCGCACACGGTCCACTATCTGCTTCGCCTCCCCGACGGGGACCCTCGGGTCGTTCTCGCCGTGCACGACCATAAGGGGGGCCGTTATGTTCTCGGCCTTGTGGATCGGGCTGATGGACTCCAGAAACTCGCGGTCCCTCTCCAGCGAGCCGTACTCGGGCTCGCGGAGCGAGCGGCGGTAGCTTCCCGTGTTCTCCAGGAAGGTGACGAGGTTGGCTATCCCGACGATATCCACCCCGGCCGTCCAGAGGTCCGGGTACTCCGTGAGCGCCGCGAGCACCATGAACCCGCCGTAGGAGCCGCCCATGACGGCTATCCTCTCGTGCCCGCGCTCCCCGAGCCAGCGCGCGGCGTGCGCAAGATCCCTGACGGAGTCCATCCTCAACCTGACGTCGTCGAGGTGCGTGTACTCCTTGCCGTACCCCGTCGAACCGCGGACGTTGGGGAAGAAAACGGCATATCCCCTGCTCAAGAGATACTGTGTAACGGGGGCGAAGGCCGGACGCGCCTGGCTCTCGGGCCCGCCATGGACGTTCACTATCACGGGCGCGTTCTCAGCCCCCGGCTCGTGGAAGAGGGCCGGTATCTCCCTTCCGTCGAAGCTCTCGTAGCGCACGACGCGCGGCTTGCGGAAGGTGTGGGGCGGGATGCCCGCGGTCGAGGAGCGGGTGAGGCGCCGCGCCTCGCCGTCAGTCACGTCGAGCACCCACACGTCGGGGTTGCGCTCGGGCGCGGTGAGGGTGAAGGCTAGCTTCCTGGAGTCCGGTGAGAACTCGAAGCCGCCGACGATGCCCTCCGGAACTTGCGGGTCGGGCATCCTGAGCCCCCTGCCGCTGAAGAGCAACACGTCGGAGTAGCCGTCCACGTTGCGGCTGACGACCAGGTAGCGGCCGTCTTCCGAAAGCTCGACGCCCTCGACATCCCAGTCGTCCGGGGTGAGGTACTGGAGTCCCAGAGTCGCGAGGTCGAGGCGGGCGAGGCGCAGGAACTCCCCGTCGCGGTCAGTCGCGAGGAAGATAGTCTCCCCGTCGGGCGTCACGTTCGCGCCTGAGAAGCGGGCGTCGCCTTCGTGCGGGGTCAGGAGGGTGGTCCCGCCGGTTTCGAGGTCCAGCATGTAGAGGTCGTTGTCCACGTTGGAGTGGTGGCGGGAGACGATCAAGGCCCTCCCGTCCGGAGCCCAGCCCGCCACGGTGTGATAGCCAGAAACCTCCCAAACGATCTCGGGTTCTCCGTCTGGCACGTCTTGTACGAAAACGTCGAAGTCCGTCCCATTACGTCGGGTCGCCGTGTAGGCGATGCGTTCTCCGTCAGGGGAAAACCCTCCTGGATAATGGATGGCCTCCGGGTCTCGAGTAAGATCCGTGACCTCACCGTCCCTGAGCAAGAATAGCTGCGAGCGTTCGTTTCCGCCAGCGTCCATGCCGAAGACGAGCTCGTCCCTCTTCGGCGAGTAAGCCGCGTAGGAGACGCGCTCCTCATAAAACGTCAACTGCTCGGGCCAGGAGGCACCTTCTGAGGCGACCTCCCAGACCTGGGGTACGCCGGTGATCTCCGTGAGAAAAGAGACCCTCCCCCCGTCGGGCGACCACCCCGCCCCCCACGCCCCCCTGACCTTCAAATACCTGGCAAACTCGTAGGACATAGTCCCTTTCAACGTCACGCCGTAACAGGTTCGTAACATGTTACTACCTTGAATGTAATTGGTTCACAAATAGACGGAAAAGGCGATATGTGGCGCCTTGTAACCCGGTTGTAACGTAGTAAGGTCTTGGGCTTGTTGTGCAAGAGAACTTGGAGGGGGACTCCGCGTGAAGTCTTGTCTCAAGATGCTTTTGGTTGCCGGCGCTTTTGCCGTGTCGCTGGCTGCTTTTCAGGACGATGCCCTTGCCGACACCCAGCTAGCCAGCTGGTACGGGCCTGGGCTCGAGGGCAACTACACGGCGAGTGGGGACATCTTCGAGCCCTACACCGAGTACACGGCGGCCTCGCCGTACCTGCCCTTCGGCACCAAGTTGCTGGTGACCTACGGGGGCAACTCCGTGGTCGTCGAGGTCACGGACCGTGGCCCGTACGTGGGCGGCAGGGAGCTCGACCTCTCCGCGGCAGCGGCAGACGCGATCGGACTCACCTACACTGGCGTCGACTACGTGGACGTGCAGGTGCTTTACTAGGAGTTCTCCCCAGAACACGAGAGGCTCCGGAGCGGGCGCGGCGTTCTTGCCGCGTCCGTTTTTTCGAGCTATCAGCCTTCAGATTTCAGCGGTCGGCTTTTTGTTCTTGTTGACTGCTGACGGCTGATAGCTGACTGCTCTAAATGGGCATATAATCCGAAAGGAGGATTCGAGATCTAGGGGACGGAGAAGGGTGGAAGATGGATTGCAGGGGGTCAGGTTCTTCGAGTTCCTGACCGAGGAGGAGCGGGAGGAGTTCGCCGAGGCTGCTGAGTCTGTCTCTTTCGGTTCTGGCGAGGCCATCATCGAGGAGGGAGCCGATCAGGGCAATCTGTACGTGCTCGCCTCGGGATCGGTGGAGGTCTGGAAGAGCCTTTCGGGGGGAGGGAGCAGGCTTCTGGCGGAGATCGACGCCTCGCGCGGGCGTACCGTTGTGGGGGAGAGGGGGCTGCTCGGTGAGAGCGGGGCTTCCGCGACCGTCAGGGCGGTGGATAGGGTCGAGGCCATAAAGATCCCGCGCGACACCTTCAGGCGCATGGTCGAGGAGGGCAGGCCCGCAGCCTTCAAGCTTTCTTATCGCATCGCGCGCACGCTCGCGAGGAGGCTCACGCGCCTCGACGAGGAGGTTGTGGAGGCCATAAGGGAGCTGGAGCGCAGGGGAGAGACCGACGTGGAGGCCTTCCGCGACCGTCTGATCACAGATTGGTCTGTCTAGGAGGTTTCTCATGCCTGACTTGAAGGACGTTCCTATCTTCAAGCACCTCGACGCCGACGAGCGGGCCGAGTTCGAGGAGCTACTGGAGCCGGTAAGCTTCGAAGCCGGACAGATGCTCTTCGAGGAGGGATTCCCCGAGGAGCGGCTCTACGTCCTTACCTCTGGGACGGCAGAGGTCTACAAGACGATCCTCCCCGGCCGCAGGCAACTCCTGGCCATGATAGAGGCGCCCACCGTCGTCGGCGAGATGGGACTGCTCACCGAACCCCGCGCCGCGGCCAGCGTCGAGGCTACGTCGAGGATCGAGGCGCACGGCGTGGGCAGGGACCATCTTCTGGAGATGCTCGACGCCGACTCCCCGGCCGCCTGCAAGCTCGTCTACGAGATCGGGCGCACCCTCGCCGAGCGCATGGCACATACCAATGCGACCGTCGCCGAGGTCGTCGCCCGCCTGGAGAGTTCGAGGGGATCCGACGACATAGATCTGTTCCGGGACCAACTCGTCGAAGATTGGGGTTCTTAGAGAGGTATCAGGCTACAGTTTCAGGCATCAGGTGTCTTTTTGTTCGGGGGGATCTGGGACGAGGGTATGGCCCGAATCACCGTCTGTGCTGCGGGCCATCTTTTCGACGGCGTTTACGAGGTCTCCCATGCCCTTGCGTCTTACGAGGCGGGTGTCTTTGTAGAGGAAGGGGTTCAGCCTCCACTGGCTCTGGTACAGGGCGTCCGAGAGGTCCCTGTATCTTACGGTGACGTGGATACCGTTCTGCAGGTTCTTGGACTCCAGGTAGGGTAGGAGGGAGTCGAGCTCGTCCCAGTAGCAGGTGATCTCACCGTTCGGCGGCAGGAAGTCTAGCCCGTATTTGAAGTAGGGCAGGTCCGAGACGACGAAGCCGTTAGAGCTCTCGATGGGCGCCGAGAACTCGAACTCTATGTCCCTGGCCGCGCCCTCGCTCACGTTGCGTATGGCCACGTCGAGTTCCGGCAAACTCTCGTAGTCTTCCTGCACTATCACGAGCGGACGCCCCATCGCCGTGCGCTGCGCCCGCATCTCCTCCAGCGTGGTCTGGCTGACCCGCCAGGTAAAGTAGTAGCCGGCCGCGAGCACGATCACGAACAAGAGGTTGGTTACAGAAGTGACGACCTGGGCTACGGTTTGTATGTCCACGAGCTGAGCGCTATCCGAAACATGAACCTGACACAATCAATCCAAAGCGGATCGTGGTACCTACATCCCCGGCTTCGGCACCTCGTCGAACATTTCCCTGTCGGCGCCACAGTCGGGGCACTTCTCGGGCAGCTCGCCCTCGATGCGGTAGCCGCAGTTCGTGCACGCCCAGTTGAGGGGTTCGGCCTCGCCCTGCAGGTTTCGCCCATCGTCGGTCATGAGTGATCCTCCTCTGTGTTCGGAGCGTGATCCTGCTCTGTGTTCAGAGCCATAATGGTACCCACTTAGACGTGGTTTACGCTGGTGCTAGACTATCCGCGCCCGTTGTCTTGTCAGAGAGGTACTTTAACGTTGCCCGACGGTCGTCCCATCGCCGCGCGTCTCTCGGACCGTTCGCGGAGCGTGCCGCCGACGGCGCTCGTGATGCTCTCAATAGTCTCCGTCCAGCTCGGGGCGGCCATAGCCAAGACCCTCTTCGATTCATTGGGGCCGGGCGGCACGGTCTTCGTCCGGATAGCGTTCGCCTCGCTCGTGCTGCTCTTGCTGGTGCGCCCGAAGTTTGGCGGGCACGACAGAGACGCGTATCTCGTCGCGGGGCTTTTCGGGCTCGCGCTCGCGTTGATGAACTTTTCGATCTATCTGGCAATCGACCGCATCCCGCTCGGCGTCGCCGTCACGCTCGAGTTCGTGGGACCTTTGGGCGTGGCCGTCGCGGGCTCCCGACGCCTTCTCGACCTGCTCTGGGTCGTGCTGGCGGCGGCCGGTATTCTCCTGCTCGCCCCTCTAGGCCTGTTCGGCGGGATGGATCTCGATCCCGTCGGTGTCGCCTGCGCGCTCCTGGCCGGATGCCTCTGGGCCGCGTACATCCTTCTTTCGGCCCGCACGGGGAGCGTCTTTCCAGGAGGGACGGGTCTTGTGATCGCGCTCTGCGTTGGAACGGTAGTCCTCGCTCCCATCGGAATCTTGGGCGCCGGCTACGCTCTGCTCGATCCGAAGCTCCTGCTCGCCGGCTTCGGCGTGGCAATGCTCTCCTCGGCCATCCCTTTTTCACTAGAGCTCGAAGCGCTGCGCAAGATCCCCGCCCGCATCTTCGGGGTCCTGATGAGCCTGGAGCCGGCCGTGGCGGCCCTCGCCGGCCTCCTCGTCCTCGGCGAACGGCTGGAATTGCGCGCCGTGGTGGCCATCGTGTTCGTAACCGTCGCCGCAGCCGGCGCCTCCCTGTTCGGAAGGCGAGAGATGGGCTGACGAGTACGGGGTGGCCCGATGCGTCCCCGTCCGTAGAATCAACGGATCGCAGTGTTCGCCAGAAGAAGGGAGTCCTGTGGCCGAAGAGCGAGAGGTTTCCGGGGTAGCGCTGGTCTCAGGCGGTGCCCGCGGCATCGGGTTCGAGGTCGCAAGGCAGCTCGCCCAGCAAGGAATGACGGTAGTCCTTGGTGCGCGCGACCCGGATCGAGCCAGCACCGCCGCCGAGGAGCTGGCGGGCGATGGCCGCGACGTTCGGGCAGGGACCCTGGACGTTGCGGACGCCGATAGCGTTGGGACGCTCGCCGATTGGGTAGGAGGGCAGTTTGGCCGGCTCGACGTGCTCGTCAACAACGCCGCCGCTTTTGCCGACTGGTCGGAGACGGCGTCGACCGCCGATCTGGAGAACTCCCGCGCCGTACTCGACACGAACCTGTTCGGCACCTGGCGGGTGTGTCAGGCGTTCTTGCCCCTGATCCGCCAGAGCCAACACGGCCGGATCGTGAACGTCGCCAGCGGGGGCGGCTCGCACGGGGACCCGCAGTTCGGCCTGGCGACGCCAGGCGGGACGGCGGCGAGCTACGGTATCTCCAAGGCCGCCGTCAACGCCCTGACCTCCAAGCTGGCCGCCGAACTGGACGGCACGGGCATCCTTATCAACTCCGTCGATCCCGGCCTCACCGCGACGGCACCAGGTATGGAGGAGATGGGCGCGCGCCCGATTCCCGACGGCGCGGCTAGCGTGGTCTGGGCCGCAACCCTCCCCGACGACGGCCCCTCCGGCGGCTTCTTCCGTGACGGGGAGCCCATGCCCTGGTGAGGTCACGGGCGCGCTCTTTCGGAGAGTGTATAACCTTCGGAGACGACCGGGAGCTGTGAGATGTTGAGTGGGAAGGATCTTATCGAACACGGATGGCCGCAGGGGCGGGAGATCGGGCTCGCCCTCGAAGCCGCTGAGAAACTAGGCGCGACCGGCCTGGATGACGACGCGATCCTCCGCGAACTAGAGAAGGTCAGGGCCGCCCCCGATGCGGTACCCGCTAAAGCCCTCGAACCCCTCGCCCGAGAGCTGATCCGCAAACGTAACGAAAAGTCCGCCGCCCTGGACGACGAGCTGCGCGGCGAGGCACTACCCTACGGCGTGTGGGGAGCCGACCTCATCGAATCAGGCACCACGGCCCAGATGCAGAACGCCATGCGCCTCCCCGTCGCTATCGGCGGCGCCCT
>JBKPSF010000323.1:0-21415 GCA_046734875.1 Actinomycetota bacterium | reverse complement strand
GTAGCCGCAGCCGTTGCAGATGTCGGGTTGGATAAAGACGTTGTCGAACTCGTTGCGGATGATGGAGCCGGTAGGGCAGGCCTGCTGGCACGGCGCCGCGACGCAGTGCTTGCAAACGTCGCTCATAAAGGCCCAGCGGCCTAGAGCGTCGAGCTCGGCCCCCCCGGGCAGCGGTTCTGTTACGTCCTCGGCGAGCGCCACGAGGTCCACGTCGCCGGTCAGGCGGCGCTTCTTCGGGTTCTCGATGAACGCTACGTGGCGCCAGGTCGTGCCCGAGAGCTGTCTCGTGTTGTCGTAGGAGTCGCCGGTTAGCTCGTAGCCGTCGGCGGGGAGCTGGTTCCACTGCTTGCACGCGACCTCGCACGCCTTGCATCCTATGCAGACCGTTGTGTCGGTAAGGAATCCCGTGGCCATGAGTTACTTCCCTTCCAGCACTCGGCGTCTTATCTCTTCGACCGGCGACGTTGGGTCTCTGCTTATGCGGAACATCTTGTGGCCGAGGGCGACGCGCTGGGGGCTGAAGATCCTGTCCACCATCCCCGTGCCCATGTTGTAGTAGACGCCGGGATCTAGAATTTTCGAGCTCCTTATAGGCTTGAGGTTTTTCGGGGCCATCCCGGGGTTCTCCGAGAGCCAGACGCCGAGGTCCATGAGGTCCTGCTGCATTATCTCCCTGCGGGAGCCCTCGGCCCTCTGGGTGTCGCTCGCCGTATCTTCCGGGGTAACACGCGTGCCCCTGGAATCCCTCATGACAGTCCTTTTCTGGATAGTGCCAGGTTGACGAGACCCCACGCGGAGCCGAAGACCGCGTGGTCCAAAACGGGCAGCAGGACCCTTGGCGTCTTCTGGGTCCAGGGTGCCTGGTGGACGCCGGTCAGCGGGAGCCAGCTCGACCACCCGGCTCCCCAGGCCAGGACCCCAAGCGCCGAACCCACGGCGGCCTCTTCGGCCGGCCCACCCTTTTCCCTGCGCAGGAGGCCGAAGGCCGCCCCCGTCCCGGCGCCGTAGGCGAAGTGGGCGAAGGCGGTCAGCAGGCGTCTGCCCGAGGGCGAAAGGTCGTCGACGAGGCCCATCTCTTCGACACGAGCGACGACCTGCATCGGGGCTGTATCGAAGACGAGCCCTATCTTCGACCAGCCCTGACGAAGTCCCGACAGGGCCACGGTCGCCGCCAGGCCCGCGAGGGCGCCGTTCGAGGCCCTCTCCTTCGCGCGCGCCATCTAGACCCTGCCCGCTTCGAGGTTGGCGGTGAAGGCCTTGGCCTCGTGTATGGCGACGTTCGGTTCGAGGGAGACAGGCATCAGGTCGTTCACCACGTCGCCCGTGACCAGGCCGTTGGGACCCCAGTGGTAGGGAAGGCCGATGGTGTGGATCTTCTTGCCTTCGAAGTCGTAGACCGGGATACGGTCGGAGACGAGGGCCTTGCAGTGGATCTTGCCTCGGCTCGTCGAGACGGTGACCCAGCCTGTATTGTTCACGCCCTTCTCCGCGGCTAGCTCGGGACTGATCTCGCAGAACAGCTCGGGCTGGAGCTCGGAGAGCCACGGGATCCAACGGCTCATCGCCCCGGAGGTGTGGTGCTCCGTAAGGCGGTACGTCGTCACGACGTAGGGGAACCTCGGATCTTGCGGCGGATTGTAAGGGTTGTCCTGCCTGTCCAGGAGCTCTACCGCCGGATCGTACTGGATGTTGTCGTAGAGCAGGTTCGGCACCGGCGACTCGACGGGCTCGTAGTGGACCGGGAGCGGGCCGTCGGCGATGCCCACGGGGGCGAAGAGCCAGCCGAGCCCGTCGCCGTTGACGATGAACGGCCCGTCTCCAGGAATGGCGTCGTCGCCTTCGGCATCGGGGTCGGGCCTGTAGTCGGGGCGCTTGGTGGCGGTGAAGTCGGGGACGTCGTGGCCGACCCACTTGCCCTCGTCCTCGTCCCACCAGACGTACTTTTTCCTCTCCGACCACGGCTTGCCCTCGGGGTCGGCGGAGGCGCGATTGTAGAGGATGCGGCGGTCGGCGGGCCACGCCCAGCCCCACTCGTTCGCCGCCGGGGGCTGCTCCGTCAGGGGCTTGCGCCTCCTGGTCTGGTTGACGCCGTCCGAGTAGGCGCCGGAATAGATCCAACCGCCGCACGCCGTAGTGCCGTCGTCCTGGAGATCCGCGAACCCCGAGACCGGCTCCCCGTCGGCGACGGTAAAGCCGTTGATCTCCTTGAGGATGCTCTCTATGTGCGGCTCCTCGCGCTCGCCCTCGGTCGGGTAGTCCCAGGTCAGGGCCTTTATGAGCGTGTCGCGTGGCTCTTCGGAGTCTCGGTAGAGCTCCTTGATCTTGCGTCCCAGGTGGAACACGAACCAGGCGTCGCTCCTGGCGTCGCCCGGCGGTTCGACGGCCTTGTCGTGCCACTGCAGCATGCGCTGGGTCTGGGTGAAGGAGCCGTCCTTCTCGGCGACGAGGGCAGCCGGTATAAAGAATACCTCCGTGGCGCACTCTTCGGGGTCTACGCCCTCCATCTTCCATGCCGTGGCGGTCTCTACCTCGTAGGCGTCGATGATCACGAGCCAGTCCAGGGTCCTCAGGCCGTCCTGGGCCAACTTGACGTGCGGCCCGCCGACCGCGAAGTTCTGTCCGAAGACGAAGCACCCCTTCACGTTCCCGTCCTTCATGTCCACGATGGTCGGGTAGTAGGAAAAGTCGCCCGTGAGGCGCGGGAAGTGGTCGAAGATTTCGTCGCCCCTCCCGGGGTCGAAGGCCTCGCCGTACCAGGCCTTGAACAGGCTGGTTACGTACTTGGGGAAGTTGTTCCACCACCCCGTGTCGGCCGTCTGGCTCTGTACGTAGTCGTCCCAGGTGTCGTTGTCCAGGCTCACGTCGGGCATCGGCAGGTAACCGGGAAGGATGTTGTAGAGGGTCGCTATGTCCGTGGAACCCTGGATCGTGGCGTGGCCCCTCAAAGCCATGATCCCACCGCCGGGACGGCCTATGTTGCCGAGGAGGAGCTGCAAGATGGCGGCGGTGCGGATGATCTGGACGCCCTTGGAGTGCTGGGTCCAGCCGACGGCGTAGCAGAGCGCGGTCGTCTTCTCGCGCCCGGAGTTTTCGCAGATGGCCTCGGCGACCTCCAGGAAGGCCTCCTTCGGGGTGCCGCAGACCTTCTCGACCATCTCCGGCGTGTACTTGGCGAAGTGGTGCTTGAGGACTTGAAAGATGCAACGCTCGTGCTCGAGCGTCGGGTCCGTCGGGCGCGGCTCCCCATCGTTCGGCGCGGATTCCCCGCCGACGTTCTCGCCGATCAGGCTCCCCTGGCTCCCCCCGACAGAGGCGTAGTCTATGGGCGTGCCCTCGTAGCGCCAGCTCGACGGGTCGTACTGCCTGTTCTCCTCGTCCCAGCCGGAGAAAAACCCGGAGGCGTTCGCGTCCCCGAACTCCTCGGTGACGAGGGTTGCGGCATTGGTGTAGTGGACGAGGTAGTCCCTGAAGTACCGCTCGTTCTGGATGACGTAGTTTATGAGGCCCCCGAGGAACGCTATGTCCGTGCCTGGCCTTATGGGGGCGTAGATGTCGCAGAGGGCGCTCGTCCGCGTGAAGCGCGGGTCTACGTGTATAAGCTTCGCGCCTTTACCCTTGGCGATCATAGGGTGCCGGAAGCCCACAGGGTGGGCCTCAGCCATGTTGGAGCCCTCGATGAGTATGCAGTCGGAGTTCTGCAGGTCCTGCAGGCTTGTGGTGGCCCCGCCCCTACCGTACGTGATGCCCAGACCGGGCACCGTGGAGCTGTGTCATATGCGCGCCTGGTTGGTGATGCGCAAAAACCCCATGGAGTGGAAGAGCTTGGTTATGAGGTAGTTCTCCTCGTTGTCTATGGTGGCCCCGCCTATGGAGGCGACCGCCGTCGAGTGGCTGAGCTTTTTGCCCCCCTCGTCCTCTTCTTCCCAGTTCTCGTCGCGCGTCTTCTTTACCCTCTCGGCGATCATGCCGAGCGCTTCTTCGAGGCTCAGGTCCTCCCACTCGGCCGAGTAGGGCCTGCGGTAGCGGACCTTTGTCCAGCGGTACGGCGAGACGTGCAGCCCGAAGCCCGCCGAACCCTTTGGGCACAGCGTGCCCGCGTTTATGGGGCTGTCGGGGTTGCCCTCGATGTCGATGATGCGCCCGTCGCGGTGGTAGACGAGCGTGGAGCAGCCGACGGCGCAGTAGGGACAGACGCTCACGGTCTTCTTCACGCCCTCGTCGGAGAGGCGCGAGCGGATGTCGCGCGTCGCTCGGCTCACGGGGTGCTCCACCGTAGTCCCGACGTGGTTCCGGATCTTCTCGAAGAGACCGTCTTTCCCAGTAGCCTTGAAGAGCATACAGATACCCCTTCTGCGCAGATAGTCTGATTGTCCGGGACTTCCCCACGGCAATTTTAACCTATTCCCCCTATCGCGAAACCGTGACAAGGCTTACCATGCAGGCGAGCGGGTTGTCCCGAAGATATCGACCCAGCCTTGCGGCGCCACGCTACATATGGTACGTTGCGGGGCACAATTTGGGGAAAGGAGTTAGCCTGGATACTTGAGATGTCCCCGCGCCGGAGAAGGTGGTTTTGCGGCGCGGCTCATGGGGAACAGCAATGTTTATACATGTTGGTCAGCGACCAATGGGAAAGGAGAGGTTAAGTTTATGGCCGACAACAGGGTAGTTGTGTACAAGGGGCCCGGAGAGGTAGCCGTAGAGGACATCGAGTACCCGAAGCTAGAGGTCCCAGAAGAGGTAGCCGACGCGATGGGGATGACCAAGGAGGCCCCGCACGCCGTCATCCTAAAGATCGTCTCGACCAACATCTGCGGCTCGGACCAGCACATGGTGCGCGGGCGCACCACCGCCCCCGTGGGGCAGACGTTGGGGCACGAGATCACGGGCGAAGTCGTCGAGAAGGGCGACGACGTCCAGTTCATCGACGAAGGTGACATCTGCTCGGTGCCCTTCAATATCGCCTGCGGCCGGTGCCGCAACTGCAACGAGGGCAAGACCGGCGTCTGCCTGAACGTGAACCCGGCGAGGGCCGGCTCCGCCTACGGCTACGTGGACATGGGCGGCTGGATCGGTGGACAGGCCGAGTACGTCTTGGTGCCATTCGCGGACTTCAACTTGCTCAAGTTCCCCGACAGGGACCAGGCGCTGGAAAAGATCCTGGACCTCACCATGCTCTCGGACATCTTCCCGACCGGCTACCACGGCGCCTATACTGCCGGCACGACCACGGGCTCGACGGTCTACGTCGCGGGCGCTGGACCCGTAGGGCTCGCCGCTGCCTACTCAGCGCAGTTGCTAGGTGCCGCCGTCGTCATCGTGGGCGACCTGAACGAAGAGCGGCTCGCGCAGGCGAGGTCCTTCGGTTGCGAGACGATCAACGTGGGCCAGGGGACGCCCATAGAGGAGCAGATCGCCGATATCCTCGGCATACCCGAGGTAGACAGCGCGGTCGATGCGGTGGGCTTCGAAGCCTCCGCGCGCGAGGGCGAAGAGGCTCCTGCGGTGGTCCTCAACCAGGTCCAGACCATCACGCGGGCCGGCGGTAGCCTGGGCATCCCCGGGCTGTACGTGACCGGCGACCCCGGCGCTGCGGACCCGGACGCGCAGGAGGGGACGCTCAAGATCCGGTTCGGGCTTGGCTGGGCCAAGAGCCACGCCTTCTTCACGGGGCAGTGCCCGGTCAAGAAGTACAACCGCAACCTGATGATGAGCATCCTGCACGACAAGGCCCACATAGCCGACGCCGTCAACGCGACGGTCGTCACCCTGGACGAGGCCCCAGAAGGCTACAAGGACTTCGACAAGGGCGCGGCCAAGAAGTACGTCCTCAACCCGAACGGCTACATAAACGCGTAGCAAGACGGACAACGAAGGCGACTTCGGGGGGCCGGATTGCTCCGGCCCCCCAACTGTGTCTGGGGCACGCTATAGAATATCGGTGTAAGCGCCGAAAAGGGTACTTGATGGAAACGGCAAGAACTCCCTCGGAGCAAAGGGTCATCCTGCACAACACGAGCTGGGAGACCTACCAACGTCTCATGGAAGAGCGAGGGGAGAGCAGGGTGCCGCGGTTCGCCTATGACCGGGGAGAACTGGAGATCATGAGTCCTTCCACGGAGCATGAGAGCCTCGCTTACCTTCTTGGCCTACTCGTCGCGGTGTTCGCCGAGGAGTCGGGCGTCGACCTTTACGGTGCGGGTTCAACGACCTTCGACCGCGAGGATCTTGAACGTGGCTTCGAGCCCGATGGCTGTTTCTACGTCACAAACGCGGAGCTTGTTCGCGGCAAGCCCAGGATATACCTTGGACTTGACCCGCCGCCCGACCTGGTCATCGAAGTGGACATCACGAGTCCCTCTCTCGACAAGTTCGCCATCTACGCTCGATCTGGCGTCCCCGAGATCTGGCGCCACGATGGCGACCGGCTGGCGATCTTCGAGCTGAGAGGCGATAGGTACGCCGAGATATCCGAGAGCAAGGTTCTTCCACCTCTCACGGGCGAAACCCTCTCGCGCTTGATCGGGGAGAGCTCCTCACTAGATATTGTGACCTGGATGCGCAGGGTGCGCGAGCGGGTACGCGAGAACGCCGGTTCGTCCGGCTGACCTACGCCCGCTTCTCGTCTGGATCTAGGGCTGGCGTCACTGAGTCGCGCAGGTGGTCTCGCCGTAGACCGCGCGGAACTCGGCGAAGCTCACCTGCTGGGCCGAGAGGCCGCTCTCCACGTACGCCTCGCGGCAGGGATCGCTGTCCTGCCCGAGAACAAGCCCGGCCCCGGAGAGGCCGATCAAGACCACCACCAACGCCGCCCTGACCTTCACCATGTGCCTCATCCCTTCTCTCCTCTCTCCCACCGCTCTGGCAGGAATCGCTGCGTGCAAGGCAACGATAGACCGCAGCAGAGAAAGCCGAATCACCAGAACGACCCATTGGGGTGACCATTCTCGGAATGGAGCGCGTTGGTTACCCCTGACCATCAGGCAACAGGCTGCAGGCTTCAGGAAGCTACGAGGCGCAGCCCGCAGGTCCTAGCGTACCGAAGCGCTGAAATGCTGACAAGCGCAAGCCGAAGGCTTGAGCGTGCTGACAAGCCTGCGAAGCAGGCGTGCTGACAAGCGGAGGCGAAGCCGGAGCGTGCGGCGAGCCGGCACGGCCGGCTCGCCCTCAGGCGAGGTCGTGTTCTGCGGCGAAGCGGGTGGCTGCGGCGCGGGAGCTTACGCCTACCTTGCGGTAGACGGAATTGAGGTGGCGGTTCACGGTGTTGGGGCTTATGAATAGGTCTTGCGCTACGCGGGCGTTCGTGAGGCCTTGGGCGACGAGCTTCAGGACCTCCGCCTCTCGGGCGCTGAGGTTCGCCGGGTAGGTTTCGGGCGCTGGTGAGGCATCGTCCGGTTGTTGCGGTGTCCCGTCTTCGAGGGCGTAGTCGATGGCCTGTTCGGGCGACATCGTTCGTCCCTCGTTCCAGGCTGCTTGCCACGCTGCCCCGTTGGAGTGGGCGCGGGCTGCGGTGATGCGGCCTTCGTAGTCGTAGTCGACGCGGTCCTGGTGTCCCATGGAGAGGCCTATGGCTTCGCGCAGGGCTTCCGCGGCGCCCCACAGTTTGGCGGCGCGGGTGGGGTCTCGCCGGACTCCTGCCAGGGCGGCTGCCACGAGGAGGGCGAAGCTCGTGCCCGGCTTGTCTCCGATGTCCCTGGCGGATTCGAGACCTGGCTTGATGACGTTCTCTGTGCTTTCGTAGTCGTTGGCCATGATGGAGACCATGCCGAAGCTGATCAGGCACCTGCTCACGCCCCGTGCGTCTTCGAGATCCCGAAACACGGCAAGGCTCTCGTCGAAGAGGGCGAGCGCCCGGGGGTAGTCGTGTTCGTCGGACGAGGCCGCCGCCAGGAAGAACAGCAGCTCGGCCAGCGCCCGCCGGCCCAGGTCCGGTTCCCGGCGCAGCGCTTCGGCTTCTTCACGGAGGGCGGAGGTTCGCTCCGTGTCTGCCTGGCGCACCGCCGTCATGCCCAGGTAGGCGAGTGAGATGACGGCTTCGTCCGTCTCGCCCAGCTCCCTGAACAGCGCGACGCCTTCCTCGAGGAGCGAGACCGCGCGCCGGTAGTCGCCGCCCCAGAGCGACATCCAGCCAGCCCCATTAAGCGCCCTCGCCCTGGCGGCCGTCCTCCCGCTGGTCTTCCGAAGCGCCTCTTCGATCCACCGGTGGCCTTCGGTCGAACCCTGTATGTTCCAGAACCACCACAGCGCGACGGCCAACCGCAGCCCGATCTCCGCGATCTCCTCGGGCGGTTCTCCGTTCAGCGACCAGGAGAGGGCGGCCCTGAAGTTGTCGTTCTCCCCTTCGAGGCGCCGAAAGCTCGCCACCTGATCGGGCCCCCGCAGGTCGGGCTCGGCCTCCTCGGCCAGCGCCAGGTAGTACCGGGCGTGCCTGAGGGAGACGGGGTCCAGCTCCCCCGAACCTTCGAGCTTCTCGTGCCCGTACTGCCTCACCGTCTCCAGCATGCGGTAGCGGACCTTCTCTCCCCGTTCTTCGGCGAGCACGAGTGACTTGTCCACGAGGTGCGAGAGCAACTCGAGCACATCGTTCTTCGGGATGTCCTCCGCTGCGCAAACCGCCTCCGCCGCAGTCAGGCCGAACCCGCCAACGAACACCGACAGGCGACGGAAGAGGATACGCTCCTGCTCGTCCAGCAGGTCGTGGCTCCAGTCTATCGCCGCCCCGAGGGTCTGCTGGCGCGGGTCTGTTGTCCGGCTCTCGCTCTTGAGCAGGTGGAAGCTGCCAACGAGCCGCTCGGAGATCTGCTCGACCGAGAGCACCCTCGTCCTCGCCGCGGCCAGCTCTATGGCCAGGGGCATGCCTTCGAGCCGGCGGCAGATCTCAGCAACAGAGGCCGCGTTCCGGGAGTCGAGCACGAAGTCGGGCTGGCGGTAGCGGGCCCTCTCCACGAAGAGACGCACCGACTCGAAGTCTTCCAGCTTCCCGGCGTCCAGGTCGCGGGTTTCGGGTGAGGAGAGGGGAGGGACGGGATAGTTCCTCTCGCCGACCACCCCCAGCGTCTCGCGGCTCGTCGCCAGGATCTTCAGGTTCGGGCAGGAGCGCAGCAGGGCGTCGGCGAGATCCGCGCAAGCCTCCACCAGATGCTCGCAGTTGTCCAGGACGATCAGGATCTCCAGGTCGCTCAGGTCTTCGGTTATCGCCCTCGTCAACGAACGCCCGGGGGCCTCATGCACCCTCAGAACCTGGGCCACCGCCTGCGGCACGAGCGCGGGATCGGAGATGGGAGCCAGCTCCACCCACCACACCCCGTCCTCGAAGTGGCCCACGACCTCCGTCGCCACCGCCAGGGCCAGACGCGTCTTTCCCGCTCCGCCGGGGCCGGTGAGCGTGAGCAGCCTCGCGTCCCCGGCCAGCAGCCCTTCGAGCTCGGGGATCTCGCGTTCTCGTCCGACGAAGCTCGTGAGGTCCGGCGGCGGGCTGTATCCGGAGGAATCCGGCCGGCTCGGGAACTCCATAAGCTGGCCGAGATCTTCGGATGCGTCGTGGGATGGAGGCGTCGCATCTGGCATCTAGAACTCGCTCCTGGGTCTCCTTCCGTTCCGAAAGGCATTATAGTGCTGTCAGCGATTAGCCGTCAGCCAGGACAGAACGCTGATAGCGCGTCGGGTCTCAGGCGAGGTGGTGTTGGGCGGCGAACCGGGTTGCGGCTGCGCGGGAGCTTACGCCGAGCTTGTGGTAGATGGAGTTGAGGTGGCGGTTTACGGTGTTGGGACTGATAAACAGCTCTCCGGCTATCTCTGCGTTGGTCATTCCCCGTCCTACCAGCTTCAGGACTTCCGCCTCGCGGGCGCTCAGGCCGGCGGGGTAGAGGGTTGTGTCGCTTTTCTCCGGTGTTGCCTGTTGCTGCAGGACGTCTTCGATGGCCTGTTCGGATGATATCGTCCTGCCTTCGTTCCACGCTGCCTTCCAGGCCGCCTCGCCGAGGCGAGAGCGCAGGGCTTCGATCTCGCTTTCGTACAGGGCGCGGTCTTGCGCGTGGACGTAGAGGGGGGCGCCGACGGCTTCGAGAGCGGCCTCCGAAGCCCCGTACAACCGCGCCGCGCGCTCCGGTTCGCCGTGGCGTCCGATCAGGCCGGCCAGCCCTTCGAGGCAGTACGCGACGTTCGCTCTGTCTCCCACCTCGACCGCGAGCTTCAGGCCCTCGATGTACAGCTCTCTCGCCCTCCCATGGTCTCCCTCCGATTGGGCGATGAGCGCGAGGTTGTAAAGCGAGATGTAGGCGGCAGGGATCCTGCCCCCGATGTCCTGCGAGAGCGCCAGGGCCTCCTCGAAGTACCGCACCGCTTGCGCGTGATCCCCCATGCTGAAGGGTATGATGCCGAGATGCGCCAGCGTGGAGACGATGCCCCACTTGTCTCCGAGCTCCCTGAACAGTTCGAGGCCTTCCTCGAAGATCGCCTTCGCCCGCTCCACGTCGCCCTGCTGCAGGGCCGTGATGCCCTGCACACCCAGCGTTACCGCCAGCCCGGACCTGTCTCCCGTCCGCCGGAACAGCGCGGCGCTCTCTTCGCAGAGGCGCATCGTCAGGTCCAGGTCCTCCAACCCGTAAGAGACGGCTGCCCTGACGTAGATCGCCTTCGCCAACGAGTCATCAGGGAGGAGGTCGCTACTCCCCAGTATCTCTTCGGCGTACCGCCTTCCCTCGCCCTGGTGACCGTGGTACCACCAGAACAGCCACAGCGCCCAGGATAGCCGCACGGCGGTGGCTATCTCGCCTTCTTGCAGCAGCCATCGCATCGCGGCGCGCAGGTTGGCGTGCTCTCTCTCCAGCCGCGTCAGCCAGACCACCTGCCGGCGTCCCTTGAGTTCCGGCCCGGCCTCTTCGGCCAGCGCCAGGTAATGCCCGGCGTGCCGCCCACGGGCCTGTTCCGCTTCATCGGACTCTTCGAGCTTCTCCCTGGCGTACTGCCTGACGGTTTCCAGCAGCCTGTAGCGGATTTCCCCGTCTTGCTCGCCGGTCAGGATTAGCGACTTCTCGATTAGGGAGGAGAGCAGATCCAGGACCTCGTTCCGGTCGTGTCCCTCGCCCGCTCCCACGGCTTCCGCGGCATCGAGGGTGCAGCCCCCGGCGAATACCGACAGACGCCCGAACAGCCACCTTTCTTTCTCGTCCAGCAGATCGAAGCTCCAGTCCAGCGTGGCCCTCAGGGTCAGTTGCCTCTCTGGCACCCCGCGTTCCCTGCCGGAGAGAAGCTTCAGCGAGCGCCCGAGCCTCTCCGAGATCTGGGCCGCCGACAGGGTTCCGATCCTGGCCGCCGCAAGCTCTATGGCGAGCGGCATGCCCTCCAGCCGGCGGCAGATCTCCGCCACCGAAGAGGCGTTGCGCGAATCGAGCGTGAAGTTTGGCAGACGGTAGCAGGCCCTCTCCACGAATAGGCGCACCGACTCGAAGCCTTCGAGCTCCCCCGCGGTGAAGTCGCTTCGTTTTGGCCAGGAGAGGGGGTGGACGAGCCATATCATCTCTCCGTCAACGGCGAGGGCCTCGCGGCTGGTCGTCAGGATGCGCAACCCGGGACAGGCCCCGAGCAGCCCGTGGGCAAGCCGGGCGCAGGCGTCCACGAGATGCTCGCAGTTGTCCAGCACGAGGAGCATCTCCGCGGAGGCAAGGTCCCTGGCCAGAGTCTCCGTGAGGGACAGGCCCGGCTCCTCCCTGACGTTCAGCGTCCGTGCCACGGCCTGCGTTACCAGCGCGGGGTCCGAGATCGTGGCCAGGTCTACCCACCAGATACCGTCCTCGAAGCGTCCCGTCAGCCCGGAAGCCATCGCGAGGGCGAGGCGGGTCTTGCCCGAGCCCCCCGGGCCGGTGAGCGTCAGCAGACGGTGCTCTCCGAGCAGCGCCGCGACCTCCGAGATCTCGCGCCCACGCCCGACGAAGCTGGAGAGCTCGAGCGGCAAATTCCCCAGCGATCGCCCGCCCTCGGGCGCGGCGGGGCGATCGACCGCCGGGTCGGGGTGGCTTGCGGCGCTCTTTGGGGTCGGGCGTGACGCTTCCGCCATCGGGCACTGCTCCTAGGGTTCCTTTCCGCTCCCGTGGGCATTGTAGCCGAGGGGGAGAGACACTTGAAGGATTGGGCGACACCAACCGGCGGGGAGCTGCCGCTAGAGATCGTCCGCCAAGACGAAGGCGTCGTACCAGTCCGAGATCGTCCGCGCGTGCTCGGCCTCCTACACCGAACACACGCCCTCGACGTACTCGCGCGCCCTTTCGGCGCATGCCGCCGGGTCTGGCCCCGCGGCGACGCGGGAGATCGTAAGGCTACCCTCAAAGGACGGCGAATCCAACCGCCCGAAACGGCCTGCCTCGGCGTCCTCCCTTACCCCTCGCGGTGCGGCCATTAGAGCCGGTCTGCCGTTTGCGAGACTCGCTTCAAGTCCCCGCCTTGGCCTCCGGAGCAGCGTTCGCCTCCGCGTCAAGAACACCGATCTCTGTCTTTACAAAGGTTTCTTGACTTCATAACTTATGAAAAGTAGCATTACGGTATGAATGAACTTGATTTACAAACTTTACGGCGCCTCATGCGCGTTGGCAGGAGCACTTGGGCGGAGCTGGCGCAGCTCCTCGGCCTCTCCGCGCCTGCGGCGGCTGACAGGGTGAGGCGGCTCGAGGAGCGCGGGGTCATACGCGGCTACGCGGCCCTCGTGGATCCCGAAGCCGTGGGCCTCGGCGTGACGGCGTTCGTGGCCGTCACGCTGGAGAGGCCGGAGCACAGGGCGGGGTTTTTGGGGTGGGTAGACGATACGCCCGAGGTGCAAGAGTGCCACCACGTCGCGGGCGAGGGCGACTACCTCTTGAAGGTGCGCTGCGGCGCGGTGCGGGATCTCGAAGGGATAGTGAGCGAGGGGGTCAAGGCCCTTGATGGGGTGACGGCGACGCGCACGACGGTGGTGCTCTCCACCCGCAAGGAGACGCCCGTGCTGCCTTTGCCCGCCCTCGATCCCGCTTCTTCGGGGGGGATGGCGCGCGATGGAGCCTAGTTTCTTGTTGCGGGGTATGGTCTTGGGGTTGGCGGTCGCGGCTCCGGTCGGCCCCATAGGCGTGTTGTGCATCCGCCGCTCGCTCGCCGAGGGGCGCACGGTGGGCCTCGTGGTGGGCCTGGGCGCCGCGACCGCCGACGCCGCCTACGGCGCCGTGGCCGGCCTCGGGCTCACGATCGTCTCGTCGTTCCTGGTGGACCAGCAAGCGTGGCTGGGCCTGGTGGGGGGCATTTTCCTCTGCTACCTGGGCCTGAGGACGCTCGCGACCCGACCCGCGGAGGAAGCGGCGGGGAACCAAAGCAGGGGCGGGGGGCTGATCGGCGCCTACGCCTCCACGCTCTTCCTGACGCTCACCAACCCCACGACGATCCTGTCCTTCGCGGCGATCTTCGCCGCGGTGGGTGTGGGGGCGAAGGCGAGTGTCTCCTCTGTCGTGCTGCTGGTGGGCGGCGTGTTCTTGGGCTCGGCCTTGTGGTGGTTGCTCCTGAGCACGGGGGTGAGCCTCCTCCGGAGCAAGGTGGGTCCTCGCGGCATGAGGGTGGTGAACGTCGTCTCCGGGGCCGCGATCCTGGCCTTCGGCGTGGCCGCCGTGTGGACCGGGGTCTCGCGGTAGGGATAGCGCGGCGGCGGGGGTTGACGGCGGTCCTGCCTTCGCGCATGCTTCGGGCTCCCGTAAGAACTATAGGAGGGCCTCCCCCAGATGGACACGCTGCTCACCCTGGTCATAGCCCTGGGCGGCATCGCCACGGGCGTAGGGGCGATCTGGACGGCCGTACTCGCCAGAAGGCAGCTCGACGAGCAGCGCCGCTTCTTGGGCGAGCAGAACGAGCGGGCGCGCCTCACCCTGGAGTTCGACCTGCTCGCCAGGCTTGAAGACCGCTTCCACAGCCCCGGCTTCCTGGCCAGGAGGAGGGGCGCCGCGAGGCACGCAGCAAGCGCCCTCTTCGCGCAAGACGGCACCGTCGAAGCGGGGGTTTTCGATCGCGCGTCCTACGACGTGGCCAACTTCTTCGAAGGGGTGGGCTACCTCCACAGACGCGGGGTGCTGCGGGCCGAATCGGTGTGGCACGTCTTCGGCATGCCCGCCCGAGTGTACTGGGCCGCATACGGGCCGACCGTTTACGAGATGCGCCGAGAACAAGACAACCCCACCTTCTACGAGGACTTCGAGCGGCTCGAACGGCTGGTCGCCGACCTCGGCAGCGAGCGCGGCGTGCCGCCCCTCACGCGGGAACAGCTGCGCCGGATCATGGAAGACGAGACCGTCGTAGGTGAAGAGCTTCGGGAGAGGGAGTGACCTTGGACGGGGCGGGTGGGGGCGCGTGGGCAGGGTGCCTGGGGCACATAGTCAGCGTGCCGCGGAAAACGCTCCGGCCCGGGATGCGCTAGTCGCCTGCAGGTCTGGCTAGAGGAGGTCGTGCTCGGTGGCGAATCGGGCGGCCTCGGCTCGTGTCGAGGAGCCTATCTTGTGGTACACGCTGCCCATGTGGGCGTTGACGGTGCGCGGGCTAATGAACAGTTCCCTGGCCACCTCGGCGTTGGTCATGCCGCGGGCTACCAGCACTAGGACCTCCACCTCGCGGGCGCTAAGGTTCGCAGGGTAGGTGTCGAGGGGCTCGACCTCTTCGGGAGGCTCCGGCTCTTGGAGGGCGTACTCGATGGCCTCAGCGCCTCCTCGAACCACGCGTCGGCCCGGTCGACGTCGTCCTGGTGCAAAGCGACGAACCCTAGCGTGCCGCAGCAGATGGCGGTACCGTACGGGTCTCCGATCTCTCTGAGCAGCCGCAGGCCCTCTTCGAGCAGCGCGGTCGTCCTGGGGTAATCGTCCTTGTTCAGCGCGACCAACCCCAGGAAGATGAGCAGCGGACCGGTCAACTGCGGGTCGGAGAGCTCCGGGAGTAGCGCCTCGGTCTCCGCGCGCAGCTCCTCGATGCGTTCTCTTTCTCGCTCCCGTGCATAGTGAGAAACTGTCCGAGTTGGATCAGGGAGACGGCGACGGACTGGTTCTGCCCGATCTCCTTGGAGACGGAGTAGTTCTCCTCGAGCAGGCCCCGGGCCTTGTCGTAGTTGCCCTGGACGTTCGCTATCCACCCTGCGTGGCTCAACGCTTCGGCGCGCAAGGATTTGGACGCTGCTTCGTCTCTTTCGAGTCCTCTCTCGAACCATGCGAGCCCTTCGCCAAGTCCGTAGACCGCCCAGAACCTTCGGTGCCCCAGCGCTGTCGCCAGCCGCAGCCCCAGTTCAGGATCTTCCGCACCCGCTTCCGGTCCCAGGGTCCACCGCAGGGCGGCCCTGAAGTTGTCTTGCTCGGCGCCCAACCGTAGGAGCCAGGCTCCCTGCTCCCGGAGATCCGGCTCGGGTTCTTCGGCCAGGGCCAGGTAGAACCCGGCGTGTCGCCTTCTGACCGGCTCCTCCTCGCCCGATTCTTGCAGCTTCTCGCGCCCGTACTGGCGCACCGTCTCGAGCAGACGGTAACGGGCCTCCTCGTCCCGCTCCTCCACGATCACAAGCGACTTGTCCACGAGCGACGCGAGCAAGTCAAGGATCTCCTCGGCACGCTCTCCCGCGTAGACGGCCTCTACGGCTCCCAGCGTGAAACCCCCGGCAAATATGGAGAGGTTTCCGAGCAGGGTTTGCTCCTCTCTCGTGAGCAGCCCGTAGCTCCAGTCCATGGTCGCCCTTAGCGTCCTCTGGCGGACGAGCGCCGTTCTGTCGCTCCCCGCGAGCAGCCGGAACGAGTCGTCGAGGCGGACGGAGATCTGCTCCGCCGACAGGACCCTCACCCTCGCTGCGGCGAGCTCTATGGCAAGGGGCATACCGTCGAGGCGGTAGCAGATCTTGGCCACAGCCAGCGCATTGCCTTCGGTCGGGTCGAAGCCTGGTCTTACGGCCCTGGCCCGCTCGTAGAAGAGGTTGGACGCTTCGTAGCCCAGAAGGCTGTCGGCGGCCGGCAGCCGGTGTGGGTCGGGCAACGAGAGTGGCGGCACGGCGAAGAGCGTCTCGCCGGTGACACCAAGGACCTCCCGGCTGGTGGCCAGAACACGCAGGTTCGGGCACGAACGTAGCAGGGCTTCGGTGAAGGTGCTGCAGGCGTCTACCAGGTGCTCGCAATTGTCCAGCACGAGCAGAGTGTTTCCGGGTTCGAGGTGGCCCTCTATGGCCTCGATGAGGGGGTGGCCCGGCGTCTCCTGCACCCCCAGGACGGAGGCGACGGCCTGGGGAACGAGGCCAGCTCGACCAGCCACACCCCGTCCTCGAACCTGTCGATCGCCTCGGAAGCTACAGCAAGGGCGAGGCGGGTCTTGCCCGAGCCGCCAGGACCGGTGAGCGTCAGCAGACGGTTGGTGTCCAGGAGCCTGCCTGCCTCGGCTATCTCCCTTCCTCGTCCGACGAAGCTCGTCAGCTGCAGTGGCAGGTTGTTGGGATGGAAGTCTTCGGGCCCACCCTGGGATAAGTTTGGCGCGTCCTGCATCTCAGACAACCCCGGACTCCTCGTCAGCAAAAGCCCCGGCGCTCACCCCAAGTATAGCAACAGGCGATTTGTTGCTGTTGCTGTAGGGGCGAGCCCTCCGTGGCCTTGTGCTCTAAGGAGTGCTGGCACATACTGATTCTTGCAAGGCAATGGGCAACGGTGGGGGAGAAGGGAGATTTCGTCGTGGCACGACTTTACGTGGCGGGGGGCGAAGCCGTGACCGTGGTAGAGGACGGCAGGGTCGAGACGGGGCTTACCGGTCGCGGCGCTCGCTGCCTGGCGGTCGATTCCAAAGACCCCGATACCCTCTACGTTGGCACCACGGACGAGGGCCTCTTCAAGAGCGTGGACGGTGGGGAAAGCTGGGACGGGTTGTCCGGTATCGAGCACCCCAGGGTCACCGCGGTCGCCGTCTCGCCCACAGACGGTGCTGTCTACGCTGGCACGGAGCCTTCCGCCCTGTTCGTGAGCCGCGACGGGGGCGGCACCTGGCGGGAACTCGAAGGCATGAGGAGACTCCCCTCTCAACCCACATGGAGTTTTCCGCCCCGTCCCTGGACCTCCCACGTCCGGGCGATCGCCCTCTCGCACGTCGACCCCGACCTCGTCGTGGTCGGCATCGAGCTCGGGGGCATACTGAGGAGCACCGACGGCGGCGAGACCTGGCAGGACCAGAGGCCCGGCGCCCAACCCGACTGCCATTCCCTGTCCGGTCACTCCCACGTTGCAGAACTGCTGTACGAGGCCGGCGGTGGCGGGTTCGCGAGGAGCAGGGACTTCGGGGATAGCTGGGAATCCCTCGACGGGGGAATGGGCCTGCACTACGTGTGGGGGCTGGCCGTGGACGCGGAAGATCCCTCGCTCGTCTACGCCTCGGCGGCACCGGGGCCGTACCGGGCGCACGGCCGCGGCGCGTCGGGTGCGGCCATCTACCGCAGGATGGGGAACGAGCCGTGGCAGGCAACACTGGAAGGCCTCGATGAATTCCCCTACGCGCTCTGCCCTGATCCGGAGGCGCCGGGGGTGGTGTACGCTGGCCTCGGGGACGGGACGATACTGCGCGGCGTGGATGCGGGTGAGAGCTGGGAGGAGATCGCCAGGGTGGCCCCGGGGCTGGACGCGCTGGCTGTGGTGCCCGCCTGAGGCCCACGCGGGTGCCGGACTTTCGCAACGCCTTTTCGCGGGACAGACGACCTGGTCGGAATTACCCATCGGTCGCTGAGCAAAATCCCCGATGACAGCGTCGTCCGCCAGGGTAATCATTCAGAGTCGGTTGTTCTTGCGGTCGCCACCCGTTTGCCGGCGGCGTCCCTGGCAGGAGGCGGTTATGGTACGGGTCGTACGGGTTTGGCAAGGGGTGAGAGGCTCTTGAGCGAGGGCAAAGAAAAAGCGATTCGCGTGATGGTGGTGGACGATCAACGGCTCTTCACGAGGGGGCTCTCCGGTCTTTTGGAGCTGCTACCCGGCGTCGAGGTGGTTGGCGTGGCTTACGACGGAGAGGAGGCGGTCGCGCTCTGCCGCGAGAGGGAGCCCGATGTGGTCCTGATGGACATCTCGATGCCCAGGATGGACGGCATCAGCGCCACGCGCGAGATCAAGGACCTCCTGCCGCAGACGGCGGTGGTGATCCTGACGGGTCACGAGGAAGACGAGCACGTCTTCGAGGGCATCAAGGCAGGCGCGCAGGGCTATCTGCTGAAGGACTCAGAGCCCGAGGACCTCTCGCGGGCCATCCACACGGTTTATGCCGGCAACACCATAATCGCCCCCGACCTCGCCCAGAAGATGCTAAACACGTTCGAGGTCGGCAAGCGGGCCGGGGACGCCCGGCTCGCCCCTCCGCCGCTTACGGATAGGGAGCTCGAGGTCATAAAGGCCCTCGCCCGGGGCATGAGCGACAGGCAGATAGCCCAGTCTCTGGGCATCTCGGAGAAGACGGTCAGGAACCACGCATCCAACATCTACAGGAAGCTGCACATCTTCGACAGGACCCAGGCGGTGATCTACGCTGTGAGGGAGGGCGTCATAGACGTGGAGGATCTTGAGTACCGCCCCCCACGGGAACCCTGAGGGCGACCCTCGTGCCCCGGCCTGGCTGGCTCGTGATCTCGAGCCCTGCGCCAAGGCCCACGGCCCTCTCGCGCATGGCAGTGAGCCCCACGCCTGGGCGGACCGACCCGCGGTCGAAGCCCAGCCCGTCGTCATCCACCTCCGCCACCACGATGTTCTTCCCCTCGACGCGCAGCCTGACCTCCACGCGCCCCGCCCCGGAGTGACGCCGGGCGTTGGCGAGTGCCTCCTGCACGACACGCAAGAGTTCTACGCTCACCATCTGCGAAAGATCCTCGGGGAATCCCTCCTCGACAATTAGCACCACCTTGCATCCCGGCATCAGCTGCCGGTTCAGATCCACGAGCGACTCGACGGACTTCACCAGCGGCCGCTCGCCCTCGTGCCTGAGGTCGTAGATGGCGCTTCGCAACCCCGAGGTCGCCCGCCCGAGGGCCTCGAGCTCTTCTCCGAGGTCCAGCGCCACCTGCGAGTTCCCGGCTCGCAGGTCGGTGAGCCGCAACGATTGGAGGGCGCCGGCGAGGTCCTGGAGCACTATGTCGTGCAGATCTCTTGCTATCCTGCGGCGCTCGGCCCGACGGCCTTCGGCGAGGATTTCCTCGGTCCTGATGCGCCCGGTTATGTCGTTCTGGACGCCGACGAAGTTGGCCACGCGCCCTCCCTCGCCGCGCACGGGATAGATGCTGAGCTCGTTCCAGAAGAGAGTCCCGTCCTTGCGGTAGTTCCTCAAGACGACCGTGCGTTGTCGTCCTTCCCTGACCGCGGACCTGAGCTCCGCGATCGCCGGCTGGTCGCGGTCTTCGCCTTGCAGGAAACGGCAGTTGCGGCCCAGGGCTTCATCGGCGGCGTAGCCGGTAGTCTCCTCGAAGGCGGGGTTGACGTACACGAGCGGGTCGTCGGGCAGGTTGGGGTCTGTGATCGTGATGGAGTTGGTGCTGGCCGTCACGGCCCTCTCGAACAAACGCAGTTTGTCAGGACCATCCATCGATCGCCCTCGTCTGCGAGCCTGTCCTCATCAGTTCGGTCACCAAGCCGAGCCACCCCCTCCGTATTCTATACGCCCGGGGACCCGGCGAGCGTAGTGTCTTTTCGGTCCTTTCTGGGGAGGATGCCCTGGTCGCAATTACCCGGGCGCGAGTAGTAGGAAAGTCCGATGACAGCAGGTCGCGCCCGGGGCAGACTCGTTTAGGACATGACGGTCCGCGCGAACACCCACGATTTCGGACCTCTTGGCACCACAGACAGAGGGTCGCCAAAGGCTTGTGCCGGACGCATTCGCCTCCCCTACTGTCGAAAGGAGAGCTTCTACCATGACCAAATACCATGAACATCCTCCGTCTGTCGCCGGTCACGACGGCCTCTCCTCAGAGGATTTCGAGAGGGCTGGTGTTCGGGCTGCCGAGCGTCGTTTCGGAGCCAGAGACCTCATCTTCGCCCCAGGCGATTCCGGAGCACAGCTGTACTTCGTGCTCGAGGGCATGGTGCGCCTCTACAAGATCTACGGCGACAGCAGGGAGGCCACGGTGGCGCTGTTGACCCGCGGCGATGTTTTCGGCGAACCAGGTCTCGGGGAAACGAAGCGCCAGGACGCCTTCGCGGAAACGATGGTCGCAAGCCGGGTGGCCGTCGTGCGCAAGCCCAACCTCGTCGAGGCCGTAAAGCGCAACCCGGAGTTCGCCCTCGGGTTGTTCTCCTCGTTCTCCAGGCGTCTCGGACGGTCCGAGGAGACCATCGAGAGCCTCCTGGACAGGGAGGTGTCGGCGCGGCTGGCGACGCTGCTCTCGCACCTCGCCGGACGCTTCGGGGAGCCTGATGGGCCGGCCACGGCCCTCAGCGTGCGCCTGACCCATCAAGATTTGGCCAGCATGGTCGCCTCCACCAGGGAGGCAGTCTCCAAGGTCATGAGCGAGTTCCGGCGCGCGGGCCTGATCGAGGTGCGGGGCCGCAGGATCTCCGTCTCCCCACGACTCGCAGAAACACGCCTGGATAAACGGTTCTCGGTCCCGGGCGCGGCCTGAGAATACCGAAGGAGATGACGCGCCATGCGCGACTAGCGTGACGGTAAGCCGCGGTTGCGATACGGCGCTTTACCGCCGGGTGGGCGCCCGGCCTGGACCGGGCGGATCGCCTGATACGACGCACAGCTATCGGAAGGCCCGGTTTTCACGCCGGGTCTTCTCTTGCGTTGGCTGTTCCCTTGCCGGTCCTCGAGGTCTTCGGCTATCTTTCGCGGGCGCTCAGAGGAGTTTAGGTATGGCAGCGCGCCACGTTACTGTATATGATGCCCTGTACACGATCCGCCGGACGGACACTCGAAGAGTCGGCCGGTAGTGGGGCTCGAACGGGGAGCGGTCGATTAGCGAGGAGGTCTCTTGCGTACCAGAATAATCGTTATGGTCCTGGCCCTTACGCTGGCCCTGACCGCGGTGGGCTGCGGTGGCTCCGGTGGCGGCGGGGGCGGTAGTAGCTCCGACGTCAAACCGGGGCTCGTGTTAGACGTCGGCGGCCTCGGTGATGAGGGCTTCAACGACTCGGCCTACGCCGGCTTTAAGCGGGCCAAGAAGAACCTCGGGGTAAAGGGAGACTACCTCGAGTCGACGGCCCCGACGGACTACACCGACAACCTCACCCAGTTTGCAGACTCCGGTTACAATCCCGTAATCGCCGTAGGCTTCGCCATGGCACCGGATCTCTCCGAAGTCTCCAAGCAGTACACAGACACCCAGTTCGCCATAGTGGATGCTGTGGTGGACACGCCGAACACCATAAGCCTGGTCTTCAGGGAGCAGGAGGGCAGCTACCTGGCGGGAGTGGTGGCCGGGCTCATGACCCAGGAGAAG
>JBKPSF010000322.1:0-6569 GCA_046734875.1 Actinomycetota bacterium | reverse complement strand
GTCGACTATGCGCCGCCTCGTCTCTTCCGCCTCCTCGGCCGGCCGCCGTCCCACCTTCCTCAACCGCGCCTTACCGCTCATCACATCGCCTCCTCCAAAAAAATCGGTGATCACCCTTGACATTATACTATACGAACGTATAATAATCATGATAGTTATACGATCGGATAATAAACAAAGGGATCGATAGTGATGCGGGGAATAGGGAGCGAGGCATGCGTTGCGGGACCGTCGGCTGGGAGCCTCGGCGCGCCGCGTCTGAGGAGGATCAGGCTGACCGGCCTGCCGGAACCCGGCTCCGCCGCGCTGTCCTCGAGCGAATTACCGGCGCGTACGGCAGAAGGCAAACGCCCAACCCACCAATCGGAAACCTGGCCCCGCACTATCGGGTGTCGTCGGGAGGTTTTATGTCCGATCTAACCCACGAAGACTTCGACGTTGCCATCGTCGGCTACGGTCCGGCGGGTGCGCTGGCCGCGAATTTCCTGGGAAGGCAGGGCCACCGCGTTTTGGTGGTGGAGATGGAGACCGGCGTCTACCCGTTGCCACGCGCGATCCACTTCGACGCGGAGATCATGCGGGTTTACCAGGCGGCCGGTCTTGCCGATCTGATCGCCCCGACGCTTGTCCCCGCAGACGAGTGCCGGTTCGTCACGTCGCAGGACGAGCTGCTGT
This sequence comes from Actinomycetota bacterium, assembly GCA_046734875.1. Taxonomy (GTDB): domain Bacteria; phylum Actinomycetota; class Rubrobacteria; order Rubrobacterales; family Rubrobacteraceae; genus Rubrobacter_D. The sequence goes on along the minus strand of JBKPSF010000322.1, from coordinate 5,894 downwards.
TCCGCGTGGTCAGCGACCCCGCCCTGGAACCTTACGGCTGGCCGGAACGCTTGCTGTTCCGGCAACCCGAACTGGAGGCGCAACTCCGTGAGGGCGTCGCCCGGTACCCGAACGTGACCGTACGGCTGGGGCAAGGGGTCACGTCATTTACGCAGGACGAGACCGGCGTCACCCTGACCGTGCGGAGTGCGGGAAACGGCTCGACGCAGGAGGTCCGCGCCCGCTACGCGCTGGGCTGCGACGGCGCGTGGAGCGTCATGCGGCGACTTAGTGGCATCCAGTACCGCCAGATGGCGGAATTCAGGCAACCGTGGCTCGTCGTGGACACCTTCATCGACGCCGAGGACGCACCGCTGCCCAAGGTGATGACCCAGGTGTGCGACCCCGCCCGGCCCACTACCTTCATCCCCCGTATGGGCACCCTCGAACGCCGCTGGGAGTTTTTCCTCCTGGAGGGGGAGAACCCGGAGAAAATGCAGCAACCGGAGCGTATTCGTGAGCTGCTCCGCCCCTGGATCGACCCCGACCGCGTTACCATCGAACGCACGGCGGTCTACACCTTCCGCGCCATGATCGCCGAACGCTGGCGCGACGGACGGGTGTTGCTGGTGGGCGACGCCGCGCATCTGATGCCGCCCTTCATGGGTCAGGGCCTGAGTTCCGGGGCCAGGGACGCGCACAACGTCGCCTGGAAACTCGACCTGGTGCTGCGTGGCTTGGCCGATTCGGCCTTGCTGGACACCTACGAGCGGGAACGCAGCCCGCACGTCAGGGCCGTGACCCGCATGGCGGTGCTGTTGGGGCAGTTCATCATGGCACGCCGCCCGACGCTGCACCAGTTGCGGGACCGCGGGCTCACCCGCATCAGCAAGTCCCCGCTGCTGAACCGAGAGTTGGGGTTGCCCGGCCTGCGCGGCGGCCTGCTGCTGCGCGGCACGCCCGCCGCAGGGACGCGGTTCATCCAGCCCCGCGTGAGTGTGCCGGGAACAACGGTCCCGGTGCGGCTGGACGAGGCGCTGGGCGACGGGTTCGCAGTCCTGGCCATGGATACCGATCCTCGGGCGGAGCTGGAACTGGACATGGCGGACTACTGGCAGCACCTTGGCACCCGTTTCGTTCACGTGCTACCCGCGGGGCAGTCCTTCCCGGAGCGCGTGCCGGACGGGCTGCACGTCGTCAGGGACGACAGCGGGGAGCTGTCCGCGTGGTTCGCCCGTCGCCGCCGCACCGCGGTGGTGGTGCGGCCCGACCGCTACGTCTTCGGCACGTTCGGGGCGAAGACCCCGGTTACCCGAGCCCTACGCGACGCCTTGCGCCCCGTCCCGAGCGATTCGCTTGGGCGACGCAGGATCGTCAAACCGCGGTGGCTGGTCGGTGGCGCCCTTGCCGCGGCTGCCCTGGCGGGCTATCGGGCGTCCAGCCAGAGGAGAAAGGGGTAACCCGTGGGAACACTCACCGCGCATTTCGAGCACGAGGACCGTACCCTCTGGGGGGTGGTGCACGGACGGGAGGTCGTCCCTGTAGGCGAGTACGCCGGCACCCGCGACTTTCTCGAACGGGGCCGCCCGAGGGTCGGTAGCCCCGAGGGCCCCGGCATCCCGCTCGCCGACGTGCGCCTGCTCAGCCCCGTGACCCGGCCCGCGCGTCTGATCGCCCAGGGCGTCAATTTCGCCGATCACCGCAAGGAAGGGGGGTACGGCGTCGCCAAGCCGGCGTACAACATGATCTTCACGAAGGCAGACAGCAGCCTGTGTGGGCCGCAGGACGCGGTAGTTTGCCCGCCGCACGTCGGGCTGCTCGACTACGAGATCGAGCTGGGTCTCGTGGTCGGTCGGAGCATCACCGGTCCGGTCGAGGTTACGCCGCAGAATTTGCACCAGTACGTAGCTGGCCTGACCATCGCCAACGACATCTCCGCGCGGGATGTCCAGATCCCGCAGGAGCAGTGGGATAAGGGCAAGAGTTACCGCACGTTCTGCCCCACCGGACCGTACCTGTATCTGCTGGACGCCGAAGACGTGCCTCTCCTGGAGGACCTCGAGCTGCGCCTCTGGGTGAACGGTGAGCTGCGCCAGTGCGCCAGCACCGCCGACATGCTGTACAAGCCCGCCGAGACCCTCAGGGAGCTGTCGGGCGTCATGGATCTCGACCCCGGCGATCTCATCCTCACGGGAACGCCAGCCGGCGTCGCGATCGCTACGCCCCCGAAGGTCGTGCAGAAAGCTACGGCGCTGGTTCTCGCACCGGAGAAACGTTCCGAACTGTTCGTCAAGGGCCAGCTCAAGAATCCCAGGTATCTGAAGTCCGGAGACTTGATCCGGGCGAGCATCTACAGCAACGACGGCCGCGTGGACCTGGGCGCTCAACTCAACACCGTCGTGCAAGGAGGCAAAGCATGAAGATCCTCAAACCGCTGTCGGTCCTCGGCGCGCTCGGCGTCTTCGTGGGCGTCGCCGCCATCCGCTGGAGTGTCCGGCCCGCCCAACCGCTGGCGTACAAGCCCGGTCTGGACGCGCCCGTACCAGCCAGGTTGCAACACGCCGTCTTCTACGTGCGCGACCTGGACCGCTCCCGGCGGTTCTACCAGGACCTCTTCGACGTGCAGTTCAGCGCCCGCAATCACCAGGACAGCAGCGCCGCCATGCGCGTGGTCGGGCAGAGCATGATGTTCTTCTCCTTCGGAGAGATGCACCACGACATCTGCTTCGTCCAGAGCCCGAACGTGCGGGTGGACAACGACGGGTGGCTCGGCTTCACCGTGGCGCTGCGACCCGATCAAAGCCTCGCGGACCTGCGGGAGCGATTGCGCTCCCGGCCGTGGGGCTTCACCGACGGGCGCGTCCTGCCCGTCCCTGGCGACGCCCGTGATGGGCTGTACTTCCGTGACCCCGACGGGCACCTGATCGAAGTTGTGGAGGCCGCGCATGGCTAAGCAGATGACCCCGCTGGAAAGCAAGATAGCGCCCCTGTTGAAGCTCAAGCCCGTTCGGGAGCTGATCCTGCTGGGCCCCACCCTCAGCGGGCGGCGCACCAGCAACAAGACAGAGGACTACGGCGTGTTCGAGCCCTCCCGCCTGTCGCACCTGGAACGGGTCATGATCTACGTCACCGACCTCGAGCGTTCCCGAGAGTGGTACGAGCGCGTGATCGGCGCCACCTACGCCGGTGAAGCTGGCCCCTTCGAGCATCCCACGATGCCGGGCCAGACCATGCGCACCCTTACCCTGGACCTCCCGGACCAACCGGGCGGCATCGTCCTGATCCAACGCCGCGAGGTGAACGGCCAGGTCGTGCCGGTCAGCAACAACAGCCACTTCCACTTCGCCCTTCAGCTCCCCGAGGGACGTACCTCGTTCGAGATGGCGGCCCGCTACAAGGCGCTCGGGCAGCGGATCGTCTACGGCCCCGTCAAGCACAACAGCCAACCCGGCGGGGACGGCGAATCCGGCGGGAACGTGGCTGTGTACACCTACGACCCTGACGGGCATTACGTGGAGGTCTTCTACGACATGGACACCATACACAACTACCGCGCCCGCTACGGCGAGCGCAAGGGGAGCGAACGCGCTTGAGAGGGCGCCGCGGAGTAGGAGGAACCATGGAGACAATCGCTCACTTGGCCGACATCGAGGCGTTGGAGCGTATCCCGCTACGGACGCGCGGCCTGGCCCGGAGCAACTACGATTCCATCCGGGCCGTGACCGCGGAGTTGCCCGATCACCCGGCCCTGCATTTCGTGTTCGACGCGGCGGCGTATGATAAGCCCTTCTCTTACACCTACGCGGATCTGGTCGGCTCGATAACGCGCACGGCCAACATGCTGAACGGGTTGGGGTTGGGGCATGACGAGGTGGTGTCCATCGTGCTGCCGAACTTGCCGCAGACCTACTTCGCGTTCTTGGGCGGCGAGGTGGCGGGCATCGCCAACCCCATCAACCCCCTGCTGGAGTCGGAAACCATGGCCGAGATCATGAACGCTGCCGAGACCAGGGTCCTGGTGACGCTGGCCCCATTCCCGGGCGTCGACATCTGGGAGAAGGTCGAGTCGATCCTGGACCAGGTGCCGTCCCTGGAGACGGTGCTCCAGGTCGATCTGGGCCGGTTCGTGACCGGGCTCGGGGAGGGCGCGGTCGGATCGGAGAGGACTGCGAATGTCCGGGCCAGGGTTCTCGACTTCGACCGCACCGCCGCCGGGTACCCGGACGACACGCTCTCGAGCGAGCGTGCCATCCGGCCCGATGAGATCGCCTCCTACTTCCACACGGGCGGCACGACGGGCACGCCCAAGCTGGCGCAGCACACCCACTTCAACGAGGTGTACGATGCCTGGGCCGCGGCACAAATCATCGCCCCCGGCCCGGACACGGTCATGTTCTGCGGCCTGCCCCTCTTCCACGTCAACGGCGTGACGGTCACGGGGCTGCTTCCCTGGGGGAGGGGATCCACCGTGGTGCTCGGCACGCCCCAAGGGTACAGGGGCACCGGCGTGATCCAGAACTTCTGGAAGATAGTGGAGCACTACCGCATCAACTTCTTCAGCGGCGTGCCCACGGTGTACGGCTCCCTGCTGGACGTGCCGCTGGGGGACAGCGATGTCGGCTCGTTGGAGTTTGCGCTGTGCGGGGCGGCGCCGATGCCCGCCGAAGTATTCCGCGAGTTCGAGCGGCGCACGGGGGTGCGTATCCTGGAGGGTTACGGCCTGACGGAGGGCGCCTGCGTCAGCTCGATAAACCCCGCCCGCGGAGAGAGGCGCGTCGGTTCGATCGGGCTGCGCCTGCCCTATGAGGAGATGAGGACGGCCCTGGTCGATGGGGATGGGGGGTTTGCGCGCTTCTGCGAGCCGGGAGAGATCGGCACGGTGATCGTACGCGGCCCCAACGTATTCCCTGGCTATAAAGAGGCCGTCCATAACAGGACCGCGTTCGTGGAGACCGGAGACGGCCGGTGGCTCAACACGGGCGACCTCGGCCGCCAGGACGCGGACGGCTACTTCTGGCTGACCGGCCGCAAGAAGGAGATAATCATCCGCGGCGGGCACAACATAGACCCTAAGCTGATCGAAGACCCCCTGCACCGGCACGAGGCGGTGGCGCTGGTGGCCGCCGTGGGGCGCCCCGACGCGCGCCTGGGAGAGGTGCCGGTGGCTTACGTCCAGCTTGCGCAAGGGACGACGGCGACGGAAGAGGAACTGCTGTCGTACGCGCGCGATACGATCGGCGAGCGGGCGGCCGTCCCCAAAGCCGTCCGTCTTGTGGAGCAAATTCCCGTCACCGAGGTGGGCAAGATCTTCAAACCGCGGCTGGTGTGGCGCGAGTTGGAGGACGCCTACGGGCGGGAGCTTGACGCCATCGATGGCGTCCAGGAAGCCCGCGTGGAGGCCGTCCCCGACAAGTCGTACGGTACCTTGGTGCGCGTGAGAGTGAAGGCGAATCCCGGACACAACAAGGAGGCGTTAAAGGAGGAGATCGTCGGTGTGTTGGGCAGGTACGCAACGGCTTACGAGCTCGAACTCGAGTAGCTACCCCACGGTGACATTCGGGAGTCCGGCGCGTACGACGTCGACGCGGGGCAAGGACACAGAGATAGGGGGCACCGCATGGTCCGGGCTGTCGTGATATTCGGAAGTGCGATCGGCAATTGCTAAAGAATGAGGCTCTGCAAGAAATCCGTAGGAAGGAGTTCGTCTTGTCTATCACGAAAGCCGTGGGCCGCACGGCTCTTGCGACGATGTTCGTCCTCGGCGGCTCTGCCGCCGCGAGGGAGCCGGGCCAACGGGTAAAGCGCCTCGAAGGATCGGGGCTCCCGAGCTCGGAGCTGGCCGTACGCGCCAACGGCGCGGCGATGGCGATCGCTGGCGGGATGCTGGGTCTCGGGATCGCGCCACGGGCGGCCGC
>JBKPSF010000321.1:0-3246 GCA_046734875.1 Actinomycetota bacterium | reverse complement strand
GAATTGCCCTTCCACGTCGTTGGGTGAATTGAGGGCAAGCCCCGGCCCTTACCATCTAAAGCGCCTGTCATAGAGATTGAACCACCGTGCGGTAGCCACAGTGCTCGAAGTATCCACAGGCATCCGACACGCTGATCGTGCTCAGTGCTTCACCGATGGCCCCCGTTAGCATCTGTCGGCTACGAGCGCATGCTCCCCTCAGATAGCTCTTGAGCTTGGAGAAGGCTTGCTCTATGGGATTGAAGTCCGGCGAATAGGGCGGCAGGTAGATGAGCTCGCATCCCTCTCCTTCGATCAGTTGCCTGACCCTCTCCCCCTTGTGGGCACTCAAGTTGTCCATAACCACCACCTGGCCCCTCTTGAGCGTGGGCAACAGGACCTCCTCCAGGTAAGTCTCAAAAACCGTCCCGTTGGTCGAACCCTCCACCACAAGAGATGCTCCTATGCCTCCCTCCCTGCTGATGGAAGAGAGCAGCGTTATGTTCTTGCCCCAGTTGCGCGGAGCCTTCTGATGCGCCCGCTCCCCGCGACGCGACCATCCATAAAGGGGTGCCAGCGAGGTGTTGGACGAGCACTCGTCCACGAACACGAAGCGGTTCGGCTCGATCGAGCAGATCACCATCACCCGAAAAGCCGCCCTCAGGAACTCGTCGCGCTCACTCGCACCCAGCGTCCTTTTTTTCGGCCGAAGCCCATCTTTCGCAGAGTCCTTGAGAGGGTCGATTCGCTTACCCAGAGTCCTGCGACCTTCTTCAAGTAGTGCTGCCTGTCTGCGAGCTTGGCGAAAGGGCGCTCCTCTACGTCGGTCTCAAGGAGCCTCCTTGCCTTCTCATCGAGTAAGGGTTTCTTGCCCGGGGCCTTCCCCGGCGAGAGCGGGCGTCCTTCACGCGCTGCCTTGGCGTAGCGCTTTACGGAGGAGAGGCTAACCCCGAAGGCGCGGGCGGCCTCGCTCTTGTTCATGCGCCGCTGCTCTAAGGCCTCGACGATCTTCTTTCTGAGATCTTCGGAATAGGCATCCATCGCTCTATGGTGACTACGGACCAAGCTCATTGCAAGTTGCTCTAGGAGACCTTACTCGGGACTCCTAAGCCAGGAGGTCCTCTAAACCCTGCTAGGAGATAACTCGCCCAGATCGGTGGTTTCTACTAGGTCTTGAGCCCCGAGCGAGTTTAGGAGACCTCGCCCTGCATGGGGTAGCGCGGGAACGCGCGAAGCGCTAGGCTGGCCCGATTCCGACGAGACAGGAGCGACGAAATGGCCGAACACCTATCCCCCGAAGAGAGAAGCTCCATCCTGGACGCCGAGGTCATGCGCTACGCTCGCCAGGGCTACCAGGTACGCGCGCGCACCCAGACGACTGCGCAACTCGTCAAACCCAAGAAGTTCAGCTTCATCTGGGCGCTCGTGTGGTTCCTGCTCTTCGGCATAGGTATCATCGTCTACTTGCTCTATTACTGGGGCAAGCGCGACCAGACGATCTACCTGGAAGTGGACGAGCGCGGGAACATCCGACACGGCTGAGGGCCACCATGTGCCGTTCGGCGAGTTGCTGCGGTAACACCGCAAGGAGGCGGGCTGCTGGCCGCCTTCGCCGTGCGCCGAGGTTAGGGAATCATCGGACGGGGAGCCGCTGCGTGCTCGCCCGCTCTCACGAGCGAAAACGCCTGGCCACCCGAACGCTTCGAGACCCGCCGGTTCGCCGCCGAGACCGCCTCCTTGAGAAGGAGCGGGGTGACGGATCCCCTTCCTATCCCCGCCGACCTCTCCGGGCTTGAACTTGGTCTTTGCGCGCCTCCCGCGCGAGAGCTCTTATACTCGGAATCCGCATACCGTAACAGGCATACCGAGGGCCGGAAGGAGGCACGGGGCGAAAGGACGAACCGCGAAGGGATTGGCGTTAGGCGCGTCGGCCGCGGGGGTTTCGCTGACCGCACTAAGCGCGTGGGTGACCGCCCGGCGCATCACCGCCCCCGGCCCCCGCGAGCGCAAGTTCGTGACGCCCTGGGAGCTCGGGGTCCCGCACGAGGAGGTGAGCTTCCGCACCGAGGACGGCCTCCTCTTACGCGGCTGGTGGCTCCCCTCTCCGAAGGCGAAGAGGACGGTTATCGCGCTCCACGGCCACAGGGGGGCTAGGCACCACTGCGTGGGGATAGCCGCGGCGATGTGGAGGAGGGGGGCCAACGTCTTGCTCTTCGACCATCGCGGGCGCGGCTCCTCAGAAGGAGAATACATCTCCCTCGGCCACTTCGAGACGCTAGACGCTTCCGCGGCCGTAACGTACGCCCTCTCCAGGACACGGGACGTCCCGGTGGGCTTGATCGGCTACTCGATGGGGGGCGCGGTCGCCCTGATCTGCGCGGCACGGGACGGGCGGGTGGGGGCGGTGGTGGCCGACTCGCCATTCGCCTCCGAGCGCGAGTTGGTGCGGGCCCTGCTGAGGAAGCGGATAGGTCCCCTTAACGGGCCCGTGGCCGCCTTGTCGGAGCGCCTCCTGCCCTACGACCCCGCAAAGGTAGAGCCGCTTGGGATGGTGGCCGAGATAGCGCCTCGGGCTTGTCTGTTCATCCACGGCCTGCTCGACGGGACGTGCGATCCGAAGGACTCGGTGAGATTGTACGAGGCGGCCGGGGAACCCAAGGAGTTGTGGCTGCTGGAGGGGGCGGGCCACTGCGACGCCTACTTCCTCGACCGTGAGGCCTACTGCGACAGGGTGGCTGCATTCTTCGAGGAGCATCTCTAGGAGAGTAGGTGTAGCGATGCAGATCGGCCCAAGAGGGTTCAGAGGAAGATGTGGCTGTCGTGCCTTCTTAAAGCCGTACCGACAAGAATATCCTCCGCGCAACGAGTTTAGGAGACCATGTTCGCTGTTGGGTCTTCTAAACCCTTGTATCCGTGGTGAAAGGCAATACAGAGGTTGAGGAGACCTCCTCCGTGATCGGGTTTCCTTAACCGTAGCGAACGCTGCTGATCTTCCCGCAGGCCCTTTCCTGCAGACAGTCTGCCTGACGGGATTAAGAAGCCCCCGGGTTAAGAGAACCCGTCAAGGTCCCCTAAACCCTCTAGGACAGAACCCTCCTAAATCGGTGGTTTCTACAAGGACATAAGTGCCTTGCACGGTTTAGGAGACCTCTTTCGTAGTTCGGTCTTCTAAACCTAAGGACACAGCGGACCTGCACGATCCGCTCGATGGGGTTAAGGAGACCTTGTCTGGTGTCGGGCCTTCTAATCCGGGCTACTCTGAGGCAG
>JBKPSF010000320.1:0-6821 GCA_046734875.1 Actinomycetota bacterium | reverse complement strand
GATGCGGGTGCCCACCGTGGGCCCGGACACGAAGATGCCCGTGGACGAGAAGCGGTTTATGACGAGGCCCTTGATCACGCTGTTGAACGCCACGATCTTGAGCCCGGTTGCACTCGAGCCCGCATTGGACCCGTCGAGCTCTATCTTGAGGGAGGCGTCGTTACCGACCGCCCTTGTGTTGGGGGAGGCACCCGGCTGGGTGTAGCCATCTATGCTCACCTGCTCCGTTATGGTAGGAAGCGCCGAAGTAGGCTTTATGCTCTTAACCCCGCTTCCTGAGATGTTGAAGTTGATGACGCTTGCCCCATCCGTGGCATTAGCGTCGAGGATCGCCTGCCTGAGCGAACCCGCGCCCGAGTCGTTCGTGTTTGTCACGGTGAAGGTGGAGCTGGCGTGGGCCGGCTCCTGCGCCAGCGCCAACAGCAGGCTCGCCACCAAAGCCAGCGCCGCGACCAGCACCACCATCCCGAAGTAATGGCCGGTCTTCCTTGTCGTCGTTGTGTGTGTTTTCATCATTGTCTGTGCTTCCTTTCTTCGTTCGGTATCTGCTTTCGTTGCGTGACGTTCTCTCAGTACTTCCCGTGCTCACCTCTCCGTCGTAGCCTCCTTTCTGCTGGAGCGGAACTTGTTCCTGTCGCTCCTCACGCGGCCAGCTGCCTCAGCTGCTCCGTCTCGCCCGTCCGCGCTATTTCGGCCGGGCCATCCACGAAGAGGCCTTCGGGCTCTAGGGGGAAGATCGCCCCGACCTCGCCACGTGGGTACCTGGCTCCCACCATGCTCAGCGCCCTACTTATGCTCTCGGCCTGCACGCCTACCCAAAAGCGAGCCGTGCCGCTCCTGAGCTCCACCGATACCTTGACCATCTCAGTTACCACCCTTTCCGCTCCCTTCCGGATCATCTCGTGCCTCCCAAAGTCCTGCTCCCACGTGCAGCGACGGATTCTTCGCGCTGCGGCGCGCTCGCCGGGATCGCCGCCGGCAGTGCCGACTTACCGATCCGTAGTTTCATCCTCTCGCTCCTCTCTCCGTGTGTGTCCGTCCGTTCGCCTTTCTTGGTGGACACCTTAGGGGGCGCTTTAGGCGGCGCCATCGTCAGATTCGGACACTTCGGGGGAGGGGGGAGAATGGGTAGTTTCGGACACCCCGCGGCAGGGACAGCGGCGGGTGTCCGATTTCGGACATCCGGGCAGCCGCGATAGGCCGGAGAGAAGGAGGACGCCCCCGCTCGATGCGCCCTAAGGCGAGGTGGTGGCCGGGGGTCGGGCTAGATCAGGCCGCGCTCGATGGCCTCCCGGACGGCCGCGGCCTTCGAGGAGACGCCCAGCTTGCGGTAGGCAGAGTGCAGGTTGCGCCCCACGGTGCGGGGGCTCACGTAGAGCCTCTCGGCCGCCCGGGCGTCGGTCAGGCCCTCGGCCGCGAGCGCGAGGACTTCCGCCTCGCGCGCCGAGAGCGGGGAGGGCGAGGCGGAGGTGGCATCCTGCGACCGGTAGCCGGCGGGTTCTCCGGCCTTCAGGGCGTACTCGACGGCCTCTTCGGTGCTCATCGCGCGCCCCTCGGCCCAAGCGGCTACGAACGCCCCCCGGCCCAGGCGCGAACGCAGCCCCTCGACGGCACGCTCGTAGGCGGCCCGGTCCTGTACCTGGGCGTACAGGGGGGCGCCGACGTTCTCCAGTATGGCCTCAGACGCCCCGAACAGGCGGGCCTTGCGCTCGGGTTCCGCGCTGGCGTCCACCAGGCCGGCGAGCCCCTCCAGGCAGTAGGCCACGCCCGCCCCCCAGCTCCACGGCGATGCCCAGGCCGTCTGCGTACAACCCCGCCGCGCGCTCGTCGTCTCCCTGGAGCCGCGACGTCCAGGCGAGGTTGTGGAGCGCTATGGAGGTGATAAGCCTGTCGCCCAGCTCCCGAGAGCCTTCCAGCCCCTCCTCGAAGTACCGCCCGGCCAGCGCGTGATCGCCCCCGGCGAGGGGCACGAGCCCGAGGTGGGCGAGTATGGAGTAGGCGCCCCAATCGTTTCCCGCCTCCCTGTAGAGTTCCAGCCCCTCTTCGAAGAGCGCGGTCGAGCGCCCCATCTCGCCCCGCGCCAGCGCCGTGATGCCCACGCCGCCCAGCGCCATCGCCTGGCCGGAGCGGTCCTCCGTTCGCGAAAACAGGGCGGCGCTCCGCTCCCAGAGGTCCTCGGTATTCTCCACGCTCTCCAGCCCGTAGGAGGTGACGCCCCGGACGCAGAGCAGCCTCGCCTCCGCCTTCGCCGAGAGGTCTTCCACCCTTAGCGCCTCCCCAGTGTAGCGGTACCACTCGCCCTGGTACGCGCGCACGAACCAGAAGAACCACAGCGCCCAGGCCAGGCGCGACACGGCCTCAGCGTCGCCGGCGTCCAGCAAGAAGCGCACGGCGGCGCGCAGGTTGCCGTGCTCCGTCTCGAGCCGCCCCAGCCAGAGCAGCTGCCCGTGCCCCTTGAGGTGCGGCTCGGCCTCTTCGGCCAGGGCCAGGTAGTACCTAGCGTGCCGCCCCCTGATCCGCCCGGCCTCGCCCGACCCCTCGAGCTTCTCGGAGGCGTACTGCCCGACCGCCTCCAAGAGCCGGTAGCGTGCCTCTCCGCCCCGCTGCGCCACCAGCACCAGCGACTTCTCCACCAGGCGCGAGAGCAGGTCGAGCACGTCCTCCCCTCCGATGCCCTCCCCCGAGCACACCACCTCGGCCGCCCCCAGGTCGAACCCCCCCGCGAACACCGAGAGCCTCCGGAACAGAACCCCCTCCATTTCCGGGAGCAACGCATGGCTCCAGTCCATGGTCGCCCGAAGCGTCCCCTGGTGCGCCGGAGCCGCGCGTCTGCCCGAGCCCGCGAGCAGGGAGAAGGAGTCCTCCAGACGGGAGGCTAGCTGCTCGGCGGAGAGCACCCTCGTCCTGGCCGCCGCGAGCTCTATGGCCAGCGGCATCCCGTCCAGGCGGTGGCAGATCCGGGCCACGGCCGCGGCGTTTCGCCTCGTGAGCCCGAAGCCCGGGCTCGCGTCGCGGGCGCGCTCGACGAAGAGCCTCGCCGCCTCGTACTCCAGGAGGCCATCTGGGGCCGGAAAGCGGTGGGGGTCGGGCAGGGTGAGAGGTGGCACCAAGAAGAGCGTCTCCCCCTCCACGCCCAAAGCCTCCCTGCTGGTGGCAAGGACCCTGAGGCCCGGGCAGCGGCCAAGCAGGGCTTCGGCGAGGGCGGCGCAGGCCCCGACGACGTGCTCGCAGTTGTCCAGGACCAGCAGGATCTCCAGGTCACCGAGATCGTCGGCCAAATCTTCGGTCGGGGCGCGCCCGGGCCGCTCCTGAACCGAAAGCGCCCGCGCCACCGCCTGGGGCACGAGCCCCGGCTCGGAGACGGTGGCCAGTTCCACCCACCACGCCCCGTCTTCGTAACCCCCCGCCGCCCCGCGGGCCGCCGCCAGGGCCAACCTCGTCTTGCCCGAGCCACCGGGCCCGGTGAGGGTAAGCAGCCTGCGCTCGGAGAAAAGCCGCCCGACCTCGGCGATCTCCCGCTCCCGGCCGACGAGGTTGCCGAGGCCGACGGGCAGGTTGCCGCGCGTGACCTCGCGTTCGGGCACCCCGGGGAAGCGGACAACCCGACCGGGGTCGCCTGCGGAATCGTTAGGTACCGGTTGTGGCGTGTCTGGCATGAGGGTTGCCGCTCTCCGGAGCTCCTCTACTTCCGTGAGAGGCATTGTAGCCCCAAGATGGCGGTACTTGAAGCGCAACCGCCCGGCTCTCAGACACGCCAGACTTCCCAGAACGCCCCCTTCAGCATCACTTGGCTCATTCGCAGGCAATGCTTCCGTGGGAGCGAGGAAGGGAGCACCGTCGTTGCGCAAGTCGAGGTCGTCGAGCCACCGGCTATCGTCGGATGGTCGAAGGCCTTCAAGGCGTGAGAACAATAGTCGGAGATTCGAATGACCCCCGGGAGAACGTGCGTTGCACACACTATGATGAATAGAGTACGATTGCCTGCAGGTAGCGCTTGGGGAAAGGGCGCCAGGACGATGGGAGTGATCCCGAGACATGGCCACCGTAGGTGACCTCGACGGAACGATCGAACGCTGCCAGCAAGCGATGCGCGAGTTCGGCAAGGGCAATCCCGAACACATTTAGGGGTTGTACTCCCATAGGGACGACGTGACCATCGCCACCGCTATCGACCCGCCAGCCCGCGGGTGGCAGAATGTTGCCCAGAGGATGGAGCGCTCCGCATCCAACCTCAGCGAAGGCGAGATCGACGCCTTCGAGACCGTGACCAGGGTGGTGACCCCTCATCTGGCCTACGTGGTGTGGGTGGAGCATCACACGGGGAAGGTCGGCGAGAGGGACGAGATCGTGGACTTCCCCTTGAGGGTCACGATAATCTTCCGTCTGGAGGACGGCACCTGGAAGATCGTGCACCTGCACACGGACACGGTGGTCGCGCCCAGGCCGCACGAATCGATGATCAAAGAGTAGATACGCGCCACAACGTGGCGGTCGGCAGGAGGCGCACCACGTTCCTGGCGGGCGCCCGAGGCGGCCGTTGAGCGGGAGCTGGCTTAGCTCACCGCTCTCTTGACGAGCGCGCCGATCTTTGCCTCTTCGGTGGCTGTCAACTCCTTGAGCGCGAAGGAGGTTGGCCACATGGCGCCCTCGTCGAGGTTCGCCTTGTCGCTGAAGCTGAACGTCGCGTACCTCGTATCGAACTTCCCGGCGCTCTGGAAGAAACAGACGACTTTGCCGTCTCTGGCATACGCGGGCATCCCGTACCAGGTTCTCGGCGAGAGGTCTGGCGCGTTGGCTTTGACGATCTCGTGGAGCCGCTCGGCGATAGCCCGATCCTGCCCCTGCATCTCGGCGATCTTCGCGAGCACGGCGCGTTCCCCATCCGCTTTCTGCGCTTCCGCCTTCTGCTCTCTGGCGCGCTCCCTCATCGCGGCACGTTCCTCGGCCGTGAATCCCGTGGACTTCTTTGCGCTCATCGTTCCCTCCTGTGCAGATTCTTCCTCGTCCTACTCCGTCCAGCACAAGAAGTCTACTCGCAGCGCCAAGCCCTCACTACTCGATTCCTGATCGGTCTGGGCACCTGCTTGGCCCCGAAGGAAGGCATCCCCGCCACCGGGCTGGATGCGCCGCGTCGTCAGGTAGCGCCCACTACTTCGCCTTGTATGTGACGACCTCGCCCGCCGTGACCTGGGGCGGGTTTGGGCTCAAGCGGCTCAGATCCTTCGCCACGAACTCTCCCGCCCTGAAAGTCGACTGCTCCTCGGCGTCCTTATGCTCGAAGACGCTGGTCGAAACCATCACGCCATCACCCGCGTCGACGCAATAATAAGCCACGAACCCAGGCATCTCGCTGATGACGGGCACGTAGTCCTCCTCGACCAGCCGCGCCACCTCTTGGGGGTCGGTCACGCCCTCGTAGCGCCTAACCGCAACATACATCGCTTTGGCCTACCTCCTTCACATAGAGGGCAGGGTGATCGGCCCCGCCTAAACTCTTACGACGCCACACTAGCAAGCATCGGCACCAGGCGCATCATTCGGATGAGTGATAATCGAAATTTCCTCAACGAACCACTTCCTAGAAAGCCCCCTACAGCATCACCTAGCTCTGACGGGTGATAGCTGAGGGCTTCAACCACTGGAGTTAGTGTAGCGCGAGATCCAGGCCCGCGACCACGCCGCGTAATTGCCGGCCCCTATCTCTCGCCGCGCCCGCCGGCAGAGGTCCACGGTGAACCTGACATTGTGCAGCGTGAGGAGCCTGTGGCCCAGCAGCTCGTTCTCCCGCACGAGGTGCGCCAGGTAGGCCCTGCTGTAGACGGCGCACGTCTCGCAAGGGCATTCCGGGTCGAGCGGTCCGAAGTCGGTGCGGTACCTGGCGTTCTTGAAGTTGAGTCGGCCCTCCGGCGTAAGGGCAGCACCGTGGCGGGCCAGACGCGTCGGGAGCACACAGTCGAACATGTCCACCCCTAGCGCTATGACCTGCAGGATTCCGACGGGATCGCCAATGCCCATGAAGTATCTCGGTTTGCCTGAGGGCAGCTTGGGCGCAGTGAGTGCCAGCGTCTCGAGCATTTCTCTTCTCGACTCCCCCACCGAAAGGCCACCCACGGCGTAGCCGTCGAACCCGATCTCGACCGTGAGCCCGAGGCTCTCGTCCCTGAGATCCGGATACAGTCCGCCCTGCACGATGCCGAAGAGTGCCTGATTCTCTTTCCCGTGAGCCTCCTTGCACCGCGCCGCCCACCGCGCCGTCCTATTCAGCGAGTCCACGTGGTATTCGTGGGCAGCGTTGGCCGGCGGACACTCGTCCAGTACCATGGCGATGTCCGCTCCCAGATCCTCCTGGACCCTGGTCGTTAGCTCCGGCGTGAAAACGTGCCGCGAACCGTCGTAGACCGACGCGAACTCGACGCCCTCCTCCGAGATGCGCCGCGTCTCGGCGAGCGAGAAGACCTGGTAACCGCCGGAGTCCGTGAGGATTGGGCCATCCCAGCCCATGAAGGTGTGGAGCCCCCCGGCATCCCTTACGAGGTCCGAACCCGGTCTCAGGTACAGGTGATAGGTGTTCCCGAGCACGATGCCGGCCCCGACCCCACGCAAATCACCGGGCGTGAGGCCTTTGACGGTCCCCTTGGTCCCGACGGGCATAAAAACGGGCGTCTCGACGGCACCTCGCGGCGTGCGTAAGATGCCGGCGCGCGCCTCTTCGTCGCGCGCGACGACCTCTATGGATACGGGCGCCGCTACCGTCGCCGCCCGCCGTCGAGGAGGAGCATCGCGTCCCCGAAGGAGTAGAACCGGTAACGTTCCCTTACCGC
>JBKPSF010000319.1:0-2537 GCA_046734875.1 Actinomycetota bacterium | reverse complement strand
GGGTTGCGCCCGCTGGGTCTCGTCATGGCCTTCGGATCGGGCGTCCTGATCAGCGCCGTTGCCTACGAGCTCGTCGAAGACGCCTTCGGTACGGGCGGAGGGAGCGGGGCAGTGGGGCTCGGGCTGTTGGCTGGCTCCCTCGCCTTCTACCTCGGGGACCTCGCCATCGACCGCATGGGAGGAGAGGGTAGGAAAAGCGCGGCCGGGGGGCAGGACGCTGGGTCGGGCCTAGCGATCTTGCTGGGCACAGTGCTTGATGGTATCCCCGAGTCGATCGTGCTCGGCCTATCGTTGCTGGGCAGCGGTGGCGTGAGCGTCGCCATGCTCGTCGCAGTGTTCCTCTCCAACTTGCCCGAGGCGCTCTCCTCCACCGCCGGGTTGTCAAAGAGCGGCTGGCGACACCAGAGGATCCTGAGTCTGTGGGTGTTGGTCACCGTGGTTAGTGCGATCTCGTCGCTAGCTGGCTATGCCTTCTTCGATGGGGCTTCTGGAGCGACGATCGCCTTCGTTCAGTCATTCGCGGGTGGAGCACTGCTAACCATGCTGGCCGACACGATGATGCCGGAGGCGTTCAAGTACGGCGGGAAGCAGGTTGGCCTCGTAACTACCTTGGGGTTCGCCCTCGCTTTCTTCATTACCACGAGCGAGTGAAAGGGCGAACTTCTTACCGGTGGTTTGTTGGAGTGGGGTATGTGGGCTAGGATCCATCGAAGTAGGCTCGCTCGGCCCCACAAATACGCTTCCATTGGACCACAATTCAGGCTCTCCCGAGTCCCAATCGAGCCTCCTCACCGGCATCAACAAACCATCGATAGACGCTGTTTTACAGGAGAATCATTAAACTCTCAAAGGGCGCAAAATAGGGTGCGGAAAGTCGGGATATACTCGGCTGGGCAGTTCCTCGATACGAACGTCGACCGTTAGCTGGCTACCGCGCAGCAGGGGCCGGACGAACCCCCGGACCGAGGGAGCGCCGTGCCGGGCGTGAGAGGGCTGCCTGTGGAAACGACCGAAGGAGGGCAGATGCAGCGTGTCGTGGCAATTATCCGTCTCCGAGGGGAGGCGACGCCACCCGAGGGGGACCCACCACGGGTGAAAGTGAAAGGCCAAAGCGAGGACGTCACCGTCGAGGTCGCCGGTGCCGAAAGCGCCATCGCCCGCTTGCTGAGCGGCGGCGTCACCTACGAGACGGACGTAACCTTCAGCAGTGAGACAGCGTTCACCGAGGCGGGTCGGATCGCGGTGGGTAGCGGAGGCGACGCCGTACACATCAGCACGGTGGGCGAGGGCTTCCTGGGCCCGAGCCCCGACCCCAGCCTGCTCCACGGCTCGGTCATCTGGAGAATCGACGGTGGCGAGGGCGTCTTCGAGGGCGCCAGCGGCCTGCTGACCTCCAACTTCGTCTTGGCTCCCGATCGAGGCAAGGTAAGCGAGCACCAGGTCGCAACGATCTTCACGCCGTAATCTGGAGACAGCACGGCTTTGCTGGCGCGCGAGGCGTGTAGACCCAGGTGAAGAAGGCCTCCTCCAAGAAGGCACGCTCGCTAGGCGCTACCTCTGCCAGCCAGCGCCAGAAGTTGAGCTGGGCACGCCAGAGGGCATCCGGGCGAGCGTACGTGCTCACGAGGACGAGTCTGCGGACCAGCTCGGGATGCCGAAGGGCCAGCTCCTGGGCGATGGCGCCTCCCATCGAGAAGCCGACGACGTGGGCGCTAGGGATCTCAAGCGCGCTCAGTAGCGCGGCGGCGTCGTCGGCCATCGCGGTCGCCGAGAGGCCTCGCTCGGGCAGCGGCGTGCGCCCCGCACCGCGGTTGTCGCAGGCGATGAGGAGGTAGCGGTCCGAGAGCCCGTAGAGTTGTGGCTGCCATGCTTCGGCGGGGTCTCCGAGCCCCGCGATGAGCAAGACGTCGGGTCCCTGCCCTCGACGCTCGGCCCAGATCTCGGCGCTGTTTACGTTGATTAGTTCGCCCATCTTTAGCCTCCTAGAACGCTTCCGGAAAGCGTAGCACCGCGGCCGTGAATAGCTCGGTGCCGCTGCATGAATATCGCTTGCAGGCAGCGAACTTCTCAGAACGCCGTGCCTGTGAACTTCTGAGAATACCCCTTCCACGCACTCCGGTGTATAAGGGCAAGAGAGGACCGAGGCAGCTAGGGCCCGGCCCTCATCCTTGCTCCTTGCGCGCCTTGGGGCGCACCCGCGGCCTACCCTACGGGTTGGGATCGCTCGCCAGGAAGGCGTAGGTGCCGTCGTTGTAGTCCGCCACGCCGCTTGTGGAGGTATTGCCTGAGGCGTAGGCCGGGATGCTATGCCACGTCTCCGTGTCCCTGGTGTGGAAGCTCACGTCCCAGCCCACCCGGTTGTTCACCACGGAATCGTAGGAGGCGATCCCCACGTGGGGGCGGGGTGTCATGGCGCCAGGGCCCATGTCCGCAAGCGAGGTGACACGAATGGACTGCAAGGCGTACTCCTCACAACGGTCCGGTTTGCCGTCGCCGTCGGTGTCGGTGCAACCTCCCGTCAGGCGCGCGTTGTCGTC